>NZ_FZOX01000006.1:0-477660 GCF_900188215.1 Tardiphaga sp. OK246
AATCCAGGTGGGATCGGCGATCTTCCGTTCATCACGGCCGTCAGCACCAACACGCTCGGCATCTCCTGGGGGGCGGACTCCGCCAACAGCGTCGTCAATGGCGGCTTCAGCAGCACGCAGGCCAATGGCGATCGTTCGGTGGTGTTCACCACCGGCATCATGGCCACGCTGACATCGCAGCATCTGCACTCCAACGGAGCAGAGCTGAACTACAGCCTCAGTGCGGACGGCACCACGCTGACGGCCTATACCGGCAGCAACCCGGCTTTGAACCATGTGTTCACCGTGTCGTTGTCGGACACCGGCGCCGGTTCCTACACCTTCACGCTGCTGGACAGCCTGGACCACCCGGCCGGCGGCAACGAGAACAACATCAGCATCAACTTCGGCTTCACCGCCCGTGACTCCGATGGCGATCCGGCTTCCGCGACCTTCTCCGTCACCATCAATGACGATACCCCGGTGACCACGGGCGCCGTGACCGCGTCGTCGGTGCTGGACGATGATGCGTTCAGCGGCGGCAATGCCGGTGGGGCAGACGACGTTGCCAACGTGACCTCGGTGACGGGTGTAGCGGGGGCGTTGTTCTCGCCCGGTGCCGACGGCTTCAAGAGCGTAATGCTCGGGACGACAACGGCATTCAAGGCCATCTACATCGATGCCAATGGCGTTGCACACCAGGAGTCCGTCACGTGGGGCTCGCCAACCGTGGCCGGAGGAGTCACCACCTGGACCGCGACCAGTGCTCATTTCGACGCATTGCATCCTGTCGCGACCCTGACAATCAACGCTGACGGTTCGTATTCCTTCTCGACCCATGCACCACTGGTGCATCCGACATCAATGCAGCCTTCATCGACAACGGAAGAGAATCTGTCGCTGACCTTCAACTACACCGTGACCGATGGCGACAACGACACGGCAACCGGATCGCTGACGGTCAAGGTCAACGACGATACGCCAACGGCGTCATGGTTGGGGGCCCAGCCCGTCACCGAGAGCACCGATGCAGCAGGCGCCTTCATCCCGTCCGTCAGCACCGGCATACTGGCATTCAGCGCGGGCGCGGATGGCGGCCAGATCACCAGCGTCGTCTATCGTTTCGGCTCCGCGATCATGGAGCAGGCCGAAGGTGCCGGAGATCCGGAGAGCTTCCCGGCTCTGACCTCACACGGCGTTGCCGTGGTGATTGGTACGGTGACGGACGGAACAGCGTTCGGCGGCCAGGGGGCGATCACACTGACCGGTACTGCAGGTGGCCAGACGGTATTCACCTTGGTGGTGAACCAGACTACCGGTGCCTATACCTACACGCTGAGTGGTCCGATCGATCATCCGGATATCGACCAGCGCGGGGCAGACGATGCTCTGACCATGGTGTTCGATTTCCAGGTCACCGACGGTGACGGTGACAAGACGGATGCCTTCAATCAAGGCATCTTGCAGATCGACATCCGCGACGACGCACCGACGATCGCGAGTTCCACGTTGGGCGCGAATCTGATCACGAATGGTCAGTTCCTCGATAATACCGGTTTTGGTCCGCCGCAGCCGGGTTGGGGTGGCCAGACCGCGACTGGCTCGATCGTCGGCTGGACCATCAGCGGCGTCGGCCTCGAACGCAATCCGTCGGGCTGGTACGTGGCCGATCCGGTGAACGGCGGCCGTGTCGTCGATCTCGACGCATCTCCCGGCGACGTCACGATTGCGCAGACACTGACCAACCTGACGGCGGGTGAAAGCTATACGCTGAGCTTCGACGCCGCCAAGCCGCTTGGCTTCGACGCTACGGCGCAGGTGTGGTGGAATGGCGAGCTGGTCGGCACCGTCAACCCAAGCGCCACCGGCTTCCAGCAGTTCAGTTTCACCTTCACGGCGGTTTCCGGAACAAACACGCTCGAATTCCGCGAAGTTGGTGTTGCCGACAACGGCGGCACATTCCTCGCGAATGTCCAACTGCACACGACGGCGTCGATCGTCGATGAGGACGCGCTGAGCGGCGGCAACACGGGCGGGCAGGGCGATGCGCCTGGCACTGCGATTGCCACGGGTTCCCTCGGCATTCATTGGGGTGCCGACGCCAGCGATACGTCTGACGCGAGCGGCGTGCAGGACGGCGCCGGCGCTGCGAACAACGTTTCCGGCAATGTCGCGGCCCTGACGGGGCGCGCCATTTACTTTACAGACTCGGATTCCGCCACCAGCGGACTTCAGCCTGCTGTGATCGCGACCGCGGGCGCGACGGTCGTTGCACTAACGTCACAAGGCCAGGCGGTGCACTATCAGGTGCTTGAGAACGGCACGACGGTGGTCGGCTATACCGGCATGTTCGTTGCCGGCAACACGTCGAATTGGGTCTTCAAGGCCTCGCTCTCCGACGACGCCAATGGCAGCTACAAGTTCACTCTCTTGAAGCCGATCGATCATCCGGTTGGCGGCAGCGAGGATGATATCAGCCTGAGTTTCGGTTACACGGCGCGCGATTTCGACGGCGATACGGTGGCGGGTACATTCAGCGTCACAGTGGATGATGATACGCCGGTGGCCACTGCTCCTGCCGAGACGGTCACAGTTAGCGAAATTGGTTTGCCTCAGGTCGATGCACATACTGGCTTCCTCAATGTCAGCTGGGGCGCAGACAAGGGTGATGCCAAGCATCTGAATTTCGCCAAGGACGGCAACGGCAACGTCGTCGGACCCGTACTTCACTCCAATGGTGTCCTGCTGGCCTATCGCGTCGAGCCGGAATCGGCCGGCAGCGACAATGAGCGGCTAATCGCCTACCGGATCAATGATCCCTCGAAGTCGGCGGTGTTCAGCATCACGCTCTACGAACCGGGCAACCCGTACTACACGGTCGCTCTATTCGGCCCGCTCGATCACGCGCCTGGAACCGATCCGCTGACGCTTGGTTTTACAGTTACCGCGACCGATGCCGACGGTGACTCCCTGAACGTGCCGATCATGGTCCGCATTATCGATGATACGCCGGTGGCCACTGCGCCCGCCGAGACGGTCACGGTCAGCGAAGTTGGGTTGCCCCAGGTCGATGCGCATACCGGCTTTCTCAATGTCAACTGGGGCGCAGACAAGGGTGATGCTAAGCATCTGAATTTCGCGAAGGACAGCAACGGCAACGTCGTCGGACCTGTGCTTCACTCCAATAATGTCCTGCTGGCCTATCGCGTCGAGCCGGAATCGGCTGGCAGCGACAATGAGCGCCTGATTGCCTATCGGGTTGGTGACCCGATCCAATCAGCCGTGTTCAGCATCACGCTCTATGAACCCGGCAACCCGTATTACACTGTCGCGCTGTTCGGGCCGCTCGATCACGCACCGGGAAGCGATCCGCTGACGCTTGGTTTCACCGTCGTCGCGACGGATGCCGATGGTGACGAGCTGAGCGTGCCGATTACGGTCCGCATTATCGATGATGTACCGGTTGCGACGGCCCCCGCGGATGCGGTGACGGTCAGTGAGGTGGGCTTGCCGCTGGTCGATGCACATACGGGCTTCCTCAATGTCAGCTGGGGAGCAGACAAGGGTGCGGCCAAGCATCTGAATTTCGCCAAGGACGGCAACGGCGCTGTCATTGGACCGGTGTTGCATTCGGACGGCGTTCTGCTGGCCTATCGGGTCGAGCCGGAATCGCCAGGAAGCGATAACGAGCGGCTCGTCGCCTATCGGGTTGATGATCCCTCGAAGTCGGCCGTGTTCAGCATCACGCTCTATGAGCCGGGCAACCCGTATTACACCGTCGCTCTGTTCGGTCCGCTCGATCATGCGCCTGGAAGCGATCCGCTGACGCTCGGCTTCACCGTGGTCGCCACGGACGCCGACGGCGACTCGCTGAATGTGCCGGTCTCGGTTCGCATCGTCGATGATGTGCCGACGGTTGGTCCTGGCGATGCCGGGTCGGTGAGCGAGCATGACCTGACGACGCAGACCGGGTTCGGCCAAGGCTTCGAGAATGCGACGGACAGTACGTCGGCCGGGTTTGTCGATGGCGGCGACTACGGCCATCTGGTCATCAAGGCGTCGGGGACCGACGGCATCGTGACTAAGACGCATAGCGGCAATTATGCGCTGGTGACGCAGACGGCCGACGAGTCGGCACCGTTCACGCGCTTTGGTGGCTACGATTCCACGTTCGACGGGGGCTTCAAGGCATCGGTCGATATCTATCTGGATCCGAGCAAGATCGGTACGAACGAAGGCTTCGACTACTCGGTTGCGGTGAACAAGGCGGATGGTTCGTTCCTGCGCGACTTCATCTTCCACGTCACCAAGGACCCGTCGGGACACATCTTCATCGGCGCGAGCAACAACACCGGCTTCGACCCGCAGCTGAACCTGGGCAGCGGTCTGCATGGCGACGTCACAGCTGCCGGCTGGTACACCTTCACACAGATGTTCCACGACGACGGTACCGGCCATCTTGCGGTCGACATGATCGTGCGCGATGCGTCGGGCGCAGTGGTGTTCTCCCAGACAATTGTGTCGGGTGACCTGATCTCCGATGCGGGCGGGCATCGCTATGGCTGGTTCACCAATGTCGATGTTGCCAATGGCATTGCGATCGACAATGTCACGCTGACACAGCACAACGACAGCACCTCGGCGACCTCGGTCTCGGGCTCACTGCATGTCGATGCCGGCGCAGATGGACTGGCTTCGCTGACCTTCGGCGGCATCGTCGACGGCAGCGCCGTTACCGACAGCAGCAATCAGGCTGTCACCTCCGGTCACCAGGCTGTGCGCTATCACGTGGTGGACAGTCACACGCTGGAAGGCGTCACAGCGGGCGGTCAGGTGATCTTTACGGTCACGCTGGATCCGGTGACGGGCGGCTACAACTTCGTGCTGACGCATCAGATCGATCATCCAGCTCCGGGCACCGATGGTGTGGCACTGAAGTTCGGCTATGTCGTGACCGACGGCGACGGCGATACCGCGAGCAACACGTTTACGGTGACGGTCGGCGACGATGTGCCGGTGGCGACCAGCACGACGATCGATCAGGCTGTCAATGAAGCTCTCCTCAGCGACGGCGACATATCGACGTTCCCCACCGCAAATGGCGGCCTCTCCACACTCGTATCCTTCGGTGCCGACGGCGTTGGGAAATATACGGTGGAAATGACGAATCTGTCCCCGTCGTTAACTTCACTGACCTCCAACGGTCACACCCTGATCTATAGCATCGATACAGCAACCAATTCGCTCTATGCGAAGGATAGTGTCACCGGCGCGACGATCTTTACCTTTGCGGTCAACTCGACCACGGGGATCTACATCTTCACCCAACTCGGTGGGATCGATCACGTGCAGGCGGCGTCTTACAACATCGACGGCAATTCGATCTTGGCCTCAACACTGGATCATGCAGGTCAGTCCGTTCAGGTCGGTGAAGTGAATGGAACCAATCTTGCATTCGTCGGTCACACGTCTGATGGCGATGCCATCATTCGCGTGACCAATGACAGCAATTCGAGTGTTTCCTGGACGCTCGACGATAACGGCGGTGGCACCGACTACAATCTTGCAATCCCGGCGCACACGACGGTTTATATCAACGTTGGTAACGTCCCGAACCAAACGCATTTCGATCTGGATGGGACGAATTCGCCCTCCGGCCAGACTACCGTCAACAATGGCCACGGCATTATCGAAGTTACGGGTGGAGGCAACGGAACCTCCGTCACGCTCGATCTTTCCTCGGCCATCACAGTGGCCGATGGTGACGGCGACACATTGGCTCTTTCCGACCAGTTGAAGATCACGGTCAACGATTCCGCCCCGAGCTTTACCAATACGGCGACTTCTGTCGTCTACGAAGACGGAACGAAAACTACGACCAACAGCATCGGCCTCAATTGGGGCGCCGATGACGGTTCGACGAGGACTTTGGTTGTCAACACCGGTCTGACTGTTACAGACCAGGCGGGCAGTACGGTTGCACTCAAGTCCTACGGCATTGCTGTGGACGTCGTTCAGGTTGGTGCGGTCTTGGTCGGTTATCTGCATGGCACCGATGCGACGCATGCCGAAAACCAAGTCTTTACGGTCTCCGTCGATGCGGCAACGGGCAACTACAGCTTCACGCTTTTGCAGCCGGTCGACCACACATCGCCGAATGATCAAGGCGAGCAGACGCTCAATCTGACTTTCTCGACGACTGCAACGGATACGGACGGTGACAGCACCCCAGGCTTTTTCTCGGTTACGGTGGATGCGGCCGGTACTGTCGGCTCGATTCACTACGACGACCTGACGACTGGCGTGTTTGTGAATCTCGCAGATACGGCGACCGCCTTGAACGACCAAACCGTTGCGGCCAACACAGCGACGGATCTGACCAGCGGCGGCGGCCATGTGGTCGGCAACGACGCCATGGGGGCGATCACCGAGGCACATGGCTCGAAGGCAAACGACGTTCTTGTCGGCGGCGATGAGGAAAATACGCTCTACGGCAATGAGGGTAACGATACGGTCACGGGCGGCCTCGGCGCCGATCATCTCTATGGCGGTGCGGGCGATGATACGTTCCTGCTCGGCAAGGATGTTACTGGCAGCGGCACGCGTACGTTCCAGCTTGGTGATGGGACCACTGTCGAGGTGAACATCGATGGGCTTGCCGGCACCCAGGATCCGGTGGAAGGCGGTTCCGGATACGACAAGATCGTCCTGAACCGCGGCTCGGCGGCGGGCTATGTCTACGACGGCTATCGGGCACCGTCTTACATCAGCGGCGTGGAGGAAATCGTCGGCACCGACGGCGACGACGTCATCATGGTTTCGCCATCCTACCGCAGCGACGCGGCGAATGGCGGCATCAAGATCGATGGCGGCAAGGGCAACGATTATCTCGGCGGCGGCGCCGGGGACGACACCATCGAGGGTGGCGATGGCAACGATGTCATCTCCGGCCTCGGCGGCAACGATAAGCTGAGCGGCGGCAATGGTGCCGATACCATCTATGGTGGCGATGGCGATGATGTCATCCGTGGCGGCGGTGGCAATGACAAGCTGTTCGGCGATGCCGGCAAGGATCTAATCTACGGCAGTGACGGCGCCGACGAGATTCATGGCGGGGGCGACAATGACGAGCTGCACGGCGAGGGGGGCGACGACACCATCTATGGCGATGCAGGCAACGACACCGTGTATGGTGGCGATGGCAAGGATATCATCTACGGCGGTGAGGGCAACGACAGCCTCTATGGGCAAGATGGCAACGACACCATTATCGGGGGTCTTGGCAATGACAAGATCGGCGGCGGCGCGGGTGACGACACAATCATCTACGCTGTCGGCGACGGTAACGACTCCGTCGATGGCGGCAGCGAGACCGGCACGACCGACCCGAACTATGACATCCTGGTCGTCAACGGCGATGCGACGGCGCGCAACTTCACGCTCAGCCTGGTGGCGACGGGTACGAATATCGTCCCCACCACGGGAGTAGACAAGACTGACATCCTCGTCTCCTACGACGACGGTCACGGCAATGTCGCGGGCTCGGTGCGCGCCGACGAGATCGAGAATGTCAACTTCAATCTTGGCTCAGGCAACGACACGGTGGCGGTCGGCGATTTGACCGGTACGGGCATCGCACCATCGACCGTCGTGATTAACAGCGGCAGCGGCGACAACACGTTCGATCTGCGCAACCTGGCGGGCACGGTCGTCGATATCGTGGACTCGGATTCTGTCGATAGCGGCGATACCGATACGGTGAAGCTGGCTGGCAAGTGGAGCGACTACACCTTCACGTTTGCGAACGGCGCCTATACGGCCACGCGCAACAGTGATCACGTCGTGATCGCGCATTTCACCAATGTGGAGAAGGTCTTCTTCCAGGGTGAGGGCAGCAACGGCGCAACGATTTCGGCCAGCGAGCTCGTCAACGTCGCACCGGTCGCCGTTGGCGATACTGGCACGGTTGTCGAGGACGCTCCGAGCGCCCCGTCGACGGCTATGGGCAGCGTGCTGACCAACGACAGCGACGCGAACTCGCTGGATCATCTGCATGTCAGCGATGTGCAGGTCGGCAGTGTCTCGACATCGGTGACAGCCAATGGCGTGACCGTGACCGGGACCTATGGCTCGCTGTTAATCAAGGAAGATGGCAGCTACGTCTATACGCTGAACGACGTCGATCCTGACACCAATGCGCTGGCGCAAGGCGAGCAGGTGACGGAGAACTTTTCCTACACGGTGAAGGATGTTGCCGGCCTGTCCGGGGCCGGAACAATCGCGATCACCGTCAGGGGCACCAACGATGCCCCGGTCATCATCTCGTCGGTGCCGGCGGCGGCGGCCAGCTCGCAGCTCCACAACATCCAGCAGGCAGATGCGACGCACACCTTCGAACCGACCACCACGGCCGGGGACACGACCGCTGCGCACGCGACCGATGCGAACGTCAACACGGCAGCCGATATGAAGGCCGTGGTCTCGGCGGTACAAGCGGCGCTCGGCGGAGGCGCAACCTTCGCGGACGCCATCGCGACCGTCTGGGATTACCTCGACGACAATTATAACAATTACTACAACACCCCGGTGAACAAGGCGGCGGTCTTGCTCGGCCTTGTCTATGCGGATTACGTGCAGCACGGTGGCACACCGCTGCTCGATACAGTCGCGAAGTACGGAGCGGATGGCAGCCTGTCCTACGTCAACGGCGGCTTGGCAGATGGCACCGCCGATCGTGCGCAATCGCTGCATGACAACCTGCTCGGGTCGCTTGACATCCCGACGATCGACGACAGATTCTCGCCGGGCCACGCCTCGACCGAACTGCACGACTCGCTCGTCCAGCAAATCGCCGATGCCGGCCTGACCGGCCGTCCGTATTACGGCGGCTACGAGAACGAGGATGCCTCCGCATCTCGTGCCTGGGATCTGGCGCATGGCCTGCCGCCGCTGGCAGCCGGCCAGCTCACCGCGACCGACGTCGACCACGGTGCGCACTTGGCTTGGTCGATCAGCGGACCCTCGACCTATGGCACGATGTCGATCGACCAGACCGGCGCGTGGCACTTCGTCCAGGCCGACAATCTGGCCGTGCATGCGCTGGCCGAAGGCCAGATCGTCGTGCAGACCTTCACCGCGACCGTGACCGATGAGCACGGTGCTACCGACACCATCCAGCTCAACGTCAGCATCACGGGCACAAATGATGCGCCTGTCGTGACCGCAATAGGCAGCTCTACGGCCTATCTTGAGGTGGATGGCGCGGACGCATACGGCACCCACGTATTCTCCGGCGTGACGACCACCGTATCCGATGTCGATGGCAGCACTTTCACCAAGGCGACGATCACCATTACCGACGCTCAGGCCGGCGACGATCTGAATATGCCCACCACTGCTGGCCAGCGCGTGCTGTCGGATGGGACGCATATCAACTACAGCACGGTGAGCGCCAACGGTCAGGTCGTCATGACCTTCACCAATGCGCTGACGGGCGGCACCCTCACCGGCGCCGAGATCAATGAAGCGATCGAGACGCTGGTCAGGTTCCACACGGGCGACAATGTGCCAAGCGAATCGCCGGATCGGATTGTCAACATCACAGTGTACGACGATCACGGCGCGGCAAGTAACGTTGCAACCGTGATGCTGGATGTGCAGGGCACCAACGACACCCCGACCTGGGCCAGCACTTCACTGACCGCGTCGGTCGATGAAGATCACTCCTTCTCTTTGAACCAGTATTTCACTTCCAGCACGCTCAAGGTCAGCGACCGCGACGCCGATGGCGATGCCAAATTGAACCTGCATGTCGATCACGGTACGCTGACGATCGCAGCGATGGCGGGCGTAACCGCGACCTACGACGCCAGCACCGAGACCTACACGCTGACCGGCATGATGGCCACGCTGAACAGCCTGCTGGTTGCTGCGAATGGCGTAACCTACACGCCGGATGCGGATTACAACGGCACTGACGCGCTGAAACTGACCTTCAGCGACAATGGCGATCTGGGCTTGGTTGCAAAGCAGGCAGAAACGACGATCGCAATCACCGTAAATCCGGTGAACGACGCGCCGGTGGTCGACCTCAACGGCGGCACCACGGCGGACAGTGACGTGACCACGACGGCAGTCGAAGGATGGCCTTATTGGATCTTCGATAGCGCAAACCTGACCGACGTCGACTCCTCGACCATGCATTCGATGACGGTCACCCTCAGCGCCGCAGGTGGGTTGGGTGTGGAACTTCTGTCGCTCAATACGTCGGCGACGAATGCTGCCACTGGTCTCACTGTGGTCTACAACGCCGCGACCGGTGTTCTCACGATCACAGGCGATGCGTCGACGGACACTTATCAGACAATCCTGCGCGGCATCGTCTATCAGTATGCCGGCGATAATCCGAACTCGGACGACCGCACCGTTACGGTGGTCGCCAATGACGGGCAGGACAACAGCATTACCCATACCGGCACCATTCACATGGTTCCCGTGAACGACCCGCCGGTGCTCGGCGGTACGCTGTCTGCAACGGTTGTGGAAGGGGCGTCCGTTGTCCTGACCTCGGGCGAGCTTGGCTACACCGATCCGGATAACGGCCCAACGCAGGTCGTCTTCCAGATCTCGGACCTGCAACACGGCCAGATCTTGAACAACGGCGTGGCGGCGACGTCCTTTACTGCGGCGGAACTGGCCGCCGGCAAGATCACCTTCCTGCACGACGGTTCGCAAGGCACAACGGCTAGCTTCAGCGTCAAGGTCGAGGACGGCAACCAGGACGGCTCGACGCCGGTCAGTCAGCCTTTCTCATTCACCGTCACACCGGTGAATGACGGTGCGGCGACGATTTCCGTAACCGATACCACCCAAACCGGGACGGCGCCGAAGGTCGGCGATGTCCTGCAAGCCAATCTGGGCACCGACCCGGATGGAGCACAGAGCAACATCGTCTATCACTGGCGGAGTGATGGCGTGAACATCACGGGTGCGATGAACTCCACCTACACGCTGGCTGCCGGCGATGTCGGTCATCAGATTTCGGTCAATGTGACCTACACCGATGGTCAGACCTTCAGCGAAAGCGTGACAAGCGCCAAGACTGCAGCGGTGATCAGCGGTAACCATACACCCGTCGCTGTCGCCAATAGCGTTGCCGTGAATGAGGATGCCACCGTATCGGCAACGACCTATGCGACCGGCGTTCTCGGCAACGACAGCGATGTCGATAGCGGTGATACCCTCAAGGTATCGGCTATCCTGACAGGCACTTCGGGCACCGCAGTCGCGGTCAGCAGTGATTTGTCCAACCCGACCGTGATTGCCGGAACCTACGGCAGTCTCACGATCAAGGCCGACGGTACGTTCCAGTATTCGCCCAACAACAGTGCTGCGCAGTCGCTGACTGCGGGCGCGCATGCCACGGATGTCTTCACCTATACGGTGGTCGATTCGTACGGCGCCAGCACGACCAGCACGTTGACGATGAACATCACCGGCGTGAACGACGTTCCGCAGCTCAACTACGTTGCCGGCTCCATGACGGAAGATGCGGGTTCGAAGGTGTTCGATGTTCTCGGCAATGGTAACGCCACGCTGGATCCTGACAGCGGCGCCCCGAACACCGTGACGCTCGGCACGGTCACCGTTTATGGCGGCAGCGGATATCAGATCGATGCCAGCGACGTTGAAGTCACCTGGACCACGGGTGGCATTCAGGTCAAGCTGATTGGCGACGACTGGAACAAGCTGCCGACGGCCGCGCAGCTCTTGGTCAGTGTCGGCTACACGCTGCACGGCGATCAGCCGACCGACCTGGCCTATCAGTCGCTCGATGTGACGGTGACCGGCGTCAATGACGCACCGGTGCTGGATGCGAGCAAGACGCCTTCCGTGAGCGTCGGCGAGGGATCAGGAGTGCCGTCGGGCGCCGTCGGCACCCTCGTGTCCGCTCTGATCGGGATCGGCAACTACAGCGACGTTGACGGCACGGGTAGCGGCATTGCCGTCACCGGTGTGAGCAATACCCATGGCTCCTGGTACTATTCGCTCAATGGAGGCAGCAGCTGGGTTGCAGTCGGCACAGTATCGGACACTCAGTCGCTGCTGCTAACATCCACGGCGCGCGTCTACTTCAAGCCGGCTGCAGGCTACACGGGCACTGCCGACGAACTGACCTTCCGTGGATGGGACGCCCTCGCCGGCGAGGGCGGGAAGGTCGACACCACGAGCAATGGCGGCACGACGCATTACTCCGCGGCCCCCGATACGGTCAGCGTCACGGTGGCCAGCGCAAATCACGCGCCGGTGGCTGTGAATGACACTTTGGGTGGAGGTATACCGCCGTCTGGCGAAGGCTGGACGTTGAACGCGGCTAACGGACACTACTACAGGGTTGTGGAGGGCAATTACTCCTGGGCTGCAGCTAATACTGCAGCGGCCGCCGATGGTGGTTATCTTGCGACCATCACCTCGGCCGGTGAGCAGGCGTTCATCCAGAACCTCGCCTCTGGCGCTTTTATCCAGTCGGTCTGGCTGGGCGCATCGGATACTTCCGTGGAGGGGGTCTGGAAATGGGTATCCGGACCCGAAGCTGGCACGGTCTTCTTCGGTGGTGATTACGTCACCGGAAATGCTGTTGGCTACGCAAACTTTGGCGTGGGCGAGCCGAATAATTACGGCGGCGATGAAGACTATGCCAGCCTGCTCGCCGTCTTTGGTGGCGGCTGGAATGACGGTAGCGGTGCCGCCGCGCCGGCGGGACAAGAGGCCGACTATGTTGGCTATGTCGAGGAGTGGAGCGGTTTCTACGAAGACGGCAAAGTCGTTATCTCGACAGCTCAGCTTCTCGCCAACGACACAGATACGGATGGCGATACGCTGACGGTGACAGCGGTATCGAATGCGAGCCACGGCACCGTGGTGCTTAACGCCGATCACACGATCTCGTTCATACCGACCGCAAATTACAGTGGCGAGGCCGGCTTCGACTACACGATCAGTGACGGTCATGGCGGCTCCGCTACTGCCCATGTTTCCTTTACCCTCGCGCCGGTGAACGACGTTCCAGGGACGATTACTGACTCTAACGCTGCGCAGAATTCGGTCTCTGAAACAGCTGCGGTGGGCACTGTCGTTGGCCTGACGGCCGCTTCGATCGACCCGGATTCTGGGGATACGATTGTGTATGGTTTGGCGGACAGTGCGGGAGGGCGCTTCGCGATCAATGCTACGACGGGTGTTGTAACGGTGGCGAGCGCGCTCGATTATGAATATGCTACGAGCCATACCATCGTGGTAACTGCCACCGATAACCATGGTGCGGTGCAGGCTAACGCCTTCACGATTAACGTCTCAAACACACTATCAGACAACAATGATACCTACAGCCACGGTTGGGGTGACAATAGCAGTATCAATGATGCCAACGGAAATGATCGCATCGTGCTCGAGACCTTTAAGACAGATTTGACCGATCTGAATTTCGTTCATAGCGGCAATAATCTTACAATTACATTCGATGATGCGAACAACAGCAGCTCGACTTTCAACGTCGCGAATCATTTCAACAATAGACCGGTCGAATATCTCAACTTCGATGGTGGCGCGACCTATGACGGTTATGATCTTGGTAACGGAACTTACAATATCAGCACCGGCCTTACCGGCGGAACGGGGAACGACATCATTGCTGGAACAAGTTCGAGTGAGACTCTCACTGGTGGTGCCGGCAACGATTTGCTGTTTGGAAGCGGCAATTCCGACGTTTTAATCGGCGGCACCGGTCGCGATCTCTTGGTCGGTGGCAGTGATAGCGATACGTTCCGATGGTTGTCCGGTGATGCGGATGGAAGTCTCGACGTGATCGCAGACTTTGTATCGGGAAATGGTGCTTCTGCCGACGTGATCGATCTCTCAGGATTGCTGTCCGGTCTGAGCAGTACGGGACGGGCCGATCATGTTCGTTTCGAGGATGTTAACGGCCTGACGCGGCTTGCATCGGCGGGTGGCAATTCTGCACTGGCTAATGGTGATCTGACAATCCAAGTTAATCTCTCCGGATCGACCTGGACCGATATTGCCGTCATCCATGACACTGGCGCCAATCTCACTGCTGGCAATGACGTGATCAAGATGATGCTGAATAGTAGTCAGATCACCGCGACGGCCTGATCGTGATATAAGAGAGAGAAGAGGCGCGATGCGCTCTCTTCTCTCTCTTAACTAGGTGCCAATCAGTTGATGTTGCTGACGTGCCGTATGTGTCGCATTGGGCGCTAAATCTTCTGTCCCTGCGGCGCCTTCGGCAATGCCGGCACCACACCTCCGCCACTCCCGCCCACATCGATCCTGATCCGCTGCACTTCCGTACGTCCCGCCGGATATTTCACTTCGATCGTGACTTCGTCGCTGCCGACGAAATCCGCTTTCGACTGGTAGAAGGCGATGAACCCTGGCACTTCGAGCGCGAGGCACTGCTTGTAGTTGGTGGCACTGACCTTGCCGCGCTTGATGCTGACGGTGCCGTTGATTGGCGGCGTGACCATGCGCAGGGCGGGCAGGGTGCCCGACGTGCAGTCGGGCTGTACATTCAGATAGACGCCGACCTGGAAGTTGCGCGCCGATGGTCCGCGTACATTGCGTTCGACGACCTTCGGGGTATCGGGCGCGGGAGGCGGTGTTTGCGCAAACGCGGAAGTTGCATGGCTGGAACTGGCGATCGCTAACGACGCGGCGAGACCGGTCGCGATGGCATGTCGGCGAAACATGGAATCACTCTGATGTCGGCGCGCGATCGGGACGATCCGCCCGCATTGAGGATGCCGTAAAAGCGCTGCAATATCAATCGATCACAGTTGATCCAGAGCCCATGGATCGATTCGGTCCGAACCGGCCGCATGGTGTAATTCTTTGAATCAAAACGTGTTTGGGTAGCTTCGCAGGGCAATCGCCACATCTGTGGCGGGCATGCTAGGAGAACTCACGGCGCCGGTATGGTGAATCGCTGCGTGCGCGCCCTTAAGAATTCTGAGGTTTGTTGAATGGTGTCGAAAGAAACTTCCGCAGCGAAGGATGCGGTGCGCACGCTGCGGGTCGGCGTCGTGGGCGCAGGTGTCATGGGCACCAATCATGGCCGCGTGCTGGCCGGGCTGCCGGGCATCGAAATGGTCGGCATCGTCGATCCCATGCTCGAACACCGCACCCGCGCCGAGAAACTGATCGGCTGCAAGACCTTTGCCGATTTGGACGCGCTGCTGGCTGCTGGCGTCGATGCCGTGACCATCGCAGCGCCCACTCACTTGCATCACGAAGTCGCGCTCGCCTGCATCGCCAAGGGCATTCACGTGCTCGTCGAGAAGCCGATTGCGTCCACCGTGGAAGAGGGACGCGAGATCGTCGATGCCGCGCAAAAGGCTGGCGTGACTCTGATGATCGGCCATGTCGAGCGTTTCAACCCCGCCGTCGCCACCATCAAGAAGGCGATCGAGGGCGAGGACATTCTGTCGATCGGCATCACGCGCGTCGGCCCGTTCCCGCCGCGCATGTCCAATGTCGGCGTTGTCATCGATCTGGCCGTGCATGACATCGACCTGATCCGCTGGTTCACCGAGAGCGACATCGTCGAGGTGCAGCCGCAGCTCGCCTCCGCCGTCGCCGAGCGCGAAGACATCGCGCTGCTGCAGTTCCGCACGGCATCCGGCGTGCTCGCTCATATCAACACCAACTGGCTGACGCCGTTCAAGGCGCGCACCGTCACGGTCGCGACGCGCGGCAAATATGTGATGGGCGATCTGCTGACCCGGCAGGTCACCGAATGTTTCGGCTTCAAGACCGATGGCAGTTATTCGATGCGCCATCTGCCGGTCGGGCAGGACGAGCCGCTGCGCGCCGAATTGATGGCGTTTCTCGATGCGGTGCGGACCGGCGGCGTGCCGGCGGTGACCGGCGAGGAGGGCGTTGCTTCCCTCGAAATCGCGATCCAGTGCCTTGAAGCGCCGAAGAAGCGCGCGGCCACAGCATCACGTCCGGCGCCCCGCAAGGTGGTTGGCTGACGCAAGCGCGGCCCGGCGCATGCATACGCCGGTTTCCAGTATTCAGACTTCAAGACGACATTCTGCAGGCCAGGCATCATGAACCAGCACACCCGTATCGACCCCGTTCCCTTCATCGATCTCAATGCGCAGCGTCAGCGGCTCGGCACATCGATCGACGAGGCGGTCACCCGTGTGCTCAATCACTGTCAGTTTATCAACGGCCCGGAAGTCGCCAAGTTGGAGGCCGAGCTCGCCAAATATTGCGGGGCCAAGCATGTGATCAGCTGCGCCAGCGGCACCGATGCGCTGATGATGGTGCTGATGGCCAAAAAGGTCGGCCCGGGCGATGCCGTGCTGTGCCCGTCCTTCACCTTCTGCGCCACCGGCGAGGCCGTGGCGCTGGTCGGCGCGTCGCCCGTGTTTGTCGAAGTCGACGAAGTCACTTTCAACATCAGCCCTGAGTCCGTGAAGCGTGGCATTGCCACCGCCAAAAAGGCCGGCCTCAAGCCTCGGGCGATCATCCCGGTCGATCTGTTCGGCCAGCCCGCGGATCTCGATGCGATCAACGCCATCGCCGAGGCCGAGGGCCTGTTTGTGCTGGAAGACGCCGCGCAGGCCTTCGGCGCGACCTATAAAGGCAAGCGCGTCGGCACCTCGGCGCTGGCCACCACCACCAGCTTCTTCCCGGCCAAGCCGCTCGGCTGCTTCGGCGACGGCGGCGCGATTTTCACCGATGATGACCAGCTCGCCGAGGACCTGCGCAGCATCCGCATCCACGGCCAGGGCTCCGACAAATACGACAATGTCCGCCTGGGCATCACCGGCCGCCTCGACACCATCCAGGCCGCGGTGCTGCTGGAAAAGCTGAAGATCTTCGACGACGAAATCGCCGCCCGCAACAAAGTAGCCGACCGCTACGCCCGCAGCCTCGGCAATCTCGTCACCGTGCCGCGGGTCGCCGAGGGCAATACGTCGATCTGGGCCTGCTACGTGATCCGTCTGCCCAAGGGCGCCGACCGCGACGCCTTTGCCAATGCGCTGAAGGCGCAGGGCGTGCCATCAGCGATCTATTACGCGAAGTCGATGCATATGCAGACGGCCTATAAGGACTATCCGGTCGTCGATGGCGGTTTGCCGGTCTGTGAGGCGCTGTCGGCAGATGTCATCAGCTTGCCAGTGCATGCCTATCTCGACGAGGCTACCCAGGATCGTGTCATCCAGGCTGTGCGCGACGCGCTGGCGACCTAAGTTGAGCATTTTGCACCGCCGCTTCATGCTGTAGAAGCGGCTGATGCTGGGACGCATTTTCACCGTCGGCGGATATACGCTCCTCTCGCGGATCACCGGTTTCGCGCGCGACATCATGCTCGCGGCGATCCTTGGCGCCGGGCCGGTGGCTGACGCCTTCTTCGTGGCGCTGCGGCTGCCCAATCACTTCCGCGCCATTTTCGCCGAGGGCGCGTTCAATGCCGCTTTCGTCCCGGCCTATGCCCATGTGACCGGTAAGGGCGGCCCGGCATCGGCGCATCTGTTTGCCGACCGCATTTTCACGCTGCTGTTTGCATCACAGGTCGTGCTGCTCATCCTGGCCATTCTGTTCATGCCGCAGGCCATGAGCATCCTCGCGCCGGGCTTCACCGATGATCCCGCGCAGCGTCATCTCGCCATCGAGCTGACACGCATCACCTTTCCCTATCTGCTGCTGATCACGCTGGTGACGCTCTATGGCGGCATGCTGAACGTCATGCAGCGCTTTGCCAGTGCCGCGGCGGCCTCGATCTTCCTCAATATCTCAATGATGGCGACACTGGCTCTGGCTGCGTTCTTTCCGAGTGCAGGTCACGCGGCGGCTTGGGGTGTGTTGATTTCGGGCTTTCTGCAATATTTCCTGCTCGCCGGCGACTTGCAGCGCCATGGCGGACTTCCTCGTTTTGCGCCGCTGCGCCTCGACGAGGATGTGCGCGGATTCTTCCGCGCGCTCGGCCCCGCGACGCTCGGCTCAATGGGCACGCAAGTCGCATTATTTGCCGATACCATCATCGCGACCTTCTTGCCGGTAGGCGCGCTGTCGGCGCTGTATTATGCCGACCGTCTCAACCAGTTGCCGATCGGGGTGATCGGTATCGCCATCGGCACGGTACTGTTGCCGGAAATGTCGCGGCGGATGGCGGCAGACGATCACGTTGGCGCCATGGGCGCGCAGCGCCGCGCCTTCCTGTTCACGCTGTTGTTCTCGCTGCCCTTCGTCGCCGCATTTTTGGTGGTGCCCGATGTCATCATGCGGGCGATGTTTGCCCGCGGGGCTTTCACCAAGGCCGATGCCGCCGTCGCTGCGGCGACGCTGGCTGCCTATGCCATCGCACTCATCCCCTTCGTGATGATCCGCAGCGCCGTCGCAACCTTCAACGCCCGCAAGGACACCACGACGCCGATGATTGCCGCGCTCACCGGCATCGCGGTCAACGTCGCGCTGAAGATTCTGCTGATGGGACCTCTGGCGCAGATCGGCCTCGCACTTGGCACCGCGGCGGGCGCCTGGATCAATCTGTTGCTGGTCATCTTCTTCGCGATGCGGGCCGGTTATCTCGAATTCGACCGCGCGTTCCTGCTGGCGCTGGGCAAATTCGCGCTGACCGGCGTGGTCCTGGCCGCGGTCCTGTGGGGGACTGCGCGTCTTGCAGCGGAGCAGTTTGCGGGCCTCACCAGCCTCCGCGACGAAGCGACGCTGGGAATTCTCATCATCGTGATCGTCCTGGTCTATTCGGCATTGGTCCTAATGCTTTTCGGCAAAAGCTGGCTGGGCAGCCTGGTCCGCGCCAGATAGCTCGCTTCATCGTGTCCCAAAGTCGGGCAGGGCGACGCCCCCGTACCACTTGCCGCCGTTCTCCCGCAGTGTAGATTGAGTCTAAACTGCATGCGGAGGAACGATGGCCCCCATCAAATTCGGCGTCGGACAGAGTGTCCTGCGTAAGGAAGACGACGCCCTCATTCGTGGCCATGGCCGCTATACCGACGATCACGCGCCCGCCACGCTGCATGCCCTCGTGCTGCGCTCGCCGCATGCCCATGCCAATTTCACCATCGATGTCAGCAACGCGCACACACTTCCGGGTGTCGCTGCGATTCTGACGGCGGAAGACACCAAGGACCTCGGCGGTCTGCCCTGCCTGTTCAATCTCGAAGATCATCCTTTCACCGGGCCGGATTATCCGATCCTCGCCGCCGGGGAAGTCCGCCATGTCGGCGACGCCGTGGCCTTCGTCGTTGCGGAGACTGTAGCGCAGGCGCGTGATGCGATTGAGGCGATCGAGGTCGACTGGAAGCCGCTGCCGTCCGTGAACGGTCTGGTCAATGCCGTCGGCAAGGGCGCGCCGCAGGTGTGGGCCAAGCATCCCGGCAACGTCCTGTTCGATGTGCCGATCGGCGACAAGAAGGCGGTCGATGCGGTGTTCGCCAAGGCGCCAGTTGTCGCCGAGGTGAAGATCGTCAATCCGCGCGTCATCATCAACTATATGGAGACCCGCGCGGCGATCTGTGAATACGACGCCAAGCGCGATTACATGACGCTGACCATCGGCAGCCAGGGCAGCCATCGTCTGCGCGACATCCTCTGCGATAACGTGCTGAAGATGCCCAAGGACAAGATGCGCGTGATCTGTCCCGATGTCGGCGGTGGTTTCGGCACGCGGCTGTTTCCCTATCGCGAATATGCGCTGGTGGCCTTTGCCGCCAAGAAGCTCGGCAAGAATGTGAAGTGGGCGGCGGACCGTACCGATCACTTCCTCGGCGACGCGCAGGGCCGTGACAACGTTACCCATGCACGCATGGCGCTGAGCGAGGATGGCAAGTTTCTCGCCATGGATGTCGACCTGATGGCCGACATGGGCGCGTATCTGTCGACCTTTGGACCTTACATCCCGCATGGCGGCGCCGGCATGTTGCCGGGTCTCTACGACATCCAGACATTCCATTGCCGCGTGCGCACGGTGTTCACCAACTCCGTGCCGGTGGACGCCTATCGCGGCGCCGGCCGTCCGGAGGCGGCTTACGTCGTCGAACGTCTCGTCGATCAATGCGCGCGCAAGCTCGGCATGTCGCCGGATGCGATCCGCCGCAAGAACTTCATCCCGCCGAAGGCGATGCCGTACAGGACCGCGACCGGCAAGGTGTACGACTCCGGCGATTTCACCGCGCATATGAAACGCGCGATGGATGTCGCGGGCTGGAAGGAATTTCCAAAGCGGGCCAAGGCCGCGAAGAAGGAGGGCCTGGTTCGCGGTATCGGCATGGCCACCTATGTGGAAGTCTGCGGCACTATGGGCGACGAGACCGCCAATGTTGCTGTTGGCGCCGATGGCGACATCACCATTTTGATCGGCACGCAATCGACCGGGCAGGGTCACCACACCGCCTATGCCCAGATCGTCGCCGAACAGTTCGGTGTGACACCGGACCGCGTCCACATCGTCCAGGGCGACACGGCGAAGGTGGCGACCGGTCTCGGTACCGGCGGCTCCGCATCGATCCCGACCGGTGGCGTCAGCGTGCAGCGCGCCACCAGGCAGCTCGGTATCAACCTCAAGGAGCTGGCGGCGGATGTGCTGGAAACCAGCGCCGCCGACCTCGAGATCGATGGCGGCGTGGTGAAGATCGCCGGCACTGATCGCTCGGTGTCATTCGCCGATCTCGCAAAGAAGGCCAATCCGTCGAAGCTCAATGCGTCTGAAACCTTCAGCAGCGCCGACGGCACCTTCCCCAACGGCACCCATCTGGTCGAAGTCGAGATCGATCCTGCGACCGGCAAGATCGCCATTGTCAATTACGTCATCGTCGACGATTTCGGCGTCACGCTGAATCCGTTGCTGCTGGCCGGCCAGGTTCATGGCGGCACCATGCAGGGCATCGGCCAGGCGCTCATGGAGCAGGCGATCTATGATCCCGAGGACGGCCAGCTCGTCACCGGCACTTTCATGGACTATGCGCTGCCGCGCGCGGCCGACGGCGCGCCGATCTCGTTCGAGACCCACAACATCCCCTGCGTGACCAATCCGCTGGGGGTGAAGGGGGCTGGCGAGGCTGGCGCTATCGGCTCCTGTCCGGCCGTGATGAACGCCATCATCGATGGTCTCTATCGCGAATACAAAATCGAGCACATCGACATGCCCGCAACTCCTGAGCGGGTGTGGATGGCGATCCGCGAGCACGAACGGCTCCATACGCTGTAAAGCGCCGCCGCCGGGAATAGCCGGATGGCGGCGGGGTTCATCTACATGTTGCGAACTAGTCCTAATCGAATTCCAAACAGGGGTATTGGTTGATGAAACGTGCGCTTCTCGTTGTCGGAGCTTTGCTGTTGGGTGTGGGGGCGGTCTCGGCCCAGCAAGAGATCGTCAAGGAACGCCAGACGCTGATGAAGTCCAATGGTCGCGCTCTTGGCGGCACGCTCAGCGCGATGGCCAAGGGCGACAAGCCCTATGATCAGGCCGCGGTCGAGGCCGCGCTGACCGTGCTGGACGAAACCGCCAAGAAGCTGCCGACACTGTTTCCGGACAGCACCAAGGGTCTGAAGGTCGAGGGTGACTATTCGACGTCGCCGAAGGTCTGGGAAGACAAGGCCGGTTTCGATGCCCACATCGTCACCTTCACCAAGGCCGTCACCGACGCCAAGGCCAAGATCAAGGATCTCGACAGCCTCAAGGCGAATGTCGGCGGCATCGGCAAGGCATGCGGTGGCTGTCACGAGACGTTCAGGCTCAAGATCTGAGTCAGACCTCAGTCGGCAGAGCTATTTACGGACAAGATTGTCTGAAGTTGGTGCATGACATTTCGAAGCGCAGGCTTGGCGATCTTGCCGATGCGGTCAGCGTGCCGAACTTCAATGGTCGCGATCTTGAACGGGCGAACGACTGATGCGACGGGGAGGCCGCTACGCTCGTGGCTCGGGATGGGTACATCGCCGAGCCATGGCCTGTTCTCTGCGGATGTAATCATGACGACCCAGAGCAACGCGCTGGCTTCTCCTATCGGGCCGGAAGACACGACCAAAGCGGGGCGACGTTGCCTCGTGTCCTTATCTGTATAAGGAAATGGGACGCGGATGATATCGCCTTGCTCAAAGTCGGCCATAGGCCTTCCGGTCAGCGGCGCTATCCCATTCGTCGAATGTGGCGAAGGGGTCTTCGGGTTTGCTCTGCTCGGCACGCGTAAGGACGACGCGGCCTTCTTCGATGGCATAGGCGATCTCGTCGCCTTCCTTCAGCCCAAGCGCCGCGCGCACGGGTTGGGGGATCGTCGTCTGAGCCTTGCTGGTCATCTTGCTGGTGATCATCGAGCATCCTCAGATTACAATGTAAGGAAAGTCCTTACATTGTTCAAGTGGATGTCTTGCTCCGGAAATGAGATGTTTCCCGACAGCACGAGGGCGAGTGCTGTAGCACTCGCCCTCGTGTCCAAGCCATGTTCGGCACGAATGTTACTTCGTCACCTGTCCGCGGATCTCGCCGCCTTTGTTAGCCTCAGTGTGGATGTTGACATAGTACTTGCCGGCCAACAGGTCGGCGGCCTGTGCGTCGGTCAGCGTGGCGCTGCCTTCGGAGCCGGATGTGGCTGGTGTGATCGGTACGGCCACTCCGGCATTCTTGCCGGCTTCGGCGGGGCCGTGGAAATGCGCCATGGTCGCAGGACCCGTGAGGCCGGAATAGGTCAGCTTCCAGGTCAGCTTCTTGGTGGCGGGATCGAAGTCGATATCGGCGGTGCCCTTGCCGGCGCTGGTATTGGCGGGCACTTCGGAGGCGCTGTCGAGGGTCGCCTTCATCTTGTCGGCGGAAGCGGGGCCGGCGAGGGCGATACTGGCGCCGAGTGCGAGGGACGCGAGCATGATCGAACGAGGTGACATGGTTTTCTCCCTGATGATGGTGAGGTCGTCATGGCTGGAAACATCCGAGACGCCAATTCATTCCCCCGGGAGCCTAAGGGATGGATCACGGTTTCGTTCCGGCAGCGGCTGTTCGACGCGCTTTATGTGCTGAAGTTTGACCCGGATACCAATTGGACATGCACGTGCTGAAACGGCTTTTCATTCTCGCATTTGTCGCGGCTGTCATCGGCATCGGCGTGTTCTGGTGGCTGACGATTCCCGTAACAGTGGCTGCGAGCACGCTCCCGCCGCACACGCCCAATCCCGGCAATGGCGCAGTGGTCTTCAATGCCGGTGGCTGCTCGTCATGCCATGCGACGCCGGCGCAGCAGGATCGGCTCAAGCTTGGCGGCGGGCTGCCGCTCACATCGCCGTTCGGTACGTTCTATGTGCCAAACATCTCACCGGATCCGGTCGCCGGGATAGGCCGCTGGAGCGAGGCTGATTTCGTCACGGCGCTGTTGAAGGGGACGTCGCCGAACGGTTCGCATTACTTTCCGGCCTTTCCCTACACGTCCTATCAGCAGATGAAGATGGAGGACGTGCGCGATCTGTTCGGCTATCTAAAGACGCTGCCACAGGTCGCCAGCAAGGCGCCGGATCATGCGGTGCCATTCCCGTTCAACATCCGCCGCAATCTCGGCGTCTGGAAGCTGCTGTTCCTCGATGGCAAACCCTTCGAGGCGGATGCATCGAAGTCGCCGCAGTGGAATCGCGGCAGCTATCTGGTGAATGCGCTGGGCCACTGTGCCGAGTGCCACAGCCCGCGCAACGCGCTGGGCGACATCGTGACGGCACAGCGCTTTGCCGGAGGTCCGAATCCTGACGGAGAGGGTTGGGTACCTAACATCACCCAAAAGCGTCTCGGTGACTGGAGCGAAAAGGACATCGCGTATTTTCTCGAAACCGGGCAGACGCCGGACGGCGACACCGCCGGTGGCTCCATGGCCCGCGTGATCCGCAATACCTCCCAGTTGAGCGCAGACGACCGCTCGGCGATGGCGCTCTATCTGAAGTCGCTCCCTGCGGCGGAGGGGCCCATCAGGCCCGCCAAAAAGGGCTAAAACCGCCCGCGCAAGGTTGGGTTGTGGCGAGGTGCAGCCTTGCATGGAAACCCGCCAAGCCATGTCGCATCGGCGGTTTTCGTGAGGAGGCTCACGTGATTGTGTGCTGCAACATGAAGACCCCACGATTCCTCTGATCTCCATTTCCCCGAACTCATGAACATCTTCAAAGCCGTGTCGCTGAAGATTGCCAGCACCATGGCGTTTGCCATCATGGGCGCGCAGGGGCGCTATCTCGGCAGCGACGTGCCGCTCGGCGAGATCGTGTTTGCCCGCGGGTTGTTTGCGCTGATCCCGATCGTGCTCTTTTTCGGCTGGCGCGGTCAATTGCGCGGCGCGCTGCGCACCAACCGCGTCTCCGCGCATCTGGTGCGCGGTTCGTTCAGCGTGATCGGGACGTTCTGCACCTTCGGCGCTCTGGCGCGGCTGCCGATCGCGGATGTCACCGCCATTGCCTTCATCGCGCCGCTGATCACCGTGGTATTCGCTGCGATCTTCCTGAAAGAGCAGGTCCATGCCTATCGCTGGTCGGCGGTAGCGATCGGATTTTCCGGCGTGATCCTGATGCTGTCGCCGTATTTCCACGATCACGCAGCGCTGACCACGTCGATGATCATCGGTCTGTCGCTGGCGCTGCTCAATGCCTTCTCGTCGGGCGGTGCGACCATCCAGATCCGCCGGCTGACCGCAACGGAGTCCTCATCCGCGATTGTCATCTTCATGACGCTGATCGTGATGGCGGCGTCGCTGCTCACGGCGCCATTCGGCTGGCGCTGGCCGACGAGTTTCGAATTGGCGCTGCTGATCGGCATCGGCATTTCCGGTGGGCTCGGGCAGATGCTGTTCACTGAGAGCTATCGCTATGCGCCGGCGTCCTTCCTGGCGCCGTTCGACTACACGGCGATGCTGTGGGCCTTCTTGCTCGGCTTCTGGATGTTCGGCGAGGTGCCGACGCCTTACGTGGTCGGCGGTGCGGTAATCGTCGCGGGCGCAGGCATCTTCGTCATCCTGCGCGAACGCCATCTTGGCCTGAAGCGGCTGCGTGACACACCGATGTCGCCGATTTCTACCATGGCCGATGACGAAGCCGATCCGGACGCGCCCATCGCCGTCCGCGCAAAGTCGCGCTGATTTTTCGTTCAATTTTGTTGCAATGCACACTGCGCTTTGCTGGCAAGCTGTGCCATTTCGATTTTAGAACGCGCGCAAAACACGGGGCCTTGCTCCTGCCACGCGGCTGGATTTATATGCATTTGCTGCTTTCACGCGGCACCCCGTGCATGACGGGCTCATGAGGCGAAATGACCGCGCAAGGGTGCTTGCCGGACGTGTCGTTCCTTCCCAGATAGACCCGGCTGCACAGAATTTTCTGACGACAGACGTTCCCGCAATCAAAGAGGTTACCAATGGTCAACCGCCTGCAATTCTACATCGATGGCGCCTGGGTCGATCCCGTCGTCAAAAAGACCACCCCTGTCGTCAATCCGGCGACTGAAGATGCGATGTACGACATTGCGCTGGGCTCCAAGGCCGACGTCGACAAGGCTGTCGCCGCTGCCAAGCGCGCTTTCGAGACGTTCTCCCAGACCACCCGTGAAGAGCGCATCGCGCTGCTCGAAAAGATCATCGCGGTCTACAAGACCCGCATGTCGGATATCGGTGCGTCGGTCTCCGACGAAATGGGCGCTCCGCTGCCGATGGCCGAGAAGCTGCAGGCCGGTGCTGGCCTCGGTCACCTCGTCGCCACGCTCGACGTGCTGAAGACCTACAAGTTCGACGAGGCGCACAACGCCGCCATGATCACGAAGGAGCCGATTGGCGTCGTTGGCATGATCACCCCGTGGAATTGGCCGCTGAACCAGATCGCCTGCAAGGTCGCGCCTGCGCTCGCCGCTGGCTGCACCATGCTCTTGAAGCCGTCGGAATACACCCCGACCTCAGCGCTGATCTTCGCGGAAATCCTCCATGAAGCCGGCGTGCCGAAGGGCGTGTTCAACCTCGTGAATGGCTTGGGCCCCGACGTCGGCGTCGCCATGAGCGAACATCCCGACATCGACATGATCTCCTTTACCGGTTCGACCCGCGCCGGCATCGACGTTGCCAAGCGCGCCGCGAACACCGTGAAGCGCGTCAGCCAAGAGCTCGGTGGCAAGTCGCCGAACGTGATCCTCGATGGCGCCGACTTCGTGAAGGCCGTCACCGGCGGCGTCGCGCACATGTTCAACAACTCCGGACAGTCGTGCAACGCGCCGAGCCGCATGATCGTGCCGCAGGCGAAGATGAAAGAAATCGCTGCCATCGCGAAGGCGCAGGCCGACAAGACCAAGGCCGGCGATCCGCGCGCTGATGGCACCGTGATCGGTCCGGTGGTCAATCGCGGCCAGTGGGACAAGATCCAGGGCCTGATCCAGAAGGGCATCGAGGAAGGCGCCACGCTGGTCGCCGGTGGCCCCGGCCTGCCGGAAGGCGTCAACAAGGGCTTCTATGTGCGTCCGACGATCTTCGCCGACGTCACCGAGAACATGACCATCGCGCGCGAGGAAATCTTCGGGCCGGTGCTTGTGATCATGGGGTCCAAGGACGAAGCCGATGCGCTCCGCATCGCAAATGACACCCCGTACGGCCTCGCTGGCTACGTCTCGGCTGACACGGTCGAGAACGCCCGCAAGTTCGGCCGCCGCATCCGCGCCGGCAACGTCAACCTGCAGGGTGCTCCGAACGACCGCACCGCGCCGTTCGGCGGCTACAAGCAGTCGGGCAACGGCCGCGAATGGGGTAAGCACGGTCTTGAGGACTTCCTCGAGGTCAAGGCAATCGCCGGCTACACCGCGGCGTAAGACCGCGTCGTTGAAGCGCAAGCTTCGTGACTGAAAACGCCGGCATGGAGCCATCCATGCCGGCGTTTTTGTTTCTACGATGGTCTCTCCGCCGTCATTGCGAGGAGCGAAGCGACGCGGCAATCCAGAAGGCCACAAGCGTGGAAAGACTGGATTGCTTCGCTACGCTCGCAATGACGTTGAGAGGGCGGTGTACCCGTCAGCCCCCCAACGCCCCCTGCGTGTTTACATACACCGCATAGATCGACTGGCTCGATGCCATGAACAGCCGGTTGCGTTTCACGCCGCCGAAACAGACATTGGCGCAGCGCTCGGGCAGCGCGATGCGGCCGATCTGTTCGCCATCGGGCGCGAAGATGAAGACGCCGTCGAGCTCCGGCTTGCCCATACCCCAGCCGCACCACAGATTGCCGTCGATATCGCAACGCATGCCGTCGGGCGTGCCCGGACCAGCATCGATCAGCACGCGCTTGTTCTTGAGTGTCTTGCCGTCGGCAGCAACGTCGTAAGCGAGAATCTTGCGGTTCGGCACACCGCGGGATTCCACGACATAGAGCAGCTTCTCGTCCGGTGAAAAGCATAGCCCGTTGGGGCCGAGCACATCGTCGGCGACAATGGTGGACGTCAACGTATCGCCATCGATGCGATAGATATTCTGTCCGATCTCGGATGGCGCTTTGTTGCCCTCATAGTCGCTCATCAGGCCGAATGGCGGATCGGTGAACCAGATCGAGCCGTCGGACTTCACCACGACGTCATTCGGCGAGTTCAGCTTCTTGCCTTCGAAATTATCCATCAGCACCGTGATGGTGCCGTCATACTCGGTGCGTGTGATCCGGCGCCCATGTTCGCAGGTGATCAGGCGTCCCTGGCGATCCCGCGTGTTGCCATTGCCGTAATTCGATGGCTTGCGGAAATCGCTGATCGCGCCGGTTTCCTCTTCCCATTTGATAATGCGGTTGTTGGGAATGTCCGAACACAACAGATAGCGGCCGTCACCGAAATAGACCGGCCCTTCGGCCCAGCGCATGCCGGTGGCGATGCGTTCAATGGCGCCGAGCTTGATCCAGTATTTTTCGAAGCGGGGATCGAGGGCGTGAATGGCGGGGTCGGGATAATAGGTCGCCGGCTGCCAGCCGCGCGATGATGTGTCGGACATTGGCGTCTCGTTCTCTGTCGTTTCCTCGGATGCGTTTGCTAACATTGGCGAGGGTAGGCGGCAAGCAATGCCGGTTCCACTGCCTTGCCGTCGCGCCCGCGCCGCGCCATACTTGTCTGACAACTGACAACATTACGAGGGACGGAATGAAGATCTTGATGACGGGCGCATCTGGCGGAATCGGCACGCGCTTGCGGGAATTGCTCCCGCTGATCTATCCGGACCTCGTGCTGAGCGATCTCACAACGCCGCCAAATCTCAAGCCAAACGAAAATTTCAAGCAGGCCGATCTGGCCGATCTCGCCGCGGTGGAGGCGATCTGCGAGGGCGTGGACGGCATCCTGCATTTCGGCGGCTTCTCGGTGGAGGGTCCGTGGGACACCATCCTGCGGGCCAATATCATCGGCGGTTACAATTTGTTCGAGGCAGCGCGCAAGAAGGGCGTCAAGCGCATCATCTTCGCGTCGTCCAATCACGCGGTCGGCTTCTATCCACGCCACAGCAAAATCCCGCCGGATGTCACGGCGCGACCGGACAGCCGCTACGGCGTCAGCAAGGTGTTCGGCGAGGTGGTGGGCTCGCTCTATGCCGACAAATACGGGCTGTCGGTGACATGCCTGCGGATCGGCAATTTCGGTGACCGTCCGCTGGATCAACGTCGGCTGTCGATTTGGCTCAAGCCCGAGGATCTGGTGCAGCTCTGCCAGATCGGGCTCGAACATCCCGCCATCCATTTCGAGGTGCTGTATGGCGCCTCCTATAACGAGCGTGCCTGGTGGGATAACTCCCGCGCCTATGAACTCGGCTATCGCCCGGTCGGCAAAGCCGAGGATCATCGCGAACACGCAATGGCGGAACAGGCGAAGATGAAACCCGATCCGGTCGGTGATTTCTATCAGGGCGGGGCATTTTGCAGCGCCGAATTCGCCGGCGATTTCAGTAAGGTGTGGGAGCCGAAATAGGGGCCCAGCCAGTCCGTCCCGCGCATTGACAAGAATTTTGGCGGCTTCATAAGAAGCATTCAAAACAAGCTTGGAATGGGAACGCGACATGGCCGACGGATTGCGCAAGGGGCTGACCAGTTACGGCGATGCCGGGTTCTCGTTGTTCCTGCGCAAGGCCTTCATCAAGGCCATGGGTTATTCCGACGATGCGCTGGACCGGCCCATCGTCGGTATCACCAACACCCATAGCGATTACAATCCCTGCCACGGCAATTCGCCCCAGATCATCGAGGCGGTGAAGCGCGGCGTGATGCTGGCTGGCGCGCTGCCGATGGTGTTTCCGACCATCTCGATCGGCGAAAGCTTCGCCCATCCGACCTCGATGTATCTGCGCAATCTGATGGCGATGGATACCGAGGAGATGATCAAGGCGCAGCCGATGGATGCGGTGGTGGTGATCGGTGGTTGCGACAAGACATTGCCCGCGCAGATCATGGCGGCGCTGTCCGTGGATCTGCCGACGGTGGTGATCCCGGTTGGCCCCATGGTGGTCGGCCACCACAAGGGCGAGGTGCTCGGCGCCTGCACCGACTGCCGACGTATGTGGGGCAAGTTCCGCGCCGGCGAGATCGACCAGCAGGAAATCGACGACGTGAATGCGCGCCTCGCGCCGTCGGTCGGCACCTGCATGGTGATGGGCACGGCCTCGACCATGGCCTGCATCACCGAAGCCATGGGCCTGTCGTTGCCGATGAGCGCGACAATCCCGGCGCCCCATGCCGAGCGCTTCCGGTCCGCCGAAGCCAGCGGCAAGGTTGCCGCGACGCTCGCCAAGAACAAGGGGCCGAAGCCGAGTGAATTTCTGACGCCGGGTTCGTTCCGCAATGCCCAGGTGGTGCTGCAGGCGATCGGCGGCTCGACCAACGGCCTCATTCATCTCACCGCGATGGCCAACCGCACGCCGAACCGGATCGATCTCGCTGCTTTCGACGAGCTTGGCCGCGACGTGCCGGTGCTGGTCGATCTGAAGCCGTCAGGCGATCACTATATGGAGCACTTCCATCACGCGGGCGGCGTGCCCAAGCTGATGGCGCAGCTCGGCGATCTCATCGATCTCGACGCGAAATCCGTCACCGGCGAGACATTGCGCGAGATCGTGGCGAATGCCGAAGAGGTGCCGGGCCAAGACGTGATCCGCTCGAAGGACAACCCGATCAAGCGGGAAGGCGGACTGGCAATCCTGCACGGTAATCTGGCGCCGCGCAGCGCCGTCATCAAGCATTCCGCCGCGTCGCCCAAGCTGATGCAGCACACCGGCCGTGCCGTGGTGTTCGAATCCGTCGAGGACATGACGAACCGCGTCGACGATCCCGATCTCGACGTCAATGCCGATGACGTGCTGGTGCTGCGCAATGCCGGTCCCAAGGGCGCACCGGGCATGCCGGAGGCCGGCTATCTGCCAATCCCCATGAAGCTGGCGCGTGCCGGCGTGAAGGACATGGTGCGTATTTCAGACGCGCGCATGAGCGGTACAGCCTTCGGCACCATTGTGCTGCACATCACGCCGGAGAGCGCCGTGGGTGGCCCGCTGGCGCTTGTGAAGAACGGCGACATGATCCGTCTGGATGTGGCGAAACGGTCGATCGATCTGTTGGTCGACGATGCCGAGCTTGCGAAGCGCCAGGCTGCGCTCCCGCCAGCGAAGACGCCGGACTGGGCGAAGCGCGGCTATGCGCATCTGTTTCACACCACGATCCTGCAGGCCGATGACGGCTGCGATTTCGACTTCATGACGGCGAAGGGGAAGGGTTGACGCTAGCCGGCAGCCGCCGACACCTCTTTCGCTGTCGGCATCGACGGCCCGGCGCCCATCCGCTGTACGCAAAGCGAGGCGGCGACATTAGCATAGCCAATGGCGCTCTGCAGTGAATGTCCATCCGCAAGCTTTGCGGCAACAGCCCCCACGAAACAGTCGCCGGCACCGATAGTGTCAATGGCCTTCACGATGCGGGCGGCTTCGAGGTGGACCCGGCCATCGATCAGCGCGATCGCGCCGCGCTTGCCCAGCGTGATGCAGATGTTCGGCCGATGATCGGTTTGCAATGTCGATGCGGCGGCGATGAAGCGCGCATCGGGATCGGTGTCGTGCAGTTCGAGACTTGCAAGCAGGCCGAGTTCGCTTTCATTGAGGATCAGAATATCCACCAGAGCCATCAGCTCACGGTCAATCGGCATCGCCGGTGCCGGATTGAGTATCGTCGTTGCACCGGATGCGCGCGCTCGCGTGAAGAAAGCCGTGATGGCCGGCAGCGGAATCTCGAATTGGCTGACGGCGATATCGCCTTTTCGGAATGCGGACGCAGCGACATCGGCCGCATTGACCAACGCATTGGCGCCGGGAATGACAACGATGGTGTTCTCAGCTTTCGCAACGGTGATGATCGCCGTTCCCGTGCCGGCGCCAGCGACCTCACGCACGTGAGCGAGATCGACGCCCTGCATGGCCAGAAATGCCCTGGTGTCGCGGCCAAAGGCATCCGCGCCGGTACAGCCGATCAGCATGGTCGCTGCACCAAGTTTCGCCGCAGCCACGGCCTGATTGGCGCCCTTGCCACCGGGAAAATACAACACTTCGCGGCCTGCTACAGTCTCACCGATTGCCGGATGACGGTCGGCTGTCGCGACCACGTCCATATTGATGCTGCCGGCGACGACAACCTGGCCCATGGTTGTCACACCTGCGCCCGATATTCCTCGCGCACCGCCGCGATATCCGACAATGTCGGCAGTCCCGCTTCATTGCCAAGCCGCTGGATCTTGAAGGTCGATGCGGCCCGCGCGAATTTGAAATGTTCGGCCCAGCTATGGCCGGGATTGGCCAGATACGAATAGACGTAAGCGCCGTGGAAGACATCGCCGGCGCCATTGGTATCGATCACCTTCTCGCGCGGGATCGGCAGCGCGGGCAGCGTGTGCACTGTGCCGGCTTCGTCATACCAGAGCAGGCCCTTCTCGCCGAGCGTGACGCCGCCGACGCGGCAGCCGCGGCTCTTGAGATAATCGAGCATCTTCTCCGGCGTCAGGTCCATCTGCTCGCAGAGACGTTCGGCGACGATGGCGACGTCGATGAACTCAAGCAGCTCATGGGTATTGGTGCGCAAGCCGCCGCCGTCGAGTGAGGTGAGGATGCCGGCCTCGCGGCAGAGCTTCGCGTAGTGGATCGCGGCATCGGGCTGATGGCCGTCGATATGCAGTGCACGGCAGGCACCGAGATTGAGCAGGGGGAACGGATGGATGTGTTCGTCGTCACGGCAGCGGACGATGGCACGCTTGCCGTCTTTCGGCATGATGAAGGACAGCGACGAACTCGCCACTTTGCGCGGATGGACCTCGATGGCGTATTTCGCCGACATGTCCATGAACATGCGGCCGAGCCAGTCATTGGCGACGGTGGCGATGAGATCGGGCACAATGCCCAGCTTGGCGCAGCAGAAGGCCGCCGTCACCGCATTGCCGCCGAATGACACGGCATAGTCGGAGGCGACGTGTTTCTCGTCGCCGGTCGGCATATGGTCGGTGATGAACGTGACGTCGATATAGGTCTGTCCGATAAAGAGTGCCTTCATGAATCCGTCCGTCTCGCCTGAGGGATGGCTGCACCGTCCGGAGACGGCGCATCAGTCAGCTTAACAGCGGTTGCGACGAGGTCACCACCGAAATTGTGCGATGCCGCAGGATGCCGCAGCCGGGTGGAGTCGGTTTTCAGCATTGCGGCTCGAAAACTGGCATAGTTCGATCACAACAACGCCACGAAGACGGGAGGATGCGATGATCGCCGGGCTGGATCACGTCGTCATTTTGCTGGAGGACCTGGAGGTGGGGATCGCCACCTATCAGACCCTGTTCGCCCGCGCGCCCGCCTGGCGCAGCACCAGCGACGGTGCGGCCATGGCGATCTTCACGGTGGCCAACATGTCGGTCGAGCTGATGGCGCCTGTCGGTCACGGCCCGGCCGCCGATCGCATCAGGGCCGTGCTGCCGGAGCAGGGTGCGACGCTGGCCAGCATCTGTTTCCGGACTGGCGATATCGCTGGGATGCATCGCCGGCTCGATCGCCTGGCGCTGAAGCCTGATCCCATCGCCGAGGTCGAGAGCAGGGATACCGAGACCGGCGCCACACTCTCCTGGAAGCGTACCCGTGCGGCCACCGACGCGACACGCGGTGTCCGGCAATTCTTTCTCGAACTGTCCGACGAGCGTCCGGTGTCGCCCGCGGTGGGCGATGCGCCGTTCCTTGGCCTCGACCATATCGTTGTCGCCACGCAGGATCCGGAGCGCGCCGCTGCGCTCTATGGCGCGCGACTGGGCCTCGACATGGCACTGGATCGCTCCAATCCGGAGTGGGGCCATCTGATGTTCTTCCGCTGCGGCGATCTGATCGTCGAGGTCGTGCATCGCCCCGACGACAAGGCCGACAAGAATCGCGACAAGCTCTGGGGCATGACCTGGCGCGTCGCTGACGCGGATGCCGTCCGCGAGCGCTTGCTCGCCGCGCATGTCAACGTGTCGGAGGTGCGTAGTGGCCGCAAGCCGGGCACCCGTGTTGTCAGCCTCCGCGATGGCACCTGCGGAATTCCGACGCTGCTGATCGAGCGGACGGGGAAGGATGTGTGAGCGCCGTCAAGCGACCTTCAGCGTCTCGATCCCGCTGACGTCGACAGTCTGTTCGGCGTGCCATGTGTCATAGGCTGCCTGCATCCGCACCCAGATGCCGGCACCGTTGCCAAACAATTTGCCGATCCGGACCGCGACCTCGGGCGAGATCGGCTTCTTCTCTTCGAGGATGTCGTGCAGATGCTGGCGGGAAATGCCGAGCAGGCGGGCGATCTCGGTCTTGGATCGCTTGACGGCGGGGATCACGTCTTCGCGCAGCACGGCGCCTGGATGGGTTGGGCAGCGGGACGCGCTGCGCTTGGCATTTTGCTCAACCATCGTGGCTCTCCTTGATCCCCGGCGCGAAGCGCCCTTAGTGATACTGCTCGAAGTCGACACGAAGCGCATCGCCGGCCTCGAATTCGAATGTGATGCACCATGGTCCGTTGACGTGAACGGAATAACGCTGTGGTTTGCCGCGCAGTGGATGGAAGTTGAAGCCGGGCAGGCCATCTCGGCCGGCAAGGTTGCGACGTCCAGCATGTCAACACGGCGGAGAATGCGGCCATGCATTTTCTTGTCGATCTTACCGCCACAACACTGAACAGCCCTGCCACAGCAGCACCAGCGAGATCACCAGCAGCAGGGCATAGGCGATGTTGTAGAACAGATTGGTGGGCGTGTGTTTCACCAGCCAGATGCCCATGAAGTTCGCGATGATGGCCATCGGCAGCAGCGCCAGCGATGTCGCGAAATTGCCGGCGTGGAATTGGCCGAGCGCGAAATAGGGCACGATCTTCAGCGCATTGACCACGGCGAAGAAGATCGTCGTGGTCCCGACCAGCACCAGCTTCGGTAGCCGCTGCGGCAGCACATAGACCTGGAATGGTGGGCCGCCCGCCTGGGTCATGAAGGATGTGAAACCCGATACCGCGCCCCAGAATACGCCACCGGCCGGGCCCATGCGGGTCGGTTCGATCCTGGCGCGCTTGCGCCAGACGTCGATCACGAAGATGAGGCCGATCAGACCGACGGTGATGCGCACGGCATTGTCGGAAATATAAGAGGCGAGCAGCCACGCCAGCGTCATGCCGGCGACGGCGCCCGGCAACATGATCTTCAGATTCGAGGCGTCCCATTCGCGGCGATAGACATAGATCGAGATCAGGTCCTGCGTGATCAGCACCGGCAGCAGCAATGCGGCCGCCTCGAGCGGCGGCAGATACAGCGCCAGCAGCGGCGTGGCGGCAATGCCGACGCCCGAGAAGCCGCCTTTGGAGAGGCCAAGGAAAATCACCGCCGGAATGGCGACGGCATAGAAGAACGGGTCTGTGATGATGGCAGGCACAAGCAGGTCCGGTTGGGGCAGGGCAGTGATAGCGACGGCACCTGCAAAAGGCGATGCCCATTTGCGCATATGGCCCGGAACATGCTTTGTTCTCAAGCGGGCAAACGCATGCTACACGCGATAGACGTGGGGCTGTTGGGTCATTCCGCTGAGCGACGGGATCCGGGTTTGGCAAAAACAACTAAAAAAGCGCCGAAGAAAGCATTGAAGTGGCAGCGTGACCCGGAAGGGATGCGTCTGCGCATTCTCGAGGCTGCCAAGAAGGAATTCGCGAGCAAGGGCCTCGCCGGTGCGCGCGTCGATCGCATCGCTGCGCAGGCCGGCGCCAACAAACGCATGCTCTACTATCACGTCGGCAACAAGGATGCGCTCTATCTTGCGGTACTCGAAGGTGCCTATGAGCAGATCCGCGCCGAAGAACGCACGCTCGATCTCGAACATCTCGATCCGCCCGAGGCCATCGAGAGCCTGATCGCCTTCACCTGGAACTATTTTATCCGCAACCCGGAATTCCTCGCGCTGCTCAACACCGAGAATCTGGAGCGCGCGAAGCACATCAAGCGCTCCACGAAGGTGAAGTCGATGCATTCGCCCTTCGTGGAGATGATCCGCACGGTGGTTTTGCGCGGCGTCGCGTCAGGCGATTTCAAGGTCGCGATGGATCCGGTGCAGCTCTACATTTCCATCGCCGCGCTGAGCTTTTTCTATATCGGCAACAACGCCACGCTCAGCGTGATTTTCGGCAGGGATCTGCTGGCGAAGGAGGCGAGGGACGAGCGGCTGGCGCATATGGTGGCACTCGTCCTGGCGGCGCTCACCGGCCGATCCGTGGCCGAATTTCAGCTCCCGCCGGCGACGGTTGTCCACACCTCGGCCCGCCAAAGCGCCTGAAATCATTGTTTAATTTTCGCTAGTTAAGCGGCCAATTGACAACGGCGAAGCCATGCGCTGTATTTATCCAACGAGTTAAATGCGACCGCGAAGCCGGCATCTGGGAGACGAGACGCGTGAGTGAGAAGAAAGCACCCGGCAGTGTATCGAAGCTGCTGAACGCCTCATGGCTGCGCCCGTTCCTGTTGCTGGTGATGATCGTGGTCGGCTGGGATCTCGCGATCCGCATCTTCAACATTCCCGCCTATCAGATCCCTGCGCCCGGCGACGTCGTGAAGGTGCTCTACACCGATTGGCCCGAGCTGCTCGCGCAGTCAGGGCCGACGACTTACGCGACACTGCTCGGCTTCCTTGCATCCGCCGTGTTCGGCATCCCGATTGCCATGCTGATCGCCGGTTCGCGGACCGTCGAAAGCTATGTCTATCCGCTGCTGGTGTTCTCGCAGTCGATTCCCAAAGTCGCCATCGCGCCCTTGTTCGTGGTGTGGTTCGGCTTCGGCATCGTGCCGAAGATCATCGCGGCATTTCTGCTCGGTTTCTTTCCCGTCGTCGTGTCGGCGGTGCAGGGCTTCAAGTCGGTTGATCCCGACATGGTCGATCTCGCCCGCGCCATGAAGGGCAGCCGCTTGCGCGTGTTCTGCGCCGTGAACCTGCCACACGCGCTGCCGGCGATCTTCTCCGGCCTCAAGGTGTCCGTCACGCTCGCCGTCGTCGGCGCGGTGGTCGGTGAGTTCGTCGGCTCCAATTCCGGTATCGGTTATGTGCTGCAGCGCTCGATCGGCACGTTCGATCTGCCGACGATGTTTGCGGCTCTCGTCATCCTCGCGCTGCTCGGCGTCATTCTGTTCTGGCTGGTCGATCGTATCGAACGCTTTGCGATTCCCTGGCACGTCAGCCAGCGCGCGGATGTCTTCATCGGGTCCTGATCGGGACCTGCAATTCCAAACAAGCGGTCCGGCGAAACGGGCCGCGATCACCTGCTTCAATGGGAGGCTAAAATGCTGAAATGGGTTACTGCTGTTTCGACTGCCGCGATCACCGTCACGCTTGCACTCGCCACGCCGGCGGCTGCCGCCGACAAGGTGACGCTGATGCTCAACTGGTATGTCTATGGTGAGCATTCGCCGTTTTATTACGGCAAGGCCAAGGGCATCTATGAAGCCGAAGGCATCGATCTCGACATTCAGGAAGGCCGCGGTTCGGCTGCCACCGTGCAGGCCGTCGCCGCGAAGAGCGTGAACTTCGGCTATGTCGACGTTCCCACCATGATGCGCGCAGCCGTGAAGGGCGCCCCGGTGATCGCCACCGGCGTGCTGCTGCAGACCTCGGCCATGTCGGTGATGGGCTTCGTCGACAAGAACATCAGGAAGCCGGACGACATCAAGGGCAAGACCGTGGCGATCACGCCGGCGGATTCCATGACCCAGATCTGGCCGCTGTTCCTCAAGAAGGCGGGCCTCAAGGAATCCGATTTCAAGACCGTCGCCGGCGACGGACAGACCAAGCTCAACGCCGTCATCAACGGCCAGGCTGACCTGTTGCTCGGCTACGTCATGGACCAGTCCATGAAGATCAAGGATGCCACCGGCAAGGATGTGTATCCGATCAAGTTTGCCGATTACGGCATTCATCTCGTGTCGTCGGGCATTATCACCAATACCGACTATGCCAAGGCCAATCCGGATCTCGTGAAACGCTTCATGTCGGCCACCACCAAGGCGGTCGAAGCTGCGTCGAAGGAGCCGAAGGCTGCCGCGCAGTCGATCCTCGATGCCAACCCGAAGGGCGGCAAGATCGAGACCCTGACCCAGGGCTTCGAACTCACCATCCCGCTCTACACCACGCCGGAAACCAAGGGTAAGCGCCCGTTCCAGGTCACCGATCAGAACATGAAGGAATCGGTAGAGCTTATGGTCGAATACGGCGGTCTGGAAGCCAAGGCCAAGGAAAATCCGAAGGCCTTCTATACCAACGAATATCTGCCGAAGTAACCGGACCGGTTATCTCGACCGAACTGACGAAACCAACAGGACTAGCCGTAATGACTGCAGCGATGAGGACCATGAGCGTCGATCAACCGAGTGCGCATCTTCGCGTCGTATCCGAGCAGTCCGCACCATCGAAGGCGTCGGGGATCAATCTCTCCGGCGTCTCCAAAACCTACGGGACCGGCGACGGCCAGGTGCAGTCGCTGCGTCCCCTGGACTTCCATATCAATGACGGTGAGTTCTTTGTCGTGGTCGGCCCATCCGGCTGCGGCAAGTCCACACTGCTCAAACTGATCTCGGGCCTTCTTGCGCCGACATCAGGCGAAATCCACGTCGACGGCAAGAAAGTCACCGAGCCTCATGGCGATGTCGGTATCGTGTTCCAGAATGCGCTGCTGCTGCCGTGGCGGAACATCATCAACAACGTGTTGATGCCCATCGACATGAAGAACCTGCCGCGCGCGCAGTATATGGACCGCGCCAAGCAGTTGCTGAAAATGGTCGGCCTCGAGGGCTTTGAGAAGAAGCTGCCGTGGCAGCTCTCCGGCGGCATGCAGCAACGCGCCTCGATCTGCCGTGCGCTGGTGCACGATCCCAAGATCATGATGATGGACGAGCCGTTCGGCGCGCTCGACGCCATGACGCGCGAGAAGATGAATGTCGAGCTGTCGCGCATCCAGCGCACCACCGGCAAGACGATTCTGCTGATTACGCATTCGATTCCGGAAGCGGTGTTCCTTGCCGACAAGGTGCTGGTCATGACCGAGCGCCCCGGCGGTATCGCCGCAATCTATGACGTGCCGCTCGGCCGCGAGCGCACGCTCGATGCGATGTCGAACCCGATCTTCACCGATCTGGTCGCGCGCATCCGCAAGCACTTCATGACCAACAGCACGCTGGACTAGCGCCCATGTCCATGTCGGCACGGATCGCCTTGCGAGACATTACGCTGTTCGAGCGCCACGTGGCGTTCGTGCGACCGTTTCGCTTTGGCGCCGTGACGGTCAATGCCGCGCCGCAGGCGTTCGTTCGGGTCGAGCTGGAGGTCGAAGGCAAGGGCGTGTTCGTCGGCGCCTCAGCCGAGCTGATGGTGCCGAAGTGGTTCGACAAGCGACCGCACCTGGCCATCGACGACACCGTGAACGAACTGCGGCAGTCGCTGGTCATCGCGAAAGAGCTCTATCGCGCGCAGTCGGGTTTCATTTCGGCCTTCGGTCTGCATGCGGCCTGCATCGGCGACCAGATGACGGCCTGCGCCGAACTGGACATTCCACCGCTGGCTGCAAGCTTCGGTCCGGCGGAAATCGACAAGGCTGTGCTCGACGCACTGCTGCGTGGCTTGGGCACGGATTTCTTCACGGGCATGAAGGCCAACGTCGCCGGTCTTACCGCGCGTCTTGCGCCCGATCTCGGCGCTGAAGATATCGCTACGTTCCTGGCCAACCGTCATCGGCTTGAGCGCGTCGCGCTGCGCCACACCGTCGGCCTCGATGATGTGATCGAAGGGGAGGGCGGTGTCGCCGACCCCAGAGAGCATAGCGGCGCACGATACTTCAAGCTCAAGATGAACGGCGATCCCGCGGCAGACGCCGCACGTTTGACCCGGATCGGCAACGCGTTGACGACGCTGCCTTACGATTATCAGGTCACGCTCGACGCCAATGAGCAGTATGCCGATCTCAACGCGCTCGGCGCGCTGGTCGATCGCCTCGATAACGACGCTGCGCTATCGCCGATCGCGTCAAAACTGCTCTATGTCGAACAGCCGATGCCGCGCGACATTACGCGTCAGTCGCCGCTCGGCAAGCTCTCGTCACGCAACTTCATCATCGACGAAGCTGACGATAGTTGGGACGCATTCCCGGCCGCCAAGGCGCTGGGCTATCGCGGCATTTCCTCGAAATCCTGCAAGGGCTTCTACAAGTCGATCGCGAATGCGACTCGCGCTGCGGCGTGGAGCGCGCAGGGCGTCGATCATTTTATCACCGGCGAGGATCTCACCTGCCAGGCCGGCCTTGGCGTGCAGCAGGATCTGGCGCTTGGCGCGCTGATCGGCGTCACCCATGCCGAACGCAACGGCCATCACTACGTCGATGGTTTCGGCACTGCACCATCGGAGGAGGCCGAGGCCTTCCTGACGGCGCATCCCGATCTCTACCGCCGCGATGGCGATATCGTCCGTCTGTCGATTCACGACGGCGATCTCCTCACGGGATCGCTGACCTCTGCCGGATTTGCATCCGGCGCACATCCGGACTGGTCGGTGCTGTCGCCGCTCCAGCTCGCTTCATCCGATCATTCTCAAACTAAAGTTCTCCAGGAGTCCTGACTATGGCTGTCCACCGCCTCGGCATCATCATGAACGGCATCACCGGCCGTATGGGTCTCAACCAGCATCTTGTGCGCTCCATCGTCGCGATCCGTGCGCAGGGCGGCGTGACCCTGAAGAACGGCGACCGCATGATGCCGGATCCGATCCTGGTCGGCCGCAATGCCGAGAAGATTGAAGGCCTCGCCAAGAAGTATGGCATCGAGCGCTGGACCACCGATCTCGACAAGGCTTTCGCCGACAAGAACGACAGCATCTTCTTCGATGCGGCGACCACGCAGGCACGCCCGGGTCTGCTCAACCGCGCCATCGAGGCCGGCAAGCACATCTATTGCGAGAAGCCGATCGCGACCAATCTCGAAGCCGCGCTCGACGTCATCAAGAAGGCCAACGCAAAGGGTCTCAAGCACGGCACCGTGCAGGACAAGCTGTTCCTGCCCGGTCTGAAGAAGCTTGCGATGCTCCGTGACTCTGGCTTCTTCGGCAAGATGCTCTCGGTACGCGGCGAGTTCGGCTACTGGGTGTTCGAAGGCGATTGGCAAGAAGCCCAGCGCCCGTCGTGGAACTACCGCGCTGAAGACGGCGGCGGCATGATCCTCGATATGGTCTGCCATTGGCGTTACGTGCTCGACAACCTGTTCGGCGAAGTCGAGAGCCTCACTTGCCTCGGCACCACTGACATCCCGGCGCGCTGGGACGAGCAGGGCAAGAAGTACACGGCCACTGCCGACGACTCGGCCTATGCGACCTTCAAGTTGAAGGGCGGCGTCATCGCCCATATGAACATGTCCTGGGCCACGCGCGTCTATCGCGATGATCTCGTGACATTCCAGGTCGACGGCACCCACGGTTCGGCCGTGGCCGGTCTCACCGAGTGCATGATCCAGGCCCGTCAGGCGACGCCGCGCCCGATCTGGAATCCCGACGAGAAACGCACCCACGATTTCTATGCCGACTGGCAGAAGGTTCCGGACAATGCCGTCTACGACAACGGCTTCAAGGAACAGTGGGAAATGTTCATCCGTCACGTCTGCGAGGATGCGCCCTACAAGTACACGCTGCTCGAAGGCGCCAAGGGCGTGCAGCTCGTCGAATGCGCGCTGGAAAGCTGGAAGGAGCGTCGCTGGATCGACGTTCCCACGCTCAAGGTCTGAGGTTCGTCATGAACAAGCCAGTCATGCCCACGTCCACGGGCTCAACGCTGTCGCTGAAGCTGCCCAAGGCCGATCGCTCGATCGAGATCTATCGTCTCGCGGCATCGCGCACGTTTCCGGCCAAGCTGGAAGGCACGCTGAATCGCATCGCCTTCTCGGCGGCGCATATCGTCGCCGACCCGCTGGCCGAATGCGATCCGTGGCTCAATCAGACCATCGATTGGGACCGCACCATCGCATTTCGTGAGCATGTCTGGGACCTCGGTCTCGGCGTCGCAGAAGCGATGGACACCGCTCAGCGCGGCATGGGCATGGACTGGCCGACCTCGCTCGAACTCGTCACGCGCTCCGTCGCGGCGGCCAAGCCGCGCGGCGCGCTTGTGTTCTCCGGCGCCGGCACCGATCACCTCGCGGTGGAAGATGCCAAGTCGATCGACGACGTGATCAAGGCCTATGAACAGCAGTTCGAAGCGATCGAGAAGGTCGGGGGCCGCATCATCCTGATGGCGTCGCGTGCGCTGGCCAAGCTCGGCAAGAGCGCCGAGAATTACGGCCGCGTCTATGACCGCATCCTGTCGCAGTCGGCGCAGCCGGTGATCATCCACTGGCTCGGCGACATGTTCGATCCGGCGCTGGCGAATTACTGGGGCACGCCGAGCCTCGACACCGCCATGGACATTGCGGTCGATGTCATCAACCGTAACGCCGCCAAGGTCGACGGCGTCAAGGTCTCGCTGCTCGATGCACAGCGTGAGATCGACATGCGCCGCCGCCTTGATCCCAAGGTCAAGATGTATACCGGCGACGACTTCAACTATGCCGAACTGATCGCCGGCGACGACAAAGGCTTCTCCCATGCGCTGCTCGGCATCTTCGACGCCATCGCGCCGGCGGCGTCCTATGCGCTGTCGCGTCTCGCGGCCGGTGACGAGGCCGGCTTCCACGACGTGCTCGGCCCCACCGTGCCGCTGTCGCGTCACATCTTCAAGGCGCCGACGCGGTTCTACAAGACGGGCATCGTGTTCATGGCCTATCTCAACGGCCATCAGGATCACTTCACCATGATCGGCGGGCAGGAGAGCACGCGCTCGACGCAGCATCTCGCCGAACTGTTCCGTCTCGCCGACAAGGCTGGTCTCCTCGCCAATCCCGAACTGGCGACGCAGCGCATGAAGGCGATCATGGCCACCCGTGGGATCGAAGCCTGAGATGCGTGACTTTTCCAACGACCATCGCTGGCTGTCGCTGAACACGGCGACGGTCCGCAAGCAGGGTGACTTTGTCGCCATCGCAGAAGCCTGTGCCCGCCACAAGGTCCGCGGCGTCTCGCCGTGGCGCGATCAGGTGGCCACCGTCGGTCTGGACAAGGCCGTGAAGGCGGTGCGGGATCACGACCTCGAACTGTCCGGCTATTGCCGCGGCGGCATGTTCGTCTCGGACGAAGCCCATCGCCAGCAGCAGCGCGACGACAACAAGCGCTGCGTCGACGAAGCGGTGGCATTGGGCTCACCGTGCATCGTGCTGGTGGTCGGCGGCCTGCCGCAATATTCGCGGCCGGGCTCTGCGCCCTCGAAGAACATCATCAATGCGCGCGCGCAGGTCGATGATGGCATCGCCGAGATGATGGAATATGCCCGGCAGGCGAAGATGCCGCTGGCCATCGAGCCGCTGCATCCGGCTTACGCCGCCGATCGCGCCTGCGTGAACACTACCGAACAGGCGCTCGACATCTGCGACCGGCTCGATCCCAACCGCACTGGCATGCTCGGCGTCGCCCTCGACGTCTATCACATCTGGTGGGACCCGGAGCTGCATGCGCAGATCGCGCGGGCAGGACAGGATCGTCTGCTCGCATTTCACGTCTGTGACTGGCTGGTCCCGACCAAGGACATCCTCAACGACCGCGGCATGATGGGCGACGGCGTCATCGATATCAAATCCGCCCGCGCGGCTGTCGAGGCGCAGGGCTTCGCCGGTTACTCCGAGATCGAGATCTTCTCGGAGAACTGGTGGAGCAAGTCGATGGACGAGGTGCTGAAGACCTGTATCGAGCGGCATAAGACGGTGGTGTAAAGCACGGTGTAGTGCCGAAACGCACGACCCTCTCAATTGTCATTCCCGGGGCGCGCTCTTGCGCGAGCCCGGAATGACAATTGAGAGGGTAGAGCTTAAACATTTTTCCCATATATCTTGACAATATACCTAGAAGGATTGTCCTCCGCTCATCCAGTTCGCGAGGGCGCTTCTAGAGGCGTCTTGAGGTGCAGCTGGGATTGCGGCGCCTGCGGGCACATGAGGGAGACGTTCCCTCGCGCACTCGGGAGGCCCTGGGTAGCCGTCCGGGCCCACTACGAGGCTCTGCCGGAAACGGCTGGACTGGGACAGGCAAAAGCGGGGAAACCTGCCGGCGCCGCGTCCCAGGAAGCACTGCCCCGGGGACAGAAATCGCCCCTAGCAGTCGCAGACTGCGTAAACTTGTCTGCGGTGTGGTGCGCCGTGAGGCGTTGCGCGGTTGCAGCTTACCGGCGTTCCGGTGGAGCGGATCGCGATAAAAACCACCCTTTGCGTCTCACGGCGCACTGCCACCCCTCACCTTGAGGGAACCGCATAGCTCGGGCGCATTGGCGTCGCGAGAATGCAACACTGTGGCGGGCCGATACCACCTGCAGTCATTCTCCTGACGCGGCGCACCATTTTGTTGACAGAAACCTGGGTGAGTGCTTACTCACGACGCTATGAGCACACTTCGAATGACCCATGACCTCAGGCGCGAGCTGATCCTCAGCGCGGCGAAGCGATGCTTTGCGCGCAATGGATTTGCCGGCACCACGACCAAGAGCGTGGCGGCTGCGGCGTCAATTTCGGAAGGCTTGCTGTTCAAGCACTTCCCGACCAAGTCTGCGCTCTATGCCGAGATCCTGGCGGAGGAATGCGAAGCCGACCCCGGACTTAACAAGCTTCTCGGTCTGCCGCCGTCGACCGAGACGCTGGTGATTCTGATTCGCGGCATGGTCGGGCACTTCCTCGACATTCCGCGCGATCCCGATCCCGATCATGAAGAGGCGCAGCGCCTGCGGCTAATGGTCATCAGCCAGTTGCAGGACGGCGAATTCGCCCGGCTGCTGTTTGACAAGATCGGCGAACTGATTGGCCCGACCTTTACAGCGTCACTTGAACACGCTGTCCGGACAAACGACGCGGTTCGGATCGGAAAAGAGCCGATGGGGCTTTTCTGGTTTGCGCACAACACCGCGATGATGGCGGCATTATCGCGCCTTCCCTCGGTTCCCTGTTTGCCTTATGCCAGCACCGCCGACAACGAGCGGCAACTTTGTGAGTTTATTCTCCGCGGTATCGGACTGAAAGACACGGCGATCGCGACGTATATCGATCGCGAGCTTCCGGCGTACCTGATGCCAGCGACTACGACAGAAAGCGCATGACATGACACTCACGACCGAACCCAACAGCACTACGGCGCCGCGTGCGACTGTCGAGAAGCCCCGTCCGCGTCCGCGGATGGTGCGTTGGTTCATCATCGTCGGCATCCTGCTGGCGATCCTGGTGGGCGGCCTGGTGGGCTTCAACGCGTTCCGTGCCCACATGATCAAGCAGTTCTTCGCCACCATGAAGCCGCCGCCGACTGTGGTGAGTGTTGCGGATGCCAAGTCCGAAGTGGTGCCCAACCTGATCAGCGCCGTCGGCGATCTCGCCGCTGTGCATCAGGTCAACGTCACCTCCGACGTCAACGGCCGCATTACCGACATCCAGTTCACCGCGGGCGCAACCGTCAAGGCCGGCCAGCCGCTGGTGCAACTGTTCGACGGACCGGACCAGGGCGACCTCGCCAACTTCAAGGCGGCTGCCACTGTTGCGCGCATCAATCTCGACCGCGCCAAACAGCTCGCCGAGCGTCAGGTTGGTCCGCAGGCCACCGTCGACACCACGCAGGCGGCGTATGATCAGGCGCAGGCCAATATCGCCAAGACCGAAGCGGTGATTTCGCAGAAGCAGGTGCGCGCGCCGTTCGACGGCGTGCTCGGCACGCGTCGGGTCGAAGTCGGCCAGTACCTGACGGCCGGCACGCAGATCGTGTCGCTCACCGATCTGTCCGCCGTCTACAACAACTTCACGGTCACGGAAAAAGACTCCGGCAAGCTGCAGGTCGGTCAGGCTGTGCGCATTTCGGTGGACGCTTATCCGGGCCGCAAGTTCGAGGGCAAGATCACCACGATCGAGCCGCAGATCAGCGCGGATACGCGCAACATTCGTGTTCAGGCGACGCTGCAGAATCCGGAAGGCATCCTGAAGCCAGGCATGTTCGCGACCACGACCGTCGTGCTGCCGGACAAACCGGCTGTGATCACCGTGCCGGAAACCGCAGTCGACTACACGCTTTATGGTGACTCGGTTTACCTGATCACCGAGAAGAAGACCGACGATGGCAAGACCGAGCTCTCGGCGGTGCGCACCTTCGTGCGTACTGGCGACCGCATCGATGGCCGTGCGGTGATCACGCAAGGCCTGAAAGCCGGTGACCGCGTCGTGGCGGTCGGACAGCTCAAGTTGCAGTCCGGCGCGCTGGTGTCGATCTCGACCGATCCATTACCGCAGATTCCGGCGAAGCCGCCGCTGAACTGAAACCCGATGGACGGGCCGCGACATGCGGTCCGTCCCGGTTCATCTGAATGAATTTTCTCGCATCGTCGCGCGGCCTGTGATGGCCGGCAGACGGTGCCGATGACGGAGCGACCGCAATGGTCTTCACGGATATCTTCATCAAGCGCCCGGTGCTGGCGCTGGTCGTCAGCCTGCTGATCCTGCTGATCGGTTTCAAGGCTGCAACCAGCCTGCCGATCCGTCAGTATCCGAAACTGTCGAATACCGTGATCACCGTCACCACGGTATATCCCGGCGCGTCGCCGGACCTGATGCAGGGCTTTATCACCACGCCGATCGAGCAGGCCGTCGCGGCTGCTGAAGGCATCGACTACATGACGTCGGCATCGACGCAGGGCCAGAGCCTGATCTCGGTCTATATCAAGCTCAACGTCGATCCCAATGCCGCGCTCACCGAAGTGCTGTCGAAGGTCAATTCGGTCAAATATCTGATCCCGCGCGAAGCGAATGACCCCGTCATTCTGAAGTCCACGGGGTCGACGACGGCGGTGATGTATCTCGGCTTCTCCAGTGAGGAACTGTCCGGCTCGGCGATCTCCGACTACCTGACGCGCGCGGTGCAGCCGATCCTGTCGACGGTGGACGGCGTGGCGTCGGCCGAAATCCTCGGCGGTCAGACCTTCGCCATGCGCCTGTGGCTCGATCCGCTGCGCATGCAGGGCCGCGGTGTATCTCCGGACGATGTCGCTGCGGCGATCCGCGCCAACAACTTCCAGGCGGCAGCGGGTCAGACCAAGGGCTATTACATCGTCTCCAACGTGACGGCGAATACCGACCTGCAGAACGTCGAGCAATTCAAGCGCATGACGGTGAAAGCCAAGGACGGTGGCTTTGTTCGTATGGAGGATATCGCCACCATCGAGCTTGCCGCGCAGAGTACGGACGCGAGCGTGGCGTTTAGTGGCGAGCGCGCGATCTTTATCGGCGTGCAGGCGACACCGCTCGGCAATCCGCTCAACATCGTCAAGGGCGTGCGCGCGCTGTTCCCCGAACTCGAGCGTAACCTGCCGCCATCGCTGAAGATGAAGGTAGCCTACGACTCCACCAAGTTCATCACGTCGTCGATCGAGGAAGTTCAGAACACGCTGATCGAAGCCGTCGGCATCGTGATCGTGGTGATCTTCCTGTTCCTGGCTTCGTTCCGCTCGGTCATCATTCCGGTGGTGACGATTCCGCTGTCGCTGGTCGGCGTCTGCAGCCTCATGCTCGTCATGGGCTTCAGCATCAATCTGCTGACCCTGCTGGCGATGGTGCTCGCCATCGGCCTCGTGGTCGACGACGCCATCGTGGTGGTGGAGAACATCCACCGCCATCTGGAGGAGGGCAAATCGCCGGTGCAGGCGTCGCTCGAAGGCGCGCGCGAGATCGTTGGTCCGGTCATCTCCATGACCATCACGCTGGCGGCGGTGTATGCGCCGATCGGCTTCATCGGCGGTTTGACCGGTGCGCTGTTCCGCGAATTCGCCTTCACCCTGGCGGGCTCGGTGATCGTATCCGGCGTTATCGCGCTGACGCTGTCACCGATGATGTGCTCGGTGCTGTTGAAGCAGGAAGAGCCGGGCTGGTTCGCCAAGAAGGTGGACAAGGTGTTCGGCGCCACCACGCGCTGGTATGGGCGGCAGCTCGATCGCTCGCTGGACTATCGCCCCATCACGGCCATGTTCGCCGTTGTGATCCTCGGTCTCGTCGGCTTCATGTACATGAACACATCGAAAGAGCTGGCGCCCGAGGAAGATCAGGGCATTCTGTTTGCGGTGACCAAGGCACCGAAATACGCCAATATCGACTATGCGGATTTCTACGGTGATCGCATGGACGAGGCGTTCAAGAAGTTCCCGGAAACCGATCTGCGCTTCATCATCAACGGCACCAACGGTCCGAGCAACGGTATCGCCGGCATGCTGCTGAAGCCGTGGGACGAGCGCAAGCGTTCGTCCACGCAGCTGAAGCCGCTGGTGCAGGCCGAACTCAGCAAGATCGAGGGTGTCAACGCCTTCGCATTCAACCTTCCGGCGCTGCCGGGCGGGCCCGGCGGTCTGCCGATCCAGATGGTAATCAGCTCGACCAACGGCTTCCAGTCGGTCTACGAGGAGATGGTCAAGTTGAAGGACACCGCGCGCAAGAGCGGCCTGTTCATCGTCAGCGACAGCGATCTCGATTTCAATCAGCCGGTGGTGCGCGTCTCCATCGATCGCTCCAAGGCCAACGACCTCGGCATTACGATGTCGAGCATCGGCAATACGCTGGCGACGCTGCTTGGCGGCAACTACACCAACCGCTTCAACCTCGAGGGGCGCTCCTATCAGGTGATCCCGCAGGTGCCGCGCGGCATGCGGCTCTCGCAGGATTCGTTGGCGAACTACTATGTGCCGACGATCACGGGTCAGCAGGTGCCGTTATCGACGCTGGTAAAGGTCGAAACGGGCACCAACCCGAACGCACTGTCGCACTACAACCAGCTGAATTCGGCGACCTTCCAGGCGGTGCCGATGCCCGGCGTGACAGTGGGGCAGGCGGTCGACTTCCTTGAGGGCGCCGCCAAGCAACTGCCGTCGGGTTTCAACCACGATTATCTCGCGGATTCCCGGCAATATGTGCAGGAGGGCAATCAGCTGGCAGTGGCGTTCGGCTTCGCGCTGATCATCATCTTCCTGGTGCTGGCAGCGCAGTTCGAAAGTCTGCGCGATCCGCTCGTGATCATGATTACGGTGCCGATGGCGATCCTGGGCGCGTTGATCCCGCTGTTCTTCGGCATGGCGACGATCAACATCTACACCCAGGTTGGCTTGCTGACGCTGGTCGGTCTGATCTCGAAGCACGGCATCCTGATGGTGGAGTTCGCCAACGAACTGCAGCTCAAGGAAGGTCTCGATCGTCGTTCGGCCATCGAGATGGCTGCCCGCGTGCGTCTGCGTCCGATCCTGATGACCACGGCCGCGATGGTCACCGGCCTGTTGCCGTTGCTCACCGCGGCGGGTGCTGGTGCAGCGAGCCGCTTCTCGATCGGCCTCGTGGTCGTCTCCGGCATGATGATCGGCACGCTGTTCACGTTGTTCGTGCTGCCCGCGGTTTACGTGGCCATCGCCACCGATCACCGCGCCGGCAAAGAGACGGAGCGCGCCAAGCAGATCGAGGAATTCGATCTGGAGCATACGCGGACGGCCTGATCGCACGGGCGCGGCCTTGCGAAGCTGAGCTTGCGGGGACACATGGTTTGAGGTTGGATGGCGGATCGCTTCATGCGATCCGCCATTATCTTTTGGCGGCCCGCATGGCCTCCACAGGACCCATCCCATGACGCGCGATTTTCCGGCCGGCAATTATCGCTATCTTCCCGCGGTTTTTCAGTATTCCAGCGGCGTTGCCGCCAATGCGGATTTCGAGATCGAGCGCGTTCGTTTCGACACGTGGCTGCCATTGGCCGATGGGTTTGCGCGTATTGCCGATTACATTCTCGCGGCGGATCGCCCGCTGACATCGTTCTGCGCCTGCGAGTTGCGCTCGCCTGCAGTGGTGGACGAAGCTGGCTTCCGGAAGTTCAACGAGCACTATGTCAAGACGCTTGCTGAATGGGGCATCTTCGACGGCACGAATAATCCCGTCGCGCGCAGCAATGTGTGCCTCGAGATCGATCCGCCGAGTGAACCGTCGTTTTACGCGTTCTCGTTCACGCGGCCGTCGTTCGGTGCCAAGCCGACTTTCGTGATTGCGGGTGGTGCTGAAGCGCGCGGCGGTCCTGGAACATATCCCGAGCGCATCACGCGCTATCGCGAGACCTCGCCGGACGCATTCCGGGAGAAAACGCGGATGACCATGAGTAATATGGAAGAACGTCTTGGCGCCTTCGGCTTCTCGTGGCAGGACACCACCGCGACGCAGATCTACACGGTACAGGATTTCCATCCCGTGGTGGCCGATGAACTGGTCAAGCGCGGAGCGTCGCGGCAGGGCATGACCTGGCATTTTGCGCGGCCGCCGGTGGTCGATCTCGAATTCGAGATGGATACGCGGCGTGTAATGCGTGAATTTGTGATTTGACCGTCAGGCTGCGTGCGCTGACGCGCTCAGATGCTTGGCGACGATGCGCAGGTCATCGACGAAATGCGCATACTCACGCGCCTTGGCATCCTCGTCGGGCAATCGTAGCAGATAGGATGGATGCACGGTCACGAGAACCTGTGTGCCGTCGTCAGCCTCGATAATACGGCCACGAGTCTTGCCGATCGGCGTGATCTTGCCGAGCACGCTTTGCGCGGCTGTCGCGCCCATCGCGACGACGAGCTCGGGTTTCACGGAGGCTTTTTCGCGCTCATACCAGGGACGGCATGCCTTGATTTCCGGCGTCGCCGGTTTCTGGTGCAGACGGAATTTTCCGCGCGGCACGAATTTGAAATGCTTTACGGCATTGGTGACATAAACCTTGTCCCTGACAATGCCGGCTTCCTTCAGCGCCTTGTCGAGCATCTGTCCGGCCGGTCCGACGAACGGCTTGCCGGCGAGATCTTCCTTGTCGCCGGGCTGTTCGCCAACCATCATCACAGAAGCATGCTGCGGGCCTTCGCCGAACACGGTTTGCGTCGCATCTTTCCACAAATGGCAGGCACGGCAATCGGCGGCTTCGTCGCGCAATGCGGCAAGACTTTCCTTCCCGCTATGTTCGGCCGTTTTGGTCGTATGCGACTTGACCATCGTCTCCTCCCGACGTTGCGGTTTCTTGGGCGCGCTGGCTTCTGCCGCGATCATGTCACCTGTGATGCGTTCAGCTTCCGCGATCAGCGGTTTGATCAGCGCGGCTTCGGGCAGGTTGCGCCAGTATTTCTTCGGCATCTCGTTCTGCATCGCCTTGGTCTTCAACCGCGCCGGGTTGAAGATGTTGGCGTAATAGGTCAGCCATACCTCTTCGAGCCGATCCTTGGTCGGCGCATCGGCTTTGCTGACGCCGGGCGTGATGGAAATCGCGTGGCCGTCCCAATGCGCGCAGAGATCCGGCGTCAGGATCGACCACGCCATGTCGGCGAAGCGCCGCGCGAAGAACGGCGCGGCGAGTTCGACGATGTGATGTTCGGGCTCGAACCAGGCGACGAAATGCGACTTCGGCTCGCGGCCGATTTCGCGAAACCGCACGAAAGCATGCATCTTGTGTTCGTCGCGCCGGACAGCCTTGGCCATCGCCTGCAATTTAGCGATGTCGGAATCGATCGCGACGTGGATCAGATCGGGATTGTCGCGCAGCCGCCACAGGAGGCGATAGAGCAGGGCGAAGCGTTCGGGATCGCGATGCAGGATCGCAGTTTCGGCGAGTTCGACGAATTTGGCCGGAACGTTGAACGTGCCTTTTGCAGCGTCGGATAGCGACGTTGCCGGCGAGGCGGAGAACAATTCAGGCTCGGCGCCTGCAACCGTCCATGTCACGTCAGTGGGAGCAATGTCGTTGATCGCCAGTTTGCGTGCCGCCTTGCGCCAGCCTTCGAAATCGGTGTCGCTGTCCAGCACGATACTGTGCATCAGGTCTCCTGAAATGAAAGTCTAAAACCCAAATCCCAATTGCGTCGCCTTCGGCTTGAAGCGCTCCGCCAGCCTCGCGCCGTCCAGCAAATTAACGGCCGGGCGATGATCCGGAAGAACGATGAAAGGCAGTGCCTTGTTCCGCGGGATATGCAGCCGGGCGAGATCGCCAACGCGGATCGACGAGATGCGGCGCGTTTCGATGATCCGCTGCACGGCCTTGGCTCCAAAGCCGGGCACGCGCAAAAGGTCTTCGCGGCTGGCGCGGTTGACGTCGAGCGGGAAGCGCTCGCGGTGTCGCAGCGCCCAGGCGAGCTTCGGATCCATCTCCAGCGACAGCATGCCGTCATTGTCATCAACGATCTCGTCGGCCTCGAAGCCATAGAAGCGCATCAGCCAGTCGGCCTGATACAGCCGATGCTCGCGGATCAGCGGCGGCGCGCGCAGCGGCAGCGAACGGCTTGCATCGGGGATCGGGCTGAAGGCGGAGTAATAGACGCGCTTCAGATTGTAGGACCCGTACAGATTGGCCGAGGTCCGGATAATGGTTGAATCATTGGCGTTGTCGGCGCCGACGATCATCTGCGTGCTCTGGCCGGCCGGCGCAAAACGCGGCCCGACTTTGCCGCGCGGCGTCGGCTTGCGTCCCTCGCGGGCTTCATCGAGCTTCAACCGCAATCGACCCATGGTGCGACGAATGGCGCGGACGTCTTTCTCCGGCGCCAGCTTGGCCAGGCTGTCTTCCTCGGGCACCTCGATATTGATCGAGAGCCGGTCGGCATATTTTCCGGCCTCGGTGATCAGCGCGTCGTCGGCTTCCGGAATGGTCTTGAGATGGATATAGCCGCGGAAATGATGCTCCTCGCGCAGTTTCCGCGCGACGGCGACAACCTGTTCCATCGTGTAATCGGCGCTGCGGATGATGCCCGAGGAAAGAAACAGTCCCTCGATGTAATTGCGCCGGTAGAAATCCAGCGTCAGTTGCACCACTTCGTCGACGGTGAAGCGGGCGCGCGTCACGTTGCTGGAGGCCCGGTTGACGCAATAAAGGCAATCGTAATTGCAGGCATTGGTGAGCAGGATCTTCAGCAGCGAGATGCAGCGGCCGTCCGGCGCATAGGAATGACAGATCCCCATGCCTGCATCGGTCGAGCCGATGCCTTTGCCGTCGCGGGAGTCCCGTTTCTCGGTACCGCTGGACGCACAGGACGCGTCGTATTTCGCGGCATCCGCCAGGATCTCCAGCTTGCGCTTCACGTCCATGTTCAAAAATCCCTTTGATTTCAAATGCTAAAAAAGTGGCTGATGATCCCGATTGACTCGGCTTGCCATCTTAGCTTTATATTAGAACATATCGTGAACAAATGGGCCGGCAATGGGTTCACTAAAAACCCGTGATGGCAAAACAATTTCGAGGAGCGGCGCATGACCGGCGCACGCATGACCACGCTCGCGCAATTGCGCGGCAGCATCGAACGCATCGAGACCCACAGCGATACCTATGCGCCGGATCGCGTGTCGCTCGGTCATGCCGAGGCGGACGCGGCACTGCAAGGCGGCCTCACGCGTGGCACCATGCATGAGGTGTTCGCCGAAGGCCGGCACAGCGCGGCGGCCACGGGCTTTGTCGCCGGCCTCGCGCATCGTGTCTCGGCAAAGCGGCCGCTGCTGTGGATCCGGCAGGATTTCTCCGAACGCGAATGCGGCGCGCTGGCCATGAGCGGCTGGCGCGAACTCGGTCTCGATCCGCGCCTGCTGGTCACCGTGCGCGCGCCCGATGTCGAGACGGCATTGCGGACCACGGCTGATGCGCTGGCCTGCGACGTGCTGGGCAGCGTCGTGCTGGAAACCTGGGGCGACAGCAAGCAGTTCGACCTCGTCGCCAGCCGCAAGCTCACGCTGGCGGCGCGCGGCTCGGGCGTCACGTGCCTGTTGCTGCGGACTGCAGGCGTTCCGGCCTCGAGTACGGCGGAAACTCGCTGGATCATCCGCTCCGCGCATTCGCCGCCATTCAAGACCTGGCAATCATGGGGCGCGCCCATGCTCGATGTGCAACTGGTTCGAAATCGTCACGGCCCGAACGGGCAATGGATCATGGAATGGAAGTGTGATGAGTGCGTTTTCCGTGACACATCGGCGCATCCTCAGCCTGTGGCTGCCGCGCCTGCCAACCGACCGCATCAAACGTCAGCTCGCGCGCAACGGCGTGCCAGCTAATCTGCAAGCAAGTATCGTCGTCGCCAAGCAAAGCAATGCGCTGCAGATTTCCGCGCTGGACGATGCCGCGGCGAAGCTCGGCCTTGAACCAGGTCTGCCGCTCGCCAATGCCCGTGCGGTCTGTCCGGACATTCAGGTGTTCGATGCTGATCCTGTCGCCGATACGCAGGTACTGACCGACATCGCCGATTGGTGCGACCGCTTCACGCCACTGGTGGCGCTGGATCTGCCGCATAGCCTGTTTCTCGACATCACCGGCTGTGCCCATCTGTTCGGTGGCGAGGCCGCACTGATGGAGCAGCTCTGCGCGGCGCTGTCGCGGCAGGGTTTTATTGTCAGTGCAGCGATTGCGGGGACATCGACATGCGCGCGCACGCTCAGTCGATATGCACATGGCCGGATCATCGCCGCGGGCGAGGAGGCCAAGGCAGTGACGCCGCTACCGCTGTTCACGCTCGGCGCCGATGAGGCGATCATCCGTGGATTGCGCCGCGCCGGCTTGAAGACCATCGGCGATGTCGCCTCGCGCTCGCGCCCCGAAATCACCGCACGTTTCGGCGCGGAATTCACGACGCTGCTGGAACAGGTGCTGGGGCACAGCGATGCGCCGATCTCGCCGCGCAAGCCGCTGCCGGATTATATCGTCGAGCAACGTTTCGCCGAACCGATTGCCACCGATGGCGTGATTACGCTGACACTGGCCAAGCTGGCACGCACGCTGATCGATGCGATGGACAGGCAGGGCAAGGGCGCGCGGCGGCTGGAAGCGGCGTTCTTTCGCACCGACGGCGCGGTGCGGGTGATCACCGCGGAAACCGGCCTGCCGGTGACCAAGGGCGAGGTGATCGACCGGTTGTTTCGCGAGCGACTGGACGCGATTGCAGATCCACTCGATCCCGGCTTCGGTTTCGATATGATCCGCCTGTCAGCCAGCCGCACCGAGATTGTCGTGCAGCAGCAGCGCGACCTCGATGCCAATGTTCACGCCAATGACGAACTGGCCGACCTGATCGACCGTATTGCTGCGCGGATCGGGTCGCGGCGTGTGCTGGTTTATCTGCCCGTCGAGAGCCACATTCCCGAACGCGCGATGCTGGGGGTGCCGGCACAGCATCATCTGGCTGCCGCCATGCAGGCAGCATGGCCGCCGCGTGAAGACGAACCGCCTTTGCGGCCGTTACGGTTGTTCGAGCAGCCTGAGGTGATCGACGTCCCGCTTGCGGAGTTTCCAGACAAGCCGCCTAAGAAATTCACCTGGCGACGCGTCTCTCACAACGTCGTTCATGTGGAAGGTCCGGAGCGTGTGTCGATGGAGTGGTGGCGTTCGCAGGAGGCGAAGCCGACGCGCGATTACTTTCGTGTCGAGGATGAGGCAGGTCAACGCTTCTGGCTCTTCCGCGACGGGCTGTATGGCGAGATCAGGGATGCGGACAATCAAGTCGTTTCGCCGCAATGGTTCGTGCATGGGCTGTTCGCATGAGCACGGGCGGCGCCGGCGCGCCTGATTATGCCGAGATTGGCGTCACCAGCAATTTCTCGTTCCTGCGCGGTGCGTCGCATCCGCAGAACTATGTGCATCAGGCCAGTATCGAGCGGCTTTATGCCATCGGCATTGCCGATCACAACACCATGGCCGGTGTGGTGCGTGCCTTTGCCGAGCTGGACCACAAGGATCTTGTCTACAAACCGAAGCTTCTGATCGGCACACGGCTGGTCTTCAATGACGGCACGCCTGACATCCTTGCCTATCCGTGCGACCGCGCTGCCTATGGCCGACTGTGCCGGTTGCTCAGCATGGGCAAGTTGCGCGGCAACAAGGGTGAATGCCTGCTGCAGCTCGGCGATCTCGCGGAGTTTAGCGAAGGGGTGTTGCTTGTTCTAATGCCAGCCTATCGGATCGACAGTGATCTTGTCCTGCGCACGCTCGATGCACTATCGGGCCTGCCGGCGGAAGGCATCTGGCTTGGCGCCAGTCCGTTTCATCGCGGGGATGACAGGCGTCGTTTGGCGAAGCTGCAGCGCATCGCATCCACCGCGCGCGTGCCTCTGATCGCCACCAATGACGTGCTCTATCACACGCCAAATCGCCGCATACTGCAGGACGTGGTCAGTTGTATTCGCGAGAAGACCACTATCGAGCAGGCCGGCCGCGTGCTGGAAATGAATGCCGAGCGGCATCTCAAGCCAGCGGCCGAGATGGTCAGATTGTTTCGCGATTATCCCGATGCGATCTGTGAAACCATCCGTTTTGCCGATCGCATCACGTTTTCATTGAACCAACTCCAATACCAATATCCCGACGAACCGGTGCCGCCGGGAAAGACCGCGCAGCAGCATCTTGAAGATCTGACCTGGGAAGGAATGAAACGGCATTTTCCTAAGACAGAAGATCCGAAGCTTGTTGCCACCTTGGAAAAGGAACTCGCGCTCATTAAGGAGCTCGGCTATGCGCATTATTTTCTGACTGTCCACGATATCGTCCGCTATGCGCGCAGCCAGAATATCCTGTGTCAGGGGCGGGGATCGGCGGCAAACTCAGCGGTTTGCTATATGCTCGACATCACCTCGGTGAATCCTGCCGAGGTCGATCTCCTGTTCGAGCGCTTCATCTCCAAGGAACGTCTGGAGCCTCCGGATATCGACGTCGATTTCGAACACGTCCGGCGCGAGGAGGTGATGCAGTATGTCTACAAAAGATACGGACGTCATCGCGCGGCGATCATCGCCACCGTTATTCATTACCGCCCGCGCTCGGCGATCCGCGATGTCGGCAAGGCGCTGGGACTGACCGAAGACGTCACCTCGGCGCTGGCCGATACTGTCTGGGGCAGTTGGGGCAAAGGCCTCAACGAGATGCAGGTCAAGCAGGCGGGGCTTGATCCGTCCAATCCGATGATCGTGCGGGCCGTCGAACTTGCCACCGAGCTGATCGAGTTCCCGCGCCATCTGTCGCAGCATGTCGGTGGCTATGTGCTGACGCAGGACCGGCTCGACACCTATGTGCCGATCGGCAATGCGGCAATGGATGATCGTACCTTCATCGAATGGGACAAGGACGACGTCGACACCATGAAGATGATGAAGGTGGATGTGCTGGCGTTAGGCATGCTGACCTGCATCCGCAAATGTTTTGATCTGATCTTTCGTCACAAGGAGAGGCGCTACGAACTCAAGGACATCAAAGCGGAGGCCAAGGATGCCCCACCGGTTTTCGCGATGCTCCAACGCGGTGAATCTCTGGGCGTGTTCCAGGTCGAAAGCCGCGCGCAGATGAATATGCTGCCGCGGCTGAAGCCGAAGACATTCTACGACCTTGTCATCGAGGTGGCGATCGTTCGTCCGGGGCCGATCCAGGGAAACATGGTGCATCCCTATCTAAAACGACGGGCGATGAAGCCGGAAGATATCGAATATCCACACCCCAAAGGGGGGGATGAAAATGAGTTGCGCAAGGTTCTGCACAAAACCCTCGGCGTGCCGTTGTTCCAGGAACAAGCCATGCGCATCGCGATTGAAGCGGCGCATTTCACTCCGGAGGAGGCTAACGGTCTGCGCCGCGCCATGGCGACGTTTCGCAATGTCGGCACCATGCATACGTTCGAGGAGAAGATGGTCGGCAAGATGATCGACCGTGGTTACGACAAGGCTTTCGCCACCAGTTGCTTCGATCAGATCAAGGGCTTTGGCAGCTACGGTTTTCCCGAGAGCCATGCGGCGAGTTTTGCGCAATTGGTCTATGTCTCGTCATGGCTGAAACATTATCATCCGGATGCATTCTGCTGCGGGCTGTTGAACTCACAGCCGATGGGGTTTTATGCGCCGTCGCAGATCGTGCGCGATGCGCGCGACAACGGCGTCGATGTGCGGGAGATCGATGTGTCCTTCAGTCATTCGCAGAATACGCTAGAAGAACCAAGCGGAGACTATTGCGCCGTTCGCCTCGGCTTTCGCCAGATCGATGGATTCAAATGGGCGGATCCGGATGAGAAGCGCGAACGTGAAAAAGCTGGCAAGCCGCCGGAAGAAGATTGGGGCAAGCGCATCGTTGCCGCGCGAGAGCTACAGCCTTTCACCTCGCTGGAAGATTTCGCCCGCGATACCGCTTTGCCAAAACGCGCGCTGATCATGCTCGCCGATGCCGATGCATTTCGCTCGATCGGGCTCGATCGCCGTGCCGCACTATGGGCGGTAAGGCGACTGCCCGATGATGTGCCGTTGCCGTTGTTCGAAGTTGCGACCGCACGCGAGCAGCCGGACGAGAATGCGAAGCCTCTGCCTGAGATGCCTTTGCCCGAACAGGTGGTCGCCGATTATCAGACTATCCGGCTGTCACTGAAGGGACATCCGATGGAGTTCTTGCGCGCGAATTTCACGCGGGAAAAAGTGGTGACCTGCGCGAGCATTGTGGATGCCAATGACAGACGGCGCGTGCGTTGTGCCGGCGTCGTGCTGGTGCGGCAGCGGCCGGGTAGTGCCAATGGCGTGGTCTTCATGACGCTGGAGGACGAAACCGGTATCGCCAATATCGTGGTCTGGCCGAAGGTGATGGAGCAGTTTCGCAGGGAAGTCATGGGTTCCAGGCTGATCCTGGTCGAGGGGCGCATCCAGAGCAGCCCGGACAAGGTCGTCCATCTGGTTGCCGAACGGTTGATCGATCGCTCGGACGATCTGAAGTATCTTGGCAACGATGCGCTCGGGCCGTCCCGACAAATGCTGTCAGGCCCCGAACCGATCGATGATGATCGCCGCGAGCATCCCGACAATCCCGCACAACGCATTCGCCATCCGCGCAATGTCCGAATCCTGCCGCGCTCGCGGGATTTCCATTAAGCGCCGTTCAGAAACCATTCAGCCGTTCTTACCTATTCAGGTGATGCACCGACTGGCGGTCCGCCGGGCGGCCGGTGCAGGAAAGTAATAGTGGCATAGGCGCCGATCCATGAACCGACGGCGGCGAAACCCACATACATCCAGTTTTCGGTATAGCTGATGACGGCATAGGACGAGAGTACATACCAAACGCTGCTCCAGGTGGCCGCAGGGATGCGCCGACGGGCCACCACCGCAGAGGTGAACATCACATAGACCGCGTCGGTGGCAGCCGTGGCCAGCACCACGGCGCCGGCTGTCAATGGATCGATGGTGGCCATGCTCTCTCCTCCATGCTTGTACAAGATGATGCGATGACGGATGTGGTCACTTGGAAGCGTGAGCTGAATCGGTGGCGTGGGAAAGGGGGAGGACGTTGATGTACGGCATTCGTGAACTGCTCGGCGACCTCTGGAGGCAGGCTGGCGGTGATATTGCGGCGCTCCAGCGTGTCGCGCTGACCGGCAATGAGCCGCAATTGCCGTCGTCATTCCATGTCGGTGCAGCCGCCCAGGTCAGCATCGCTGCGGCCGGAATGGCGGCTGCCGAGATCTGGCGGCTACGCAGCGGACAGACGCAGGCCGTCTCTGTCGACATGCGCCACGCCATCGTCGAATGCCGCAGCGAGCGCTATCTGCGCTGCGACGGTAATCCGCCGCCGCCCGCCTGGGATGCGATCGCCGGTGTCTACAAGACCGGTGACGGCAAATTCGTGCGGCTGCATACCAATTTTCCGCATCATCGCGACGCTGTCTGCCAGGTGCTGTCATGCACGCCGACGCGTGAGGCGGTGCAGGCGGCTTTGATGCACTGGAACGGCGAAGCCTTCGAGACTGCGGCCTATGCAGCCGGCGGTGTCGTGGCGCTGATGCGCTCCCATGACGAATGGATGGGGTTGCCGCAGGCAAAAGCCGTTGCTGAACTGCCGCTCGTCGAGATCACCCGGATTGGTGACGCCGAACCGAAGCTGTGGCCGATCGGCGCCCGGCCGCTTGCCGGTCTGCGCGTACTCGATCTCTCACGCGTCATCGCCGGTCCCGTCGCAGGTCGCACGCTTGCGGCCCATGGCGCGGATGTGATGCTGGTCTCCAGCCCCGATCTGCCGGCGATCCCGTGGCTCACCATCGATACCGGCCGCGGCAAGCTCTCGAGCTTCGTGGATCTCCAGAGTGGGCAGGGGCGCGACACCTTGCGAGGATTGCTCGCGCAGGCGGATATCTTCTCGCAGGGCTACCGCCCGCAATCGCTCGCGGCGCTCGGCTTCTCGCCGGAGGAGGCGGCCCGTGTCTGTCCCGGTATCGTCTATGTCTCGCTCTCCGCCTATGGCCGTTCCGGGCCGTGGGCCGGGCGCCGCGGCTTCGACTCCCTCGTGCAATGCGCGACCGGCTTCAACCATGCCGAAGGGCAGGCGGCGGGCGTCGATGGGCCGAAGGAATTGCCGGCCCAGATGCTGGATCACGCCACAGGCTACTTAATGGCGTTCGGCGCCATGATCGCCCGTGCACGTCAGGCGCGCGAAGGCGGTAGCTGGCACGTGCAGGTCTCTCTTGCCCGCACCGGTCAATGGCTGTGGGATATGGGAAGGATCGCGGATGGTCTCGCGGTCGAAGACTTGAAGGGAGAGATGGTCAAAGCCTTTACTGAGGATATGCCGTCCGGATTTGGCCAGTTGTCGGCGGTCCGTCATGCAGCCGTGTTATCGCGAACCCCGGCATCGTGGGTGCGTCCAGCCATGCCCCTCGGCAGCCATCCGGCGGTATGGCCGTCCGGCAATTGAAACCCATTTGCAGGATTTCAAAATTTTAACGAAGATTCGTAAGTGCACACGCGTTTTTAGATTGTCTGAACGCCCAGATGCGCACTATTAGCGCGTGAATGGGACAAATCGCCGCGGAATAAGTGCGTTTCCTACCAAGGACTGGACAGTGACGAATTTAGATCAACGATCTCAGCTGTTTAGCGGAAAACGCCTGATCGCGGGCGGTTGCATTGCTGCCATGCTGGTCGCCGCAGGCATCGGCTACGTGCGGCTGTCCACCCCGTCGAAGGGGCATTCCGACGTTTCGAGCCAGTCGCGGAAGAATCCGCAGCGCTACACGACCTCCCCATCGGAATGGGCCAGTCTGACCATCGAGCCGGTCACCGTGCGTGCCTTCCGCGCCGAACACGTCACCGAGGGCAAGATTGCCGTCGATGAGGACCGCTCGACCCCGATCTTCTCACCCTATGCCGGCCGCGTCACCAAGCTGCTCGCCAAGCCAGGCGACCACGTCGAAAAGGGCCAGCCGCTCTTTGTGATCGAAGCGGCCGACACTGTCGGTGCGCAGAATGATTTCGTTGCCGCGACCACGGCTCTCAACAAGGCGAAGTCGCAAGTCGACCTCGCACAGATCCAGGACAAGCGTGCCCGCGACCTGTTCGAAGGCAAGGCTGTGCCGCTGAAAGACTATCAGCAGAGCCAGGCCACGCTGCTGCAAGCACAGAACGATCTGCGCACCGCCGACACGGCACTCGAAGCCGCACGCAATCGCCTGCGTATTCTTGGCCTCTCGGAAGACGCCATTACGGCGTTTCAGGAGAAGGGCCGTATCAATCCGGAAACGACGATCTACGCGCCGCTTGCAGGCACGGTGGTTCAGCGCAAGATCGGCCCCGGCCAGTACATCAGTGCCGGCGCTGCCGACCCGGTCTTCGTGATCGGCGATCTCTCATCGGTGTGGCTCACGGCCTTCGTGCGCGAGACCGAAGCTGCTGCCGTGCAGATCGGTCAGGAAATGAGCTTCACCGCGCTCGCGCTGCCGGGCCGCGTGCTCACTGGCCGCATCAGCTATGTCGCGACTGCGCTCGATCCCGCAACGCGCCGTCTCTTGGTTCGCGCCACGCTGGACAACAGCAACGGTCTGCTGAAGCCCGAAATGTTCACCACCGTGACGATCTACGCGCCTGGCGACCAGCCGACGATCGGTGTGCCGAAAACGGCGCTGATCTATGAAGGCGATCAGGTCCGCGTCTGGGTCGCGCATGACGACAAGACCATCGAGCTGCGCACGATCAAGACCGGTATGACCAATGGCAATCTCGTCGAGGTCCATGGCAACCTGAAAGCCGGTGAACGCATCGTCACCAAAGGCAGCCTGTTTATCGATCGCGCGGCCTCCGCCAGCTAACCCCCAGCTTCGGCTTTTCTGAAAGGTCCGATCTGGATGGATCGTCTTGTTGCTCTGGCCGTCGACCGTCGCTTCCTGATGGTGGCGATGTTCGCCGTCGTTTTCATCGGCGGCCTGTTTGCTTTCAATCAGCTAAATATCGAGGCCTATCCCGATCCGACCCCGCCGATGGTCGATATTGTGACCCAGAGCAACGGTCTCTCTGCCGAGGAAATCGAACGCTACATCACGATTCCGATCGAAGCGCAGGTCGCGGGCATCAAGAACCTCAAAACGATCCGCACCATCTCGCTCTACGGCCTCTCGGACGTCAAACTGCAGTTTTCGTTCGACTATACCTATGACGAAGCATTGCAGCAGGTGCTGAACCGGCTATCGCAACTTGGGACTTTGCCGGGCAATGCGCAGCCGACGATCTCGCCGATCTCTGCGGTAGGGGAAATCTTCCGTTACCGTCTGGTGGGACCGCCGAACTACAGCGTACTCGATCTCAAGACCCTGCAAGATTGGATCATGCAGCGCCGCTTCCGTGCGGTACCAGGGGTCATCGACGTCATTGGTTGGGGTGGCAAGACCAAAACCTATGAGATCCAGGTCGATTTCAGCAAGCTCGTTGCCTATGGCTTGACGCTGCCGCAACTGCTGACCGCCGTCGGCAACGCCAATATCAATGTCGGCGGCAACACTGTGAATATCGGCGCGCAATCGGCCGTGGTGCGCGGCGTCGGCCTCATTCGCTCGATCGACGACCTTTCCAATACGATGATCTCCCAGACCAACGGCAATCCGGTTCTGGTCAAGGACGTCGCTACGGTGTCGGTCGGCGAGAAGCCGCGCCTCGGCATTGCCGGTCTCAATCAGGAGGACGATATCGTCCAGGGCATCGTGCTGATGCGCCGCGGCGAGAAGAGTTCGCCGACCATCGCGCGTGTCGAACAGCTGGTGCAGCAGATCAATCGCGGAGGCATCTTGCCGCCCGGCGTGCGGATCGAACGCATCTATGACCGCAAGGACCTGATCGATACCACCACGCATACGGTGCTGCACAACATGGTCGTCGGCATCCTGCTGATCGTGCTGCTGCAGTGGATGTTCCTCGGCAACCTGCGTAGCGCGTTGATCGTCGGCGCCACTATTCCATTCGCCTTGTTTTTCGCTGTCATCATTCTGGTGCTGCGCGGTGAATCCGCCAACCTGCTATCGGTGGGCGCCATCGATTTCGGCCTGATCGTCGATGGTACGGTCATCATGGTAGAGGCCATCTTCAGACGGCTGACCCAGACCACAGAGCTTTCCGAAGCGGAGCGCAGCCACATCTCGCCCGAGACCATCATGGGCATGAAGAAGCATGGCATCCTCAGCGCATCCGCTGACGTGTCGCGCTCGATCTTCTTTGCCGCCGCTATCATCATCGCCGCGTTCCTGCCGCTGTTCACGCTGTCCGGTGTTGAAGGCAATATCTTTGGGCCGATGGCGCGGACCTATGCTTACGCGCTGGCCGGTGGCCTGATCGCGACATTCACCGTCACGCCTGCGCTGAGCGCGATCATTCTGCCGGCGCATGTCCAGGAGACCGAAACTTGGATCATGCGCCAGCTACATCGCCTCTACATGCCGGTGCTGCACTGGGCGGTCGCCAGCCGAAAGATCGTACTGGGCATTGCGATCGGTCTCGTCGTGGTGACTTTCTTCATGGCGCGTTTCCTCGGCCTGGAATTTCTGCCGAAGCTGGAAGAGGGCAATCTCTGGATCCGCGCCACGCTGCCGCCGACGATCTCGCTGCAGGAAGGCAACACTTACGTCAACGAGATGCGCAGGCTGATCCGCCAGCAGCCCGAAGTGGAATCCGTCGTCTCGCAGCACGGCCGTCCCGATGACGGCACCGACGCGGCTGGCTTGTTCAACGCGGAATTCTTCGCCCCGCTGAAGCCTGCCTCCGAATGGCCGGCGCCGCAGGACAAGGATGCGCTGACGGCGCGCCTGCTCAAGGAACTGCAGACGAAATTTCCCGGCGTCGAGTTCAACTTCTCGCAATATCTGCAGGACAACGTCTCTGAAGCCGTCTCTGGCGTGAAGGGCGAGAACTCGATCAAGCTCTACGGCAACGATCTGGATGCACTCACCAAGACCGCTAACGAGATCAAGGCCGTACTGTCGACGGTGCAGGGCGTGACGGATCTCGCCGTGTTCACATCGCTGGGGCAGCCAACCATCCAGATCGACGTCGACCGCGCCAAGGCTGCGCGCTACGGATTGTCGCCCGGCGATATCAACGCCACGATCAAGGTCGCGATCGGCGGCGACTCCGCGGGCGATCTCTATGAGCCCGGCAGCGATCGGCATTTCCCGATCATGGTGCGGTTAGCGCCGGAATATCGCCGTAGCGCTGAGGCGATCCAGAATTTGCGCATCGGCGCACCCGGTCCGAACGGCACGATCGCGCAGATCCCGCTAAGTGAAGTGGCATCGATCAATCTCGTCTCGGGTGCAGCCTATATCTATCGCGAGAACCAGGAGCGCTATTTGCCGATCAAGTTCTCGGTACGCGAACGCGATCTCGGCAGCGCCATTCAGGAAGCGCAGGACAAGGTCGCCGCGCTCGTTCAGCTGCCGCCGGGCTCGCGGACCGAATGGGTCGGCGAGTTCGGCAATCTTCAGGACGCTATCGCACGGCTTTCCATCGTGGTGCCGATCAGCCTCGCTCTGATCGGCGTGCTGCTCTGGTTCAACTTTGGCTCGATGGCCGACACACTGCTGGCCATGAGTGTGATCCCGATGGCGATCTTTGGCGGCGTGCTCGGTCTACTGATCACGGGTATTCCGTTCAGCGTATCGGCGGCGATCGGCTTCATCGCGCTGTTCGGCATTGCTGTCATGGACGGCATCCTGATCCTGTCACAATACAATCAGCTGATCGACGAGGGCTATGAACGCATCAAGGCTGTGATCCGGACCGGCGAGTTGCAACTGCGGCCGGTGCTCATGACCTGCATCGTTGCGGGCGTCGGCCTGCTGCCGGCGGCGCTGTCGGAGGGAATCGGGTCTCAGGTCCAGAAGCCGCTCGCGGTTGTCGTCGTCACTGGCATGATGCTGGCGCCGCTGGTGATCCTGATCACCCTGCCGGTGCTGATCTCGTTCTTCTCAAGCCGGGCGCGTTAAACCAGCTTGCGACGGGAGCGGCTCGGGCTGTCCCTGAGGCAGCCCAATCGCGCATACCTAAAAAACCGGCCGCGAAATGGATCGAAACCGGCGCTTGCCCGTTGACCGGTTCCCCACCGGGCTATTCCGCCCGTGCGCGTTGCGGTTGGTGCTCTTGAACGCTGTATTTGCTGATCTTTTTCAAAACATGCAGCCGTGCCATGCTGGTGGCCGTCGTTTCGAGCGCCGTATCTTTTCAGAGACCCTTTGATGCTCATCAAGACCGCCCCTGTCGACCTGACCAATTGCGATCGCGAGCCGATCCACATTCCCGGCAGCATCCAGCCCTATGGCTGTCTGCTCGCCTGCGACGGATCCGTCGGGATGGTCCGGCGCCATTCGGTCAATGCGGGTGCGATGCTGGGCGTGGGATCAAGCGACATAAATGGCCGCAGGCTGGACGATCTGATCGGCGAGGGGCCAGCGCACGACATTCGCAATGCCATCGCCAAATGGGGCAACCAGCAGCGCCCGGGACTGCTGATTGATTTCAAGGTCGCGCATTCGCAGACCGCGTTCAACGTCGCTGTGCATCGGCACAAGGGCGTCAACATCATCGAATTCGAGCCTGTGGACGCCAGCGAGGCGACACCGCCTCTGGAGTTGTCGCGCTTGCTGATCGGCCGCATCGGTCAATGCAACGATCTCGACGTGCTGTTTGACAATGCGGCGCGGCTGCTGCGTGGCGGACTCGGCTACGACCGGGTGATGGTCTATCAATTCGCTCATGATGGTTCCGGCCGGGTGATCAGCGAGGCGCGCCGCGGCGATCTCGAGAGCTTTCTGGGGCAGCACTTCCCGGCCGGCGACATCCCGCAGCAGGCGAGGGTGCTTTACGTCCAGAACACGGTGCGTATCGTCTCGGATGCAAGCGGTGAGCGCGTGGCCATCGAGCCGGAGTTCGACACATCCGGTGAACCGCTCGACCTGTCCTTTGCACATCTGCGCAGCGTTTCGCCTATCCACTGCGAGTATCTGCGCAATATGGGTGTCGGTGCGTCGATGTCGATTTCCATTATCCACGACGGCGTGCTGTGGGGGTTGATCGCCTGCCATCATTATGCACCGCGCGCGCTTTCCATGGAGAAACGCGTTGCTGCAGAGATGTTTGGCGAGTTCTTTTCCATGCAACTGGCCGGGCTTCTTCAAAAGCGCAAACTGGCTGCTAGCGAAAGCGCGCGGCGCTATCTCGACCAGCTGTTGCACAATGTTTCGCATCACAGCGATGTCGAAGACCTGCTCAAGGAAAGCATTCGCGATTTTAGCGTGCTGATGCCGTGTGACGGTATTGGCCTATACCTCAACAAGACCTGGACGTCTTATGGCAGCGCGCCGCCGGCTGCGGCAGTGCCGGCGCTGATGGGCTTCATCAATTCGGTCGCCGAGGGCAGGGTGTGGGCGACGAGCGCATTGTCAGATCGATTGCCGGCGGCTGAAGACTATGCCCTTGCTGTTTCCGGCGTGCTGGCCGTGCCCTTGTCGCAACTGCCGCGCGACTATCTTCTGTTCTTTCGCAGCGAAGTGACGCAAACCCTGAATTGGGCAGGCGATCCCAACAAGACATACGAAATTGGCCCGTTGGGCGATCGGCTGACGCCACGCAAGAGCTTCGCGATCTGGAAGGAGATCGTGCAACGCCAGTCGCAGCCATGGCTGCACAACGAGCGCGACACCGCCGAAGCCGTGCGCTCGGCTTTGGTGGAAGTGGTGCTTCGCCACAACGAATTACTGGCGGATGAGCGGCACAAGGCTGACCTGCGCCAGAAAATGTTGAATGAAGAGCTCAATCATCGCGTCAAGAATATCCTGGCACTGATCAAATCGCTGGTCTCCCACCCGGTCGAGGATGGCCGCAGCATCGAGGATTATGTCGCCTCCCTGAAGGGACGTATTCAGGCCTTGTCGCTTGCGCATGATCAGGTCATCCGCGGCGCCGGTGGCGGTGCGTTAGAGGGATTGCTCGATGCGGAATTTTCGCCGTATCGCGAGTCGGTGAAAGCGATCGATGTGACTGGGCCCGATGTTTCGCTCGACGCTCGGGCCTATTCGGTACTCGCATTGGTGCTGCACGAACTGGCCACCAATGCCGCCAAATATGGTGCGCTTTCCGTAAGCACGGGGCGCTTGTCGCTCGAGTGGAAACGCACCGATATCGGCGATTGCGAAATCTACTGGCTTGAGCGCGATGGCCCCCTTGTCACACCGCCATTGCGGCCGGGCTTTGGATCGATGCTGATCAGTCGCAGCATTCCCTATGATCTCGGGGGTGAAAGTGATGTCGATTATGAGCCGGCGGGCGCGCGCGTGCGGTTGCTCATCCCGGCGCGCTTCGTTGTCTGGCCCGCGCCGGCGGCGGCGCGCAACGTGCGCGCCCGACGCGAGGATGACAGGCCGATGGTGTCGATGCGCGGCTTGAAGGTGTTGATGGTCGAGGACCAGCTTCTGATTGCCATGGACGTCGAGACCATGCTGACCCACGAGGGCGCGGCATCGGTCGAGACAGCATCTTCGGTCAAGGAGGCATTGATCGCGCTGGCGATCATGAGGCCTGATGTGGCCATCCTCGACGTCAATCTCGGCAATGGCAGTTCGGTGCCGGTAGCCCAGGCATTGCGCGAGCGGGGCATCCCCTTCGTCTTCGCCACAGGCTATGGCGAAACCAGCCTGATCCCGGCGTCGATGGATGAAGTGCCGATCGTACGCAAGCCCTACGACCTCGCATCGCTGGTCGCTGCGATGACCACGGCGATGGTGAAGAAGAGTTCGGCCGGATAGTCTATTGCCCCGAGGGCGTGCGCAGCCCGTGCCAGGCATCGCGCACCTGATGGTAATGAACTTCTGGTAGATAGTCTGGCGTGTTCAGCCCAAGCGTCTTCACATCCAGCCTGCCAATTGCGCTGAGCAGCGAATAGGATGCGATGACCCGGTCACGTTGCGCGCCAATCAGGCGTGCCTTTGCCTGTACGAGATCCTGCTGTGAGTTCAGGACGTCGACAGTGGTGCGCTGACCGCCTTGGGCCTCGCGCTGTACGCCCTGCAGTGCAACGCCAGCGGCGCGTACTTCGGCTTCAGCGGCACTCACCGCCGTCTTCGCGCCTTCATTTGACACCCATGCACCGACGACTGCGGTGCGGGCCTGATTGCGGACCTGTTCGAGCACCAGGCGGCTGACCGACGACAGTTCCTTGGCCTGGCGCGTCTGCGCAGCACCGAGGCCGCCGTCATAGATCGGCGCAGTCAATTGGCCGACGATCGAAGCCTGGTCGGTGCCAAAAGTGCCAAGCGTCGGATCCGACTGGCTGGATTTGCTGGCGCTGCCTTGTAGCGTCAGAGTAGGCAACAGGCTGCTCTCGGCCACTTTGATGGTCGTGGTCGCCACGTCGACATCGTAGCCGGCTGCCAGCACGGCGGGGTGCGCCTTGAAAGCCTGATTGACGGCATCGTCGCGGTTGCGCGGCAGCAGCCGATCCATCGGTTCCGCCGGACTGAGCCGCGAGGGTGCAGCACCAATCACCTGCGTATAAGTCGCCTGGCTGATGGCGAGATTGACCTCGGCGGCGTTGAGATCGGCCTGGCCACGCGCCAGTCGCGCTTCGGCCTGTGACGTGTCGGTGGGCGTGACGTCCCCGGCGTTGAGCCGCTTCTGGGCGATGCCGAGGGTTTCGCGTAGGGAGGTGACGTTGGTGCGCTGGGCTTCGACCAGCGATTGGTTGGCGAGAACATTGGTATAGGCAACGACAGCATCGAGCAGCACGCCCTGGCCGACATTGCGCAGCGCTTCCCGGCCGGACTGGACCTGCAATTCCGCGACGCGGACACTGTTGGCTGTCTTGTTTCCGTTATAAAGCGTCTGGGTGACCGTGACGCCGATGGTCCATGGCTTCAGCGTTGCGCCCTGGATGGTGTTGTCTACGAGCAGGTTGCGCACGGCCTGAAGGCCATAGCTCAGTGTGGCTGCCACCTGGGGCCGGTAGCCGGCCATCGCCTGCGGAACGTTCTCATCGGTGGCACGCTGGCGGGCCCGTTCGCCGTTCAGCTGCGGATTGGACTGATAGGCTTTGGCAAGGGCTTCCGACACCGTTTCGGCACGGGCATCGACGGCAGCAAAAATGCCATAGCCAATCAGGCTCAGGGCCATGCCTGTCCGAAGCGCGCGCCTTGCGGCGAGGCCAAATATGCCGTGACGAACCATATTATCCCAAAGCAATCTTCGGACGTCCGCCCCCGCTGACGTCTAGGTATGTTTAGAGGGCGTTGCCTTTGCAGGCAAACCATCCGGCGAAGAACCTCCGGGCTTTTGCGCTTTCCCCACAGGGCATTTGGCTGCCCCGATTTGCTTGATTGATCAGGACTCTAGGGAGGATGGGGCGCTCCGTGAATGCGACGAATAAACCCGCTTCACATGGCCGCGTGTGTTGCATGTCGGGCACATTTCTGAATAACCGCACGCAGTGGTAACTCTGTCCGGCTTTGCTGCGCGATTGCGCTGAGGAGCTGCCGATCCTGCCCATCCGGAATGCTTATGCCCAAGATCTTCACTGATCCCGACGCCATCGCCGAAGACATCATTCGCGACGTTGGGACGACGCTCGTGGTCGGGCTGCCGCTCGGGCTTGGCAAGGCCAACCATATTATCAATGCGCTCTATCAGCGCGCGCTGGCCGATCGCAATGTCAGACTGACGTTCTTCTCTGCCCTGACACTGGAGAAGCCGAGACCATCCAGCGAGCTGGAGAAGCGCTTCATCAATCCGGTGATCGAACGGCTGTTCGGGGGCTATCCCGATCTCGCTTATGCAAACGCGCTGCATAAAGGTGAGCTGCCGCCAAACATTCAGGTCAACGAATTCTTCTTCCTTGCGGGAAAATGGCTGCGGGTTGCCGACGCGCAGCAGCACTATATTTCGGCGAACTACACCCATGCGTCGTCCTATCTTCTGACGCGCGGGCTTAACGTCATCACGCAATTGGTGTCGAAGCGTGTGGTCGATGGCGCCGCGCGCTACAGTCTGAGCTGCAATACGGACACCACGCTTGATCTGATGCGGGCGCGCAATGAAGGTCGCGTCTCGTTCAGGCTAATCGGTCAGGTCAATTCGGAATTGCCCTTCATGCCGGGGCAGGGTGATCTCACCGGCGATGAGTTTCACGCGGTGCTCGAAAGCCCGGAGACTGAATTTCCGCTGTTTGCGCCCCCGTCCGAACCGGTCAACGACACCAAATACGCGATCGGATTGCACGCTGCCGGCCTGGTGCGCGACGGCGGCACGCTGCAGATCGGCATTGGGCAAGTGGGCGATGCGCTGGCGCAGGGCCTGATCGTTCGCCACCGCGACAATGCGGCGTTTCGCAATCTGATGCAGCGTCTTGCCCCCGACGCGCCTCCGAAAGAAGTCGCGACGTTCGAACGCGGCCTCTACGGCGTCAGTGAAATGCTGTTCGAAGCATTTCTCGGTTTGATTGATGCGGGCATTCTCAAGCGCGAGGTGGATGACACCATCGTGCATGGCGCGTTCTTTCTTGGGCCGAAGGCATTCTATCAGGCGCTGCGCGACATGACGCCGGAGCGTCTGGCGAAAATCCAGATGATGCCGGTGTCATTCACCAACGAACTCTACGGTGACGAAGATGCCAAACGCCGTGCGCGCGTCGATGCGCGCTTCGTCAACAACACGATGATGGCGACGCTGATGGGCGCTGCGATCTCCGACGGTCTCGAGAACGGCCAGGTCGTGAGCGGGGTCGGCGGGCAGTATAATTTCGTCTCACAGGCTTTTGCTCTGGAGGGTGCACGCTCGATCCTGACTCTCGAAGCGACGCGTGCCGGCAAGAAGCCAGCCTCCAATATTCGCTGGAGCTACGGTCATACCACGATCCCGCGACACCTGCGCGATATCATCGTGACGGAGTATGGTGTCGCCGATCTGCGCGGGAAATCGGACGCCGACGTGATCGCGGCCATGCTTCAGGTGTCCGACTCGCGCTTTCAGTCGGAGCTGATGAAGCAGGCCAAGGATGCTGGAAAGCTTCCCAGGAGCTATGGCATTCCCGCCGGGTATCGCGACAACGTGCCCGAGCGAATCTCCGCTGCTCTCAAGCCGGCGCGGGACGCCGGTCTTCTGCCCATGTTCCCATTTGGCAGCGATTTCACTGACGTGGAGGAGCGCCTGATCGCTGCGCTGCAGGTCCTGAGCGCAGCATCGGTGTCGCCGCAACAGCTCGCAGGCCTATTCTGGCAGGGCATAACACGCGCACCGAGTGCGTCAGATGAAGCGGCGCTGGCGCGGCTCGGGCTCGATCGTCCGGCCACATTGGCCGAACTCGCCTATCGTGTGCTGGTGTCCGCCGCGCTCGCGCGCAGCGGCTCAGCCTAGCGATTCTTGTTGACCGGCTTCCGCTTCTCGATGAAGGCGGCCATGCCTTCTGAACGGTCTTCCAGCGCGAATGTCGCGTGAAACAGATCGCGTTCAACCTTGAGGCCTTCGGTGAGCGGCGTCTCGAAGGCGCGATTGACGGCGTTCTTTGCCATCGTTGCCACCGGGCGCGACATGGCGGCGATCTTTTCCGCCATAGCGATGGCTTCTTCCATCAGCTTGTCGGCTGGGACAATGCGGCTGACGAGGCCAGAGCGCTCGGCTTCCGCCGCATCCATCATGCGGCCCGTCAGGCAGAGGTCCATCGCCTTTGATTTGCCGATGGCGCGGGTGAGGCGTTGGGTGCCACCGATGCCGGGAATGGTGCCAAGAGTGATTTCCGGCTGGCCGAACTTCGCGGTGTCTGCGGCGATCATGATGTCGCACATCATGGCGAGTTCGCAGCCGCCACCGAGCGCGTAGCCGCTGACTGCAGCAATGGTCGGTTTGGTACAGGTGGCGACACGGTCGCCGCCGATCGCGGTGAAGTCGCTGGAGAACATGTCGATGAAGCTCTTTGGCTGCATCTCCTTGATATCTGCCCCGGCGGCAAATGCTTTCTCGCTGCCGGTCACGATGATGCAGCCCACGGCGGTGTCGGCTTCCAGCTCATCGATGGCGATCTTGATTTCGCCGAACACACCGAAAGAAAGTGCATTGAGCATCTTCGGGCGATTCAGCGTGATGATGCCGACCGCGCCTTTGCGCTCAACGATGAGGTGTTCGTAGCTGCTCATGTTCCATCCCGCGGATTTTTGCCGAAGCCGCCAGGATCGGCGGCCCCGCGCAATTTGCCCGCTCAGGGAAAGGGGTTCAAGCCATAAACATACGGGCCGCGGAGGCCATGGTCAGCAAACCACCAAATGCGATGAAGATCTTACCAACAAGGGAGGTCTTGTCCCAGGTCGTGCTGCTCTCGGTGGCGACTTCCGGTGCCGGCGTATCGATGGTGGCCTTTGCGAGCGTCAGCGGCGGCTTGTCGTTGCTGATGGCACGATCGAGGTCGTTGAGCTGGTCAGCGGCAACGAGCTGCGCGTTGCTGGCGCCGGAATCCGGCGACGTCGTTGCGGGCTGTTCCTGCTGGCCGCCGATTTGGCCGAGCGCGCCGCCGGCTTGCGATGACATGTTGTAGGTGTTGGTTGCTGCGGTCTCAGAGGGCCATTGCGCATTGGCATTGGCGACCAATGACGGGATGGCAGTATCGCTGCTTCCCGGTTTCGCGTCTTCCGTCTTGGCGGCGTCCTCCTCAGCGGGCTTTTTCGACGCCTTGGTTGCCTGTCGGTCGGACTTGCGCGATTTCGTTTCGCTCTTCCTGGCACTGCGGTGCTTGGTGGCCTTCGCCGGTTCGGCGGATGTGTCTGCGGCGCTACCGACCGCTGCGGCCGGCTCGGATGCCGGGGCGTCGTTTTCGGTCGCGTAAAGCGGTGCCGATGTGCAGATCCACAATCCGGCTGCGATGACCAATGCCGCACGCCCGCTGGCTCTGATGTTCATGGAAATCTCCCCAAAATACCGGCCCCCAATGGCCGCAAGGGAAACTGCGCAGGTGTTCACACCGGGGCAAAAAAAGGGAATCTTCGGACGAGTCCGGCAAAAACGGGGCATGAACACCGCCGCAGCCATCGTCTCCACAGATGTCGGCAAAAATCTGCCTTTGAAATCAAGGCGACGGATGTCACTCTGACGGTTCGATGTTATGAGCCGGATGTCTTTGAAATCTTCGGTTCGGGGTTGGGGCGCAGGTGGGGGCTTCACGGTTCCGTGATTTTTCTCTCGGCTGACGTAACAAATTGAACTATCCGCCGAATTGGCTTTAGGAGCGCGCGTGCGCGGACGTGACGACGAATGGACCGATCTGATGCGGTCGGCCAATGCAGGGGATAGCGTTGCTTATCATCGCCTGCTGAAGTCGGTTACGCCCGTGCTGCGTGCCGGAGCGCGGCAGGGCCTGTCACGGGCTGGCCAGCCGCCCGATCAGGCCGAGGATATTGTGCAGGACATTTTGCTGGCGGTGCATTTGAAGCGGCAGACCTGGGACGCGAACGCGCCATTCGCGCCGTGGCTGTTTGCGATCGCTCGCAACAAATTGATCGATGCGCTGCGCCGGCGCGGGCGTCGGATCTTCGTCAACATCGACGATTTTGCCGAGACGATTCCGAGCGAAGCGCCCGCCGAAACATTGCCCACCGTCGAGATATCCAATCATCTCGCCGATCTTCCGCCGCGGCAGCGCGACGTGTTGCGATCGATCGCGGTGGAAAGCGCATCCATCAAGACCACGGCGTCGAAATTGTCGATGACCGAAGGCGCCGTGCGCGTGGCGTTGCATCGTGGGCTCGCGAGCCTCGCAGCCAAGCTGCGAAAGGATTGACCATGGATACCGATCGCCTGATTCAAACGCTCGCCGCCGACAATGATCAGAGGCCGCGTCCCGTGAGCACGCAGCTCGCGATGGCCTTGTTGGTCACGCTGCCGGTGGTGGCGGCGATGTTGCTGGTGACGCTTGGCATTCGCCCGGACTTCATGTCGGCGATGCGCAATCCGTTCTTCGATACGAAGTTTCTGGTGACCTTGGCGCTCGCCATTCCAGCCATTGTGATCAGTGTCCATCTGTCCCGGCCCGAGGCGTCGTTGGGGCGCTGGATCTGGCTGCTGCTGTTGTCGCCGTTCATTCTCATCATCGCATTGATCGTCGAAATGACGATGCCGCAACGCGCGCCAATGATGGCGCGCATTATCGGCAGAAACTCGTCGCTGTGTTCGGCGGCGATCACGTTGCTGTCGCTGCCGATTCTCGGCGGCGCGATGATCGCGCTGCGCCACGGTGCGCCGTCACGCCCCGCCATTGCCGGTGCGCTCGCGGGATTGATGTCAGCCGGGCTAGGGGCGACGTTTTATGCCGCGCATTGCGCGGATGACTCGCCGCTGTTTGTCGCGACTTGGTATACGCTCGCAGCCCTCGTCGTGGCGGCGCTGGGTGCAGCCATCGGTTCGAAAGTACTGCGCTATTGAGCTGCGCGTGAGCCACGTGTTCCGCGAAAATGAATCCGGTCAGGCCGATGCCATGGCCGCCGGTCGTCCGCTCGCCGCCTTCGCGATGTCGCCGTTCAGATCGCGCGCATAATCCTTGAAATCGACTTCCAGCGTGTAGCGCGCTGAATTGAGCCAGGTGCTGATCTTCCTCTGGTGGAAGTCGCGGACCTCCAGCGCCATGTCGCCAGGGCTGGGCAGGGCAACTTTGCCTGTCAGCACGGCTGCGATCCACCGGGCCTGGATTTCGACCAGCGGAATGGTCGGTCCGATGGGCTGCACTAATCCGGCAAAGAACAGGCCTGGTCGGTTTGGCGGCGTGATGCGCCGATAGAGATCAACCATGCCACCGTCTTCCGGCACCGAGAAGATCTCGGGCGCGAGGAACGGGAAGCTGCTCTTGTAACCGGTCGCGTAGATCACTGCGTCGAAGCTCTCCAGCGTGCCATCGGCGAAGGCGATGGCGTCCCCCTCCAGCGAGGTGACGTTCGGCTTGATGCTGATCCAGCCATGGCCGATGTAAGGCAGCAACTCCTGGCTCAACGTCGCATGTTCGCGCCACATGGGATGTTTCGGCTTTGGCACGCCGAAGCGGGTCTGATCGCCGACGGCGAGATAGATCAGCCGTGCCATGATCATGCGCGTCAGCAGTGTCGGGAATTTCAGTTTGCGCGCGAAGAAGGCCGACCAGCGATCGATCGGGATGCCCATCATGTATTTCGGCATGATATAGGCGCCGGTTCGCGTGGACAGCACGACGCTGCTGGCACGTTTGCAGAGATCGACGGCGATATCGACGGCCGAATTGCTGGTGAGACAGGAAGTCGGGCTTGTCGGCTGGAATCGGAAAATCGAAATAGCCGAGATTGTTGCGGCTGGTGTCGATGTGCAGGCTGCGATAGGCGCAAGACAGGCCATTGTCATTGCCGTAGCGCCACATCCCGCCAATATTTGAGCCCTTCTCGTAGATGTCGAAACTGAGCCCCTTGTCGTGCAAGGCCTTGGCGACGGCAATGCCGGATGAGCCGGCGCCAATGATGCAGATGTCGACTGCAGGTTCGGTCATGCAGCAGATTTTTCGGCAAGACGCTGGCGATACTGGCTCACGATGTCCTCGAAACTCTTGTCAGCGACGACGCCGAGGGATGGCGCGCGGGTGGAGATGAAACCTTTCGGCCAGCTATCGACGATCTTCTTGAGATCGAGATCGAGGGCATAGGTCACGTTCGGCGTGGTGTTGGTGACACGTGCAATCGATTCAATGATGTCGTCCATACTGATCGTCAAAGCAGGCTGATTGAGCGCGCGTTTGCCGCGCATCTTGGCTGGATCGGCATTGTGAAGCGTGATCAAATTCTGCGCAACGGTCTCCACCGAAACGATCGGCACTTTGGTGTCCGCGCGCAATGGGCAAATCGACGGCTTTCCGGCGACGCCATCGCGAACGATGCCCGCGATCCGGTCGGATACCGACTGTGTTGGCGGGCCGGGGTGCACCAATACGATTGGCAGGCGCAGGGCGCGTGCATCGACCATTCCGTGACGCGTGGCGTCCGCCAGCATCAATTCGGCGATGGCCTTGTGCGTGCCATAGGAGGTTTGTGGACGTTGCAAATGATCGTCATCGACATGATCAGGCAATAGGCCGCCGAAGACCGCGATCGAACTTGGAAAGATCAGGCGGGGCGGAGCATCCTTCGCGGCGATCGCGTCGATCAATTCCGCCAGCGCCGAAACATTCACCGCCAGCGCGCGCGCCGGGTCCTGTTCTGCGGCGCTGGTCAGCACAGCGGCGAGATGAAACACGCTATGAGGTTTCCATGCAGCGATTTTCTTCAGCGTATCGGGTGCGTCGATGTCGGCTTGCAAGTGCCTCACACGTCGGTCGGATGCTGGCGGCAGATGTGTGTCGAGAAGGAGGAGCTCCTCGATTGTTTCGCTTGTGCCTGCAGTATTGGTGAGCGCGCCTGCTTGAAGCAGCGCAGAAGTGAGTGTTCTGCCGATGAAGCCACCGGCGCCTGTAATCAAGACGCGCATGAATCCCGCCCTGCTTGATGCCAACCCGTTCCGGCGTTATTCGCCGTGATCGAGGCATCACTATCAGCGCCTTCACCGGCAAGTCGATGCCTGCTGACGGAATGGCTGCTCAGCGCAATTGGCGTTGCGGCGCTCGGTCTCAATGGCCAGACTGCGGCCATTCGCGTGGAAACATGTCGACTGACAAACGTCAGGCGGCAGGTAGGTCGGACGTCGCCTGCTGCATACGGTGGAAGCGTAGGACCTGTTGTGCCGCGGAGATGCGCAGACGTTCATAGGTCTCGCGATCGGTCGCGCTGTCAGACATTTGCGTTCCAGCGAGTTGCTCGCGCATGTTGATGATGGTCTTGACGGTCTTCCATGAAAAATTCGCGACCTTGCACAGAATGAAAATGCCCTCGCTGCGGGATTCGACCATCATGGTTTCCGCGACGGAGATTGGCACGTTGGCCAGGCACGCGAGTGCGGCGTTAGCCTCGTCGAACTTGCCGGCTTCGGCGAATTTCGCCACTTCGTTTTCATCCAGCCGACCGTCTTCAAACAGGGAGCGCACGAGACCATGGGCGATGACGGTCTGCTGACTGATGCTGCCTGGTGCGGAGCGAGCCCGCCGGGCGACCTGCTGAACCACCAGAGATATGTCGGCGGTGTGGTGGACGTGGACAGCTTCCAGCTTCGCCCGGACCGAGGCCGACGCCTTGGCGACGAGCTTCAGATAGTGGTGGCGCGGAATGGAGGGACGCAGGCCAACACATGTCGCAATCGTATCGTTGCCCTCGGCACGGGAGAGCAGGGTATTGTAACCGCGTTCTGAAATCTCGGCGCCGCGGTTGTTGACGGTGCTGGTGACGACGGCTTCGTTGCCGCGTTCGACAAGAACATCCGTCAGGGCGCCGCTCAGGACCCTGCGCGTCGAAATCGCGAGCAGATGGTCCTGGCTTTTGGTGCGTGCATTCTCGATCAGGGCATGGTCGTCGAGCTGCTCCGATTGAGAGAGCACGGGGGCGGCGACCTCGATCAAATCATCGAATGCGAGAGTCCGGACGACCCGGGGCGGTGCGACAGAGACGGGTGCCAATCGCTCGGCCAGAAGGGCCCTTGCGGACGCTTCCATATGCGTCAGCAGGCAATCGAAAATGTCGTCGAACACTGCGATCTGCGCGTCGGAGTAGTCCACGGCATTGTTGACGAACAGATCCGTGACACGGCGCAGCGTTTCCACGCGCCGTGCGACCGTTCCGTGGGCCAGTGCGGCGTCAAGTTCGTCGAGTAAATTTGCCGATAACGGTGACTTCGAAGACATAAATCAAATCCCGTAATTCTAATCGTGTCCTGCCGCTAATATGGTGCGGCCAGGGTTCGTGAAATTCGTTCAGGCGCTTGCAATTCGATTCCGTCCGCGCTCCTTGGCGGCGTAGAGTGCGCTGTCGGCGCGTGCGAGTAAGGTGTCTGGCGTGTCGTTCGGACCCAATGTCGCAACGCCGCCCGAAATCGTCACGGTCAAGCCGTCGGAAAATGCGCTCCAATCCAGGGCTTCGACAATCCCCCGCAAACGGTCGAGCATTTGCACGGCCTTGTCATGCGGCGTGTCCGGCAGCACCAGCAGGAATTCCTCGCCGCCATAGCGGCCGAATTTGTCGATGCTGCGGATATTGGCGAAAATGGTGATGGCGAAGGTCCGCAGCACTTCGTCGCCGGTTGGGTGTCCGAAATTGTCGTTAATCCGCTTGAACCAGTCGAGATCGATCAGCGCGGCGGTGCAGGGTGTGTTGCTGCGCTGTGCGCGGATGATTTCATCGTCAAGCAGCCGCATGATGCAGCGGCGATTGAACGATCCCGTCAGTTCATCGAGTTCTGCGAGCTCTTCGATGCGCTTGTAGGCGGCCTCGAGTTCAACGCGGCGCCGAAACAGTGCGTCGCGTAGCGAGCTGGAGAAAATGCCAATGAACATACTGCGGGCGATGGTCATCGAGAATGTCAGCAAGGTGCCGAAGCGTTCGATCGAGTTGCTGGAGGGGAGCGTCAAGGGCAGATCGACGAAGAAATACAGCAGCGCGAGGCCGCCGGTCATGACGGTCCAGGCGCCGACACCTTCACGTGGCGAGGTACGCAAGGCGATGACATTGGCCACAAGAAACAATGCGCAGAGAAACACGACGGCGACATTGGGCGCTGTGTAAACGAAGGCGAGCAGAAGTGCGTAAGTGACAGCCGTGTAGGGCGCTGCGAAGAAGTGATCGCGCCAGTCATCCGTCAGGCCGCTCTCGGAGATCGCGAGGAAGATCAGGACAGAGGTAAAAGCGCAGCCGGCATAGGCCGCGACGATCGTGCCATCGATAGTGCCTGCTGCAAGGAAGACGAAAAGCAGCACGACGTTGACGGCATGACTGGCAGCCGCCAATGCGAGCATTTGGCGCCGCCGCTTCAGGCGACGTGCCAGCATATCAGACCGCAACTCTCCATCGACGGCTTCGAAGTCGCCGTTGACTGGATTCAAGACTGATGAAGCGGCTGCGGTCATTGAGCCCATCGATGGGTTTTGCTGATGGAACTCTAGTGCTCAAAGCCTTTAGGTTTGGTATCTATTGCCGTGAGTCAAATCTGGTAGCCGGCTACTCATTAGCTGCTCTCGGCGACATCTGTCGACAGATCGCGTGCAGCGGGACTGCCAGAAGGTTTCAAGAATAGCTTTGTTGTTTAAGTAAAAATGCCCGGGCCGATGACGGGCCCGGGCGAGTTCACTTGATGTGGCGGACAAGCCGCCAGGGCAAGTTACGGTATTCATTGACGAGGGTTTCGGGATATGGCTGCAAAATGCAGGTTCCTCCGTCTCAAGGCTGTTCCGGAAGCCACGACTTGGTAAGGTTGCCGTGTGAATCGCTGGCGTTCGGGTCGGAAATGCCCCAGCATTATGCTACCTGTTACCCGTTCCGCCCAAGAAAAGGGCGGTAAAAGCCCGTTCGGCGCGGTTAAAAGCAGCCGCGACCGGTATATTCCTGCCCATTCGAGAAGATTTTATCTTGTCAATCGAACCTCTTACATCCTCATTCAGACCAACCTTGCGAGACGGGCAGTGAGTGCAACACAGGCGGCATCGGATGAGATTCTGATCGCCCGGATTGCGCAAGGCGACCGTCTTGCCATGCAGGTGCTTTATGGCAGGCACCACGTCCGGGTGTTTCGCTTCGGCCTTCGGCTGGTGCGGAACGAACAGATTGCTGAGGATCTTATCAGCGAAGTGTTCCTGGATGTGTGGCGGCAGGCAGGCAAATTCGAAGGTCGTTCCGCGGTCTCGACCTGGCTCCTGGCGATTACGAGGTTCAAGGCGCTGTCCGCGCTGCGCAAGCGCAAGGACGCCGAACTGGACGACGAGACGGCCAACGCGATCGAGGATACGTCCGATAATCCCGAAGTGTCGGTTCAAAAAAAGGATACCAGTGACGCGTTGCGGAAGTGCCTGACATCCCTTTCGCCCGAGCATCGGGAAATCGTCGATCTCGTCTACTACCACGAGAAGTCCGTGGAAGAGGTGGCCGAGATCGTCGGAATTCCCGAGAACACCGTCAAGACGCGCCTGTTTTATGCGCGCAAGAAATTAGCCGATCTGCTCAAGGCAGCCGGCATTGAACGAGGCTGGCCATGATGGCGATGAGCAACAAAGTGCCGACCCAGGAGCCAGGCGAGATCGAGGCATTGCTGCCTTGGCACGCCGCGGGCACGCTCAACGCGCGTGATGCGCGCCGCGTCGATGATGCACTGGCCAAGGATCCGGAACTGGCGAAGCAATATGCCGTGATCCAGGAAGAATATGCGGAGACTATTGGCCTCAATGAGAGCCTCGGTGCGCCGTCCTCACGGGCGATGCAGAAGCTGTTTGCTGCGATTGACGCCGAGCCGGTGCGCAGCGGATCGACATCGGTCGGTCTGTCGGCGCGGATTTCCGGATTTTTCGCATCGCTTTCGCCGCGGACGCTGGCGGCTTCGGCCGCTGTTGGCGCGCTTGCGATCATGCTGCAGGCAGGTGTCATCGGCACCGTGCTGATGCAGCGCGATACACACTCATTCCAGACCGCGTCCTATGAAGCCGCACCCTCGCCAGCAAGTGCACCGACCACTGTCACCCGGTCGCTCGCGCCGGCACCGGCCTCGGTAGAAGCTCCGACGCGCCTGTTCGTCCGTTTTGCGCCGACTGCGCGGGTGTCTGACATCACAGCGCTGCTCGACGGCTATCAGGGTACGATTGTCGATAGCGGCAAGGACGGGCTGTTCCGGCTGCAGTTCGGCAATCGGGTGATGACCAAGGACCAGATCGCTGGGCTGATCCGCCGGTTGGAGAACGAGAAGATCGTCAGCATGGCGGTTCAGGCGCAATAGGCGCCGTCGGTTGATCCGATCCGCATTGTGCGTGCGAGGCCTGTTCCATGAGACATGATCGTGGTGCCTCCGGACCGATAATGAAATGCACGGCCGCTGTGCTTTCGCTCGCCGTCGCATGGCCGTTCAGCCTTTCGGTCGCTGGCGCGCAGAGCATGATGCGCTCGCCGAGCCTCAATATCGGATCGCGCATTCCCACGATCGCTCCCAGCACAACGCCGCGCATCAATCCGAACATCGCTGCCGGCGCGGGCCGCATCGCCGGTCGTGGCCCGAATATCGCGAGCCGTGGACCCATTGCTGGTCGCGTCGGTATCACCAGCGTCGGTCCGCGCGGTGCGGCGATCGGGACGACAGCCAGCCGGACACCGCCCATATCCTCGCGGCCAGGGCGTACACCGCCGCCGAAGATCGTGGGCGTGCTGCCAACCATTCCCTATGTGCGTTATTCGCCCAACACCTATCCGAGCTGCGCCTATGCCAATCGCGCGGCATCCGGCGAGTGCAACGAGAAGCCATTCGTTGCAGATCTGGGCGGCGGCCCGACGCCGCGCAGCCAGAATGCCGGTGGTGGACCGCGCAGCAATGGCCCACAGACGGCTTTGAACACGCGTTATGTCCCACGGCAGATCGTCGCCGAACTCGACAGCGCGCTGACGCCCGACCAGACAGATGCGCTGGCGCGCCGTCTGCGCCTGGAGCGTCTGTCGTCGCAGGATTTTCCGCTGATCGGCGCGACGATCAACCTGTTCCGGATCACCGACAATCGTTCGGTCGAAACTGTCGAGTCCCAGATGCGCGCCGAGGCTGACGTGCGCGCTGTGCAACCCAATTTCCGCTATGTGCTGCAGGACCAGGTGACAACGCCGGCACTGGGCGAGGGCGATCCTGCGCAATATGCGCTGGCGAAGCTTCGTCTGCCCGAGGCGCACAAGCTGTCCGCCGGTGCCAATGTCACAGTTGCTGTGATCGACTCCGGCATCGACGTCGCGCATCCCGAACTCGCTGATGCCATCGTGGGTTCGTTCGATGCGCTTGGCAGTAAGGAAAGTGCGCATGTGCACGGGACTGGCATTGCGGGCGCGATCGTATCGCATGCGCGGCTGATGGGCAGCGCGCCGCGCGCGCGCATCTTGGCCATTCGCGCTTTTGGTGTGTCGCAGGGCGGTGCCGAGAGTTCGTCTTTCGTGATCCTCAAGGGTATCAACCACGCGGCCATGAATGGCGCCCAGGTCATCAATATGAGCTTTGCCGGCCCGCAGGATCCACTGATCGAGCGCGGTATTGCGGCGTCAGCCAGCAAGGGCATCGTGATGGTCGCGGCATCAGGCAATGCCGGCCCGAAATCGCCGCCGCTTTATCCCGCCGCAAGCCCCAGCGTTATCGCAGTCAGTGCCACAGATGCCTATGACAGGCTGTTCACTGCGTCGAACCGTGGCAGCCATATCGCCGTGGCTGCACCGGGCGTCGATATTTTCCTGCCCGCGCCGGACAACAAATATCAGATGACGTCCGGCACCTCGTTCTCGGCCGCCTATATCAGCGGGCTCGCCGCATTGATGATCGAGCGCAATCCGCAACTGCGGCCGAACGAAATCCGCAGCATCCTGATGACAACCGCGCGTGATCTTGGTGCGCCCGGCCGTGACGACCTGTTCGGTGCCGGCGCGGCGGATGCCTATAGTGCGGTATCGGCAGTGCAGGGCGCTCAGCAACCCGTGGCGACAGCGCCTGCGCCTGTCACGCCTGTTGTCGTCACCGCGCCGGCGCCGACGACGCGTGCGGTCGAGGCATCGTCGCCGTCGATGGCGTCAGACGTCCAAAAATAATCTCCTGATCGTTGAACGTTTGGCCGGGTCTGCCGGACATATGGATGTGGGAGCGGCATTCCCTCCCCAACGAGGCCATATCCGGCGCATGCGCCCAAACATTCGCGCCGGTATAGCTTGACCCGTCCGGTTGTCCCCCCGGACGGGTCTTTCGTTTTTGTTAACCAAAAATTTTAACCTTCAGGTCATAGATTGCCGGTGCATGGCCCGGCATCGAGCAAGGCTCAAGCAAGGCTTGACTGCAATACCTCAAGTTTGACGGGGCTTTCTCACGTGTTTCCAACGCAATTGTCCAAGTTTGACCACATTGCGCTGGACCCCGAAAACTTTTCCACAGAAACTCTCCAAGTATTGGTGAGTGATTCGTTTGTTGCTTTGCGTCCGTTTTTTCTCTTGCGGACATTTCCATGTCATCTCACCTGAATTTTCCTTACCCGCATGCCGGCATCGGTCGGCCACTGGCCCAGCGCTGGTGCGCTCTTGCCGAGAGCCGGCTGGATTACCTGACAGAACTGTTCGAGAGCGGGCGGTGGCGCCGTTTTCACAGTGAAGCCGAGTTTCTCGACAACATTCAGGAAGCCAAGGAAGCGGTTGAACGCTGGCGGCTGATGGTCGAGGGCGAGACCGCCGCCGTGAGGCGCGTGCTGTCTTCGGAAGGGGTGATCTACCGGGCGCCGCGCGCCCCTGAACCACCACGGCCTGCTGCCGTCGCGGCTCCTGCCATTGCAGCGGTTGCGCCCTTGCAGCCCGACATCGAGCCGGTGGCTGAAGCGGCTTCGCCCGTCCTGATCCCGATCGAAACCTTGTTGCGGCAGGCTCCGCCACGCCAAGCGGCGGTGACGCCGGCAGATCTGGATTGGCAGAAGGCGCTTGATCCTCTGGTGATGAGCGCGCGCTATCCGATGCTGCGGACAGCGCTTTAGCGCACCGTGTTCCCGGACAGCGCAACCTGCTGATAGCGCTGTGCGCCATCGGCGGTGAGGTCAGGGGTCACCGGCTTTGCATGATCGAGGCCGACGACAGCGCCGCGCGGCGCGCCTGAAATCATGTTGTTGCTGACAAGCGCGGTGCCGGCGCCCGGTGCGACCGATACACCAATGCCGATAAAGCTGTTGCGCACGACGTTGCCGGTGATGGCGACATCGCGCAGATACTTGCCCCAGCCCGCGATCATGCCAAAGGACGGCGCGTTCTCGACGACATTGCCGCTGACGCTGGCGTCCGCCTCGATATAGATGCCGATGCCGGCATCGTCGTCGGGCGCCGTACCGATCGGCCGCTTCGGGAGCAGGTTGCGGATGATGTTGCCTTGTACGACGGCGATACGGCCGCCCTCGTTGAAATTGCAGACCGAGACACCGAGCGCCGCACCATCGACGGTGTTGTTGGCGATCACCGCGGCCTCGAAGGCGAATTCCGAATAGAGCGCGACTTCGCGCACGCTCGACACGCTGTTGCCGGTGATGTGGATGTTCGATGCGGAGTTGCCGCGCACCGCCGAGTAATCGCAATTGCGGATGCGATTGCCGGAGACGATGACATTGCCGGCGCGATAGGCGTTGATGGCGTTGCCATACTGACCGGAGCCGCCGGGGCCGGCCTTGATGTCCTCGATGCGATTGTCGATCACTTGCGTGCCGTCATCGCCGATGGCGGTGCGCAGGATCTCGATGCCGTTGCTGCCGGTGCCGGAAATGATGTTTTGCGCGACGATCAAGCCCTGCGCATCGAACGAGACGATCGCCGTGGTGGCGATGTTGCTGAGTGTATTGCCGGTGATCGCGCCCGCCGCGTTGTCCAGCCAGATGCCGGCGCCGCCGCTATTGGTGACGGTGCAATCGCCGATGCGGAGTTCGCGCGCCTGCACCATGTGCAGCAGCCCGCGCCGCGGCGGCAGTTTGGCGAAGTTGCCGTCCAGCGTGAGGCCGCTGAGGCTGACATAGTCCGCGCCTTCTCCTGACAGCAGTGACGCGCCGCCGCTGAAGGTGAGGGTCGTTGCGCCGCGCACACCGATGATCTGCGAGCCGCGCGCGAGCCTGAGCATGCCGGTGCGATAGTTGCCGGGCGGCAATGCGAGCGGTGCCTGCGCGCGTGCCGCCTCGTCGATGGCGCGTTGCAATGCGCGGGTCTGGTCGTCCTGGCTATTGGCACGCACACCATATTGCGTGGCGTCGCGTCCGAGCGTCGAGGTGAGCGTGGCGGCGCGTGCCGCGTCACTCGATGCGGCGAATGCGCCGGCGGCGAGACCCGCGCCGGACGCAGTCAGCAGATGGCGGCGATGCAGGTCCATGGTTCAAGATCCCGGTGGATGTCCGCTGATGACGTAACGCAAGATGATGCGTGTGACGTTGCCAGGCGAGAGTGGCCGCGATGAATGTGCAGGGTAGGGTTAATGATGCTCTGACATATGGAACGGTAAGAGCGGGTGCATCACTCCCGGTCGTCATGGCCGGATGGCGCGAAGCGAGCTTCGCAATAATCCCAGACTTCTCCCCACGTCATGGCCGGGCTTGACCCGGCCATCCACCTTGTCTTGTGCGACAGTGTGCGGGCCAAGCTGGATCCCCGGGTCAAGCCCGGGGATGACACCTGTGGGTGCGGCGCCTCCATCGCAGATTCAACTGTCAAACAGCCACTGCCCATCAGACATGCGTCATCACCCCCATTGTTTGCGGCGCGGGGGCGCCGTCGTCCCTTGCATTCCCGCCCCCTTGTGAGAGGGCGTGCGGAACGCCAGGTGCCCGTTGCACCCGTGGGCCTGATGCGAATGCGGTCTTCCGCAATTGAGAGTGCATCAGGACTTTCGGAGGCGCCGAGCAAGTGCCCGACGTTCCGCATGCGGTGTTTTTTCGGTTGCTTGCACATCTGCCATGGCGAACGGTCCCATCACCAAAATTAATGTCCCAGGGCGGAGGGACAGGGTAGCCGCAAAGCACTTGGCCGAACGCGTTTCGATTTGGTCGTCCGTCACACTGTCCAGGGTCTGTCCATCCCAAGGTCGGCCGTGTCCTTGCCAGTGGCAGTGCTGGCGCAGATCCGTCCTGCCCGAAGACAGACGTTCCCCATGAACCGCGTGACGCCGCATCTCCGGCGTCCACCGCATCCCACCCCGCGAACGTGACGATCGCGATCGCCCCTCTCAGTGGGGCAGGACGGAAGGGAATATAAACCTTACAGGGATATTGTCAAGAGAGAATAGGAAAAAATGTTCCCGCGTCGTATCGCCCCAAGCTGTCATTCCGGGGCGGCTGCGCGCCTTCGCGCAGGCGAACCTCAGCCACTCCAATTGGAGTGGCGGGGAATCCCGACCTGTTCAGCAACACTTCGAGATTCCGGGTTCTCGCTCTGCCGGCTTCGCCGGCGACGCGCGCCCCGGAATGACGACGTGTGGTGGGGAGAATGCCAACGGCGGAGCGCGCAGGCGCTTAATGTCGAACGTCGCTTCGCTGGGGCGCCCGAGGGCCCCGCGCGCTATCGTCCCGTCAGCGCGAGCTGGAAATCCTTCTCGGCCTGGGCGTCGCGTTCGTTCTTTTCCGGGCATTCGCCGGGCTCCGCCTGGCAGGGACGGATCTCGTAGTCGTTGTCGAGCACGCGGCGCGGTGTCGGCTTCGAATTCTTGGCTTCGACATCGGTGACAAGGCCGCTCTCGGCGGCAAGTTTCCACACGTCGGCTTCGGTCGGATAGGCTTTACTCAGTTTCGCGTCGTCACAGAACAGTGCATAGGGCATCGGATTGCTCCGGTAAAAATTGATAACGTTCATGGCGGCGCCGGGTTCGCCCGACGTATTCCCAGACATTTCAAAATTGCGCGACGGCCATTCGGCTGCGTCGCGAGAGGGTTCAGCTCACCATCTTGTGAGACTTGAACAGGCGGCCCTTTTCCACCACGAGGATCACCGCGAATGCAGTGAGGGTGCAAAGAAAAAGGCCGGTCGCGAACGGCAGCAGAGTGCCGTCATAGTGCTGGCCGATAACCGTGCCGATGGCGATACCCAGCAGCGTGGTCAGCGTCCCGTAGAGCGAGGAGGCCGTGCCGGCGATGTGGCCCTGCGGCTCCATCGCCAGCGCGGTGAAATTCGAGAACATCAGGCCGAAGGCAAACATCATCAGCATCGACAGCGCGATGAACAACCATAGCGGCATGAAGCCCATCGCCACGGCCAATAACATCGCCGCGCCAGCAGTGACGAAACCGAGCAGGGCGCCGTGGGAGAGTGCGCGCATGCCAAGGCGATGGACGACGCGCGAGTTGAAGAAGCTGGCCGCAGCGACGCCGAAAGCGATGGAAGCAAAGGCAAGCGGGAAATATGGCCCGAGATGGAAAATCTCGGTGAACACCTGCTGCGACGTAAACACGAAAGCGAACAGTGCGCCCTGCAGGATGCCGGCAGCGAGGCCGTAACCGAGCGTCTGCCGATGGCTGACGGTTTGCCGATAGGCATAGAGCACATCACGAATGGCGAGCGAGCGGCGTTTGGCGACCGGCAGCGTCTCCGGCATTCGCCAGGCACTCCAGGCCAGCGTCAGCAGACCGTATAGCATCAGCACGACAAAGATGCCGCGCCATTCCGTGAGAACCATCAGGGCCTGGCCGAAAGACGGGGCGATGACCGGCACGGAAATGAAAACCATGATGGCCAGTGACATGACGCTGGCCATGCGGCGGCCGGCATAGCAGTCCCGGACGATCGACACCGCGATCACGCGCGTCGCCGCGGTGCCGACGCCCTGCAGCAGGCGGGCGAGCAGCAGGACTTCGAACGACGGTGCGAACAGCGCGAGCACGCTCGCACCGCAATAGACGGCCATTCCACCAAGCAGGATGGGGCGCCGGCCGTAGCGATCCGACAGCGGGCCGATGGCGAATTGGGCCACGCCGAAGCCGAGCAGGAAGACCGAGAGGACGGTCTGAAGGTGGTTGGCATCAGGGACGTTGAAGGCCGCACCGATATGCGGCAGCGCCGGCAGCATGATGTCCATGGCAAGCGGATTCAGCGCCATGATCGAAGCGATCACGACGACGAATTCGCCAAATTTCATTGGGCTATGGGTCGATGACACCGCCAGAGGCGCGTCGGCGTTGATGTCGGTCACAAAACTGTCCTTGAGAGCTTCTCGCCATTAGGGTCTTCATGCTGCGATGCACAAGTTGACTTTCGGCATGGCTGCGTCGCGGAAACCGGCGGAATTTCTCCAATTTATGAATTAGTGTTCAGAAAATAGCCGGGAGTGTCGTTTCGACGGTCCCAACCCCGGAATTCCGGGCCGGATCACACAGCTTGACCCGGGTCAGGCGGATCATCTCCAGCAGGATAGCTTCACCGGTATCGGTGAGCTCGTCGGAAGTCATGCGACGCGAGGCCGTGTCTTGCGCCAGCAGCGGCACATGGACGAAGGCGGCGAGGCGAGGGCCGCTGTGCGCGCGCGTCGCCTCGATGCCGCGCCAGGACAGGTAATTGCAGAGATAGCGGCCGGCATCGCGTGAGGGGCGCACGTCGGCGCCGCCAGCGAGGGCGGCCCGGAACAGACGCGCCGTGTGCGGGCCGAACATCTGCGCGCCGGCGCCAGGTACGATGCTGGCGCGGCGTACCGTCGTGTGGCCGGCATCCGGCCACAGCATCGACACCGCGTTGCGTGCGCGCGTCTCGATCCGGATATAGGGCGTGCGCGCGGCGAGGCCGAACATCAGCAGCGCATCCGGGCGATGGCGCGCGATCAGCTCGGGCAATTCGCGGTCGACGGTGGCGTAGGTGACGTCGAAAATATGCGCGATGCGGATGGCGTCGGCGAAAGCGGGACGGCGCAGCGTTGCGAGTTTTCGCACCAGCGCCTGCGTCGGGTTCACCGGCGCGCCGGGGAAGGGGCCGAAGCCGGTGATAAGGATGCGCGGGGCGCTGCTCATCGATTCATGCCTCTACCCACATGACCTTGTTCTCTCCTCTTCGTTCGGAAGCGTGCGAATGCGGTTGCAGCGGCACGGATATACCGCTCACGAAGCAATGAACGATTATGCCCTTGACCTGAAAGTGAGAGCTGCAGAGGATTTCTACCATTGATTGTTTTTTTGGGGGATTTTATGTCCAGGTTGATTTTCGGCCTTTTTGCCGTCCTTTTGTTTTCGAACTCAGCTGCGTTCAGTCAAGCGAGTATCGATTGGACCAAGTCTGTAGGTGAGTGCAAAGGAGAATTCGAAGAACGAACCAAGTGCATGATCGCTGCGATTAAAGCCCTTGAAGGGCGAGCAAATGCTGCGGAGTCGCGGTTGGCAGAGGTGGAGAAGCGGCTACGGCTCGTTGAAGAGAAAACGCTCGATGCGCGCGTCTCATCGCTCGAAACCAATACGATCAAAAGGGGCCAGCCGGTCAGCGTGCTAGCCGACTTCAGAAAGCAGTGCATGCATTGGATTGATACCTCGCAGCCAGCGACATTCGTACCTTGCAACTCCGGACCTGATCCGCGCGATGAGGGTTTCGTTCTGCTGCCACGTTAGCAAGAATGAATCCTGCGCAGAGCGGGGTGTAGTGCCAGCATAAATCGACTCTTACTTCAGCAACTCCACTATCTGCTCCGCCGCGACGGCAGGCGTCATCGTGCCGTCGGCGACGTCGCGTTCGACCTGTTTGACCTTGCTGCGAATGCCGGGATCGCTGCGCAGCCGTGCCTTCAACCGATCCTCCAGCATGGTCCACATCCACTTCACCTGCTGCTCGCGGCGGCGGGCGGCGAAATCGCCGGAGGTATTCATGGCGGTGCGATGCGCGATGACCTTGTCCCAGAGTTCGGCGATACCCGTCTTGGTCAGCGCCGAATAGGTCACGACTGGCGGATGCCAGTGCTCCGAGCGCGGCGCCAGGATATGCAGCGCGCCGCGATAATCCCCAGCGGTGATATTGGCGCGTTTGAGGTTGTCGCCGTCAGCCTTGTTGATGGCGATCATGTCGGCGAGTTCGATCAGGCCTTTCTTGATGCCCTGCAACTCGTCGCCGCCGCCGGGCAACATCAGCGCAAGAAAGAAATCGGTCATGTCGCAGACCGCGGTTTCCGACTGGCCGATGCCGACGGTCTCCACCAGCACCACGTCGAAACCTGCCGCCTCACAAAGTAACATCGCCTCGCGCGTTTTCGCTGCGACGCCGCCGAGCGTGCCGGAGGACGGCGAGGGACGAATGAAGGCGTTAGGATGGGCAGACAGATCGTTCATCCGCGTCTTGTCGCCGAGGATCGAGCCGCCGGTGCGCGCCGAGGAGGGATCGACGGCCAGCACCGCGACCTTGTGGCCGCGCTCGATCAGATACATGCCGAGCACATCGATGGTGGTCGACTTGCCGACGCCGGGCGAGCCGGTGATCCCAACGCGAAACGCTTTGCCTGTGGCGGGCAGCAGTGCCTGCACGAGTTCGCGCGCGGCGGCCTGATGATCGGCGCGGCGGCTTTCCACCAGCGTGATCGCCCGCGCCAGCGCGGCGCGGCTGCCGGCGCGGAGGTCTTTGGCGAGCGCGTCGATGTCGATGGGGGCTTTGGTCACTGCGGCCCCTTGTCGTCGTCCTTCGGCCGCTCGCCGGCGAAGATCGCGCTGCCCTCGGCGGACAGATAGGGCTTGAGTTTCTCCCACGGCACGAAGGCGTCGTAATCGCCTTCGGCATAGGAGCCGACCGCATAGGGGCCGTAATGGAAGCTGAGGCCGGAGCTCTTGCCGGCCGATGTCGACGGCGCCAGCGATACCGGTCCGATCTTGAGCAGCTTTGGCTCCAGCGCATCGACGAGGCTCATGTCGGGATTGTCGTTGTCGCGTTTTTTCTTCTCGACTTTGAGATCGGCGACGACTGCATCGCGGATCGCCGTCATCGCCGGCCCGCTATCGGCGAGCTCGGTGAAAAAAGGGCGGACGCTGATCATCTTGCCGGCCTGCCTGTCCCACAGCAGCGTGTCGTTGGCACGATTGGGATGCGCGCCGCCGGTGTAGTTGTAGTCCGCGCGGATGATGCTGGCATAGCGGCCGGAGACGAGTGAACTCTGCGTATAGCTACGCTCCGATTCCCATGGCCGGTTGCGGATGTCGGCAGGGAGATCGTTCATCTCCTTGCGCTGCTCGGCCAGCTCCTTGAGCGTCTTCGCAGCCCAGCCATTGCTGGCGGATGTGAGATATTTCAGCAGCGGCGCATCGGACTTGATCGCGGCATCAAAGAAGACGGCGACCTCGGTGTATTTGCCCTTGAGCTGGATGTCGGGTGTCGGCTCGGCGGCGAGGGAGATCGCTATGGAAGTGATTAGGAAGGCACAGGCCAAGCCTGCGAGACGAGAAGTATTACGGATATAAGCAAGTTTCATTCTGGAGACCTGAGCCGCGCGGCGCACCGTTCGAGAGGAGGCATCAAATCGTGAGCCCAATGTAGAAGAGTGTCTGGCTCAACTCTGATTGCGACGTTGCCGAGACGATCACTCATCTCGGCAACCGCTGTCCAGTCTACTTCAGCTTCGCGCTTCTTTATCTCATTCGGGATGTGATCCGAAGCAATTCCGATAATCTCGAAAAATCGCTCCATGGCCACGCAAGTCCTCATGTCCTTGGCGAGGTCTGCCGACGTGCGACCAGCGATAGCTTCTTTGACCAGCGCAATTTTCTCGTAGATATGCGAGAAACGCTCTGCAACGGACGGTGGCGGAATTGTGCCAGTTTCCATGGACCAGCTCATCAGGCACCCGGTTGATTGTGGTCTTGATTACTCCGCCGCCTCGCTGTGTCCCAGCCGCGCATTGAGCTTGTGGATCAGCTCTTCGGCCGCCTCCGAGATCACCGTGCCCGGCGGGAAGATCGCCTCGGCGCCGGCCTTGTAGAGTTCGTCGTAATCCTGCGGGGGGACGACGCCGCCGATGATGATCATGATGTCCTCGCGGCCCTGCTTCTTGAGCGCGGCCTTGAGTTCGGGCACCGCGGTCAGATGGGCTGCGGCCAGCGACGATAGGCCGAGGATGTGCACGTCGTTTTCGACGGCCTGCCGCGCGGCTTCATCGGCGGTGGCGAATAGCGGTCCGATATCGACGTCGAAGCCGACATCGGCAAAGGCCGACGCGATCACCTTCTGGCCGCGGTCGTGGCCGTCCTGGCCGATCTTGGCGACGAGAATACGCGGGCGGCGACCCTCGGCGTCCTCGAAAGCGTCGATCAGCGCCTGAACCTTCTGGACCTTGTCGTTCATGGTGGACGCCTCGCGCTTGTAGACACCGGTGATGGACTTGATCTCGGCGCGGTGGCGGCCGAATACTTTCTCCATCGCATCGGAAATTTCGCCGACGGTGGCCTTGGCCCGCGCGGCATCGATCGCCAGCGCCAGCAGGTTGCCGTTGCCGTCCTTGGCGCTGCGCGTCAGCGCCGCCAGCGCGGCGTCGACGTCGGCCTGGCTGCGCTCGCCACGAAGCCTCTTCAATTTGTCGATCTGCAGCCGGCGCACGGTGGAATTTTCCACCTTGAGCACGTCGAGCGCTTCTTCATTTTCCGGCTTGTACTTGTTGACGCCGATCACCGCCTGACGGCCGGCATCGATGCGTGCCTGGGTCTTCGCCGAGGCTTCCTCGATGCGCAGCTTGGGCACGCCGGCCTCGATGGCCTTGGCCATGCCGCCGAGCTCTTCCACTTCCCGGATATGCGCCCAGGCCTTGGTGGCGAGATCATGTGTCAGGCGCTCGACGTAATAGGAGCCGCCCCATGGATCGATGATGCGGTTGGTGCCGGTTTCCTGCTGCAGGAACAGCTGCGTGTTGCGGGCAATGCGCGCCGAGAAGTCGGTGGGCAGCGCCAGCGCTTCGTCGAGCGCATTGGTGTGCAGTGACTGCGTGTGGCCCTGCGTCGCCGCCATCGCCTCGATGGTGGTGCGCATCACGTTGTTGTAGACGTCCTGCGCGGTCAGCGACCAGCCCGAGGTCTGGCAATGGGTGCGCAGCGACAGCGACTTCGGATCCTTCGGGTTGAACTGCGTCAGCAGCTTGGCCCAGAGCAGCCGCGCAGCGCGCATCTTGGCGACTTCCATGAAGAAGTTCATGCCGATCGCCCAGAAGAACGACAGCCGCGGCGCGAAGCGGTCGACATCGATGCCCGCGGCCAAACCGGCGCGCAGATATTCGACGCCGTCGGCGAGCGTGTAAGCCAGTTCGAGATCCTGCGTCGCACCGGCTTCCTGCATGTGATAGCCGGAGATCGAAATCGAATTGTACTTGGGCATCTTCTGCGAGGTGTAGGCGAAGATGTCGGAGATGATCCGCATCGAGGGTGTCGGCGGATAGATATAGGTGTTGCGCACCATGAACTCTTTCAGAATGTCATTCTGAATCGTGCCGGTGAGCTTCTCCGGCGGCACGCCCTGTTCCTCGGCGGCAGCGACATAGAGCGCGAGGATCGGCAGCACCGCGCCGTTCATGGTCATCGACACGCTCATCTGATCGAGCGGAATACCGGCGAACAGCGTGCGCATGTCGTAGATCGAGTCGATCGCCACGCCGGCCATGCCGACGTCGCCCGACACGCGCGGATGATCCGAGTCATAGCCGCGATGGGTGGCGAGATCGAAGGCGACCGAGAGGCCCTTCTGGCCGGCTGCGAGATTGCGCCGATAGAAGGCGTTGGAATCCTCCGCGGTGGAAAATCCGGCATATTGCCGGATCGTCCAGGGCTGGTTGACATACATGGTCGGGTAGGGCCCGCGCAGGAACGGCGCGATGCCCGGATAGGTGTCGAGGAAGTCGATGCCGGCGACGTCGGATTCGCCATAACCGGGTTTCACCAGGATGCCTTCGGGCGTCAGCCACGGCTCGCCCTGCGATGGCGCACCGGCGGCGATGGGCGAGAAAGCGATGTTGGTGAAGTCAGGAATCTTGGTCATGGTCGTTTCTCGAATTCTCGATTGCGTTCGATGAGTCTCTGAACGTTCTTCTTGTAGGTCGGGTCGTCTGACGGGGGCGTTTCAGTTTTCCGCCAGAGTACCACGTCAAACACTTTTTCAAGCACCTTGGCGATCGGCCACATCAGCAAGTCGAATAGCAAACTGCCCATGCGCGCGATCCTTGTTGAAACACGCTATCTCAATCATGATCCGGATGCTGATAGCTGAACACTTCCGCGCATTTCTCCGGTCCGAAATTCTGCATCGTCGTCTTGCTCGGCAGGTTCGACACGTTGCCGACCCAGCCCAGGCGTGACTCCGTGCCGAATTGCAGCGTCGGCACCACGCGGTCCGGGCGGTCGAAGGCGCCGGTCATGATCTCGATCTTGGGGCCGCCGATCGCGCGATAGCTCAGCGGCGTGCCGCATTTGGCGCAGAAGTCGCGCTCCGCAATCGACGATGACTTGAACGCCGCCGGCTTGCCGCGGGTCCACGCAAAGTTCTCGTTCGGGATATCGGCGAGCGAGGCGAATGGCGCGCCGGTGGCCTTCTGGCACATGCGGCAATGGCAGATGCTGACCCGGGTCGGCGCAGCCGACAGCGCAAAGCGGATCGCGCCGCATTGGCAGCCGCCGGTCAGCGCGGGTTTGCTCGCCGTTGCCGTCATGGCTTACTCCATCAGGCCGAATTTAGTAGATCATGGGCCTGCACCAGCATCGCCAGCGCATCGCCGCCGGCAATGATAAAATCCCTAACGCCTGCGTCGCGCAAGGGCGCCTCGAGGTCGCCGGGGCGGCCTGCCAGATAGATATGCTTCGCGCCGGCGGCCTGAAGCGCTTTTGCTGCGGGCGCGGCCTGGCCGGCATAGAGCTTGTCGGACGAGCAGATACATACCAGCGCGGCACCGGAGGCCTTCCAGGCCTTGGCGAGTACGGCTGGATCGGAGAAACCGTCGCTGTCGAGGGCTTCGATGCCGCCGGTCTCGAAAAAGCTCTTGGCGAAGGTCGCGCGGGCCGTGAAATCGGCCGGCGTGCCGAGATTGGCCAGAAACACTTTCGGACGGGCACCCTTGCGCGCCAGCAGGTGATCCGACTTGTCGCGCAGCGCCTCGAAGGGCGAGGCCAGCCGGATCGGTTCCAGCGGGTTGAACTTGATCTTGTCCTTGCCATAGGGCTTGCCGGGGATCGGCTTGACCTTCAGCACACTGGCGCGGGCCTCATGCAGGTTCGGGAATTCGCTGGCGCCGGTGAGCACTTCGCGGCGCTTGGCGACGCTGGCCTGACGCGCGGCACGGGTCGCGGCGACCTTCGGCTGGATCACATTGTTGCCAAGCGCCGGGAAGGCGCCGCCAGCTTTTTCGATGTCCTGGAACTGCGCCCATGCGGCGTCGCACAGTTCGCGCGTGAGCGCCTCGATGCCGCCGGCACCGGCGGCGGGATCGGTGACCTTGGCGAGATTGGACTCTTCCAGCAGCACCAGTTGGGTGTTGCGCGCAGCGCGGCGCGCAAAGCCATCGGGCAGGCCGAGCGCCAGCGTATGCGGCAGCACGCAGATGGAGTTGGCACCGCCGAGGCCCGCAGCGAATGTCGCCATGGTGGCGCGCAGCATGTTCACATAGGGATCGCGCTGCGTAAGCATGCGCCATGCGGTGTCGGCAGCGATGAACAGCGGCTTCGGCACGAGGCCGCAGCTTTCCTCGATGCGCGCCCACAAGAGGCGCAGCGCGCGGAATTTCGCCATGGTGAGAAACTGATCGGCATCAGCCGCGAGACGCGCATAGACCATGCCGCGGGCCGTCTCGAGCGGAATGTTATGGTCTTCCATCGCGCGCAGATAGGACACCATCACCGCGAGGACGTAGGACAGTTCCTGCACTTCGGAGCCGCCGGCATCGTGAATGATGCGGCCGTCGGCAACGGCGAACGGGCCCTTGAAGCCTTGTGCGGCGAGCTTCTTGATGGTGTCGGTGACGGCGGGCGCCATCTCCCACCAGTTATAGGCGCTGGTGCCCCATACGGCGGTGGCGCCGATGGGATCGAGGCCAAAGCGGATATCGCATGTGGCGGGATCGATGCCCTTCGTCTTGATGTAATCGGCGAGATGCGTCACGGCCATGCGCGACTGCGGGCCGGCATGGAGTTCGATGCCGATGCCGGCGTCGAGATAGATGCCGTCGAACAGCGTCTCGATGGTGTCGGGCGAGGCGACGAGGCCGAACCCCCGCGCGCCATTGGCACCTTCGAACACCAGCGTGAGACCAGTGGCGCCGTTTTCGAGATCGTGCAGCGCCTGCTTGTTCGACTTGCCGGCATCCGGGTGGTCGATCCGCTGCATGATCTGCCATGGCGCCGCGGCCGGCCGGCTGGCAATCGGCGCCGCATCCTGGGCGCGCGGATAGATCGGCTGGATCTTGACGCCGTCATAGGTCTTGCTGATCAGCTTCTCGAACGGCGCGCCTTTCAGCACGCCATCGACGAGCTTGCGCCAGTCATCGTAACTCGCAGGCGCAAAATCGGCGGCCAGCCGCAGGTCGTCAGTCGCAGTCGACATTGAGGAACTTCACTCCCGGTATTGCTTCGTGGTTGAGCCGGAAAATGCCATGCCGAGAAGGGGTTGCCAATGGCTGTTCGAGCATGGGGATGCGCGGAATTGGCGCTTTCTTCCCTCTCCCCGCAATGCGGGGAGAGGGTGGCGTCGCGCAGCGACGACGGGTGAGGGGCGGGGCACAGAGCTAAACCAATCTGGTCCGAGCTGGTCGCGCCGTGGGATCTGCGAGTGATCTTGTGAGGATAGTTCCGGCGTGTTGGCGCTCAATCGAGGTCGGGCAGCTTCTCGATGCCGGCGGTTGAGAGCGCCTTCAGATGCTCGGCAACGGTCTTGCCCGCGATCACCCGCTCCGGGGCGATCTCGGCTAGCGGCACCAGAACGAAGGCGCGGGTGGTGGCGCGCGGGTGGGGCAGGTGCAGTTCCGGCTTGGCGATGACCACGTCGTCATAGGCGATCATGTCGAGATCGAGCGGCCGCGGACCCCAGTGCCCCTCGGCAACGCGGTTGCGGCCGAACTTGTGTTCGATCCTGTGCAGCGTGAACAACAGCGCGTGCGGATCGAGTTCGGTCTCGATCTCGATTGCCGCATTGACGAAGTGGTCCTGCGGCACATCGCCGACTGGCGGCGTGCTGTAGTCTGCCGAGCGTTCGATCAACGCGGCCTGCGTCATGCCGCAGATATTGCCGATCGCCTTGCGGAAGGTCATGCGGACATCGCCGACATTGCCGCCGAGCGCGATGAGGACGCTGGCCATCGGTTACGCCCGCGATCTGCGCAGCACCACGCCGACATCGTCGAAGATCGCGGCGATCGGCGCGTGCGGCTTGTGCACGGTGACCTTGACCGAGCTGATGCGCGGAAAATCCGCGAGCACCGCATCGGCCACCGCACCGGCAGCGCGTTCCAGCAGCTTGTAATTGGTGTCCTTGAAAGCGGCGATCGCGGTGGCGACGACATTGGCATAGGACACGGTATCGGCAAGGCGGTCGGTGCGCGAGGCAAGGTCGATATCGGCATCGAGTTCGAGATCGATGACGAAGCGCTGCCCGACGACGCCTTCGTAGTCGAGCACGCCGTGATGGGCATGCACGGATACGCCCTTGATGAAGATCATGTCGGTCATCTTAAGTCCTCGATGGCTGCGGTGACGCGCAGGGCCTGAACGGTTTCCGCGACGTCATGGGCGCGGACGATTTTGGCGCCGTGCCGCACCGCCAGCAGATGCGCGGCGAGGGATCCGCCGATGCGCTGCTGCGGCTCCGACGGTACGACGGTCGATATGAATTTCTTGCGCGAGGCGGCGATCAGCACCGGCAGGCCGAAGCTGGTCAGCGCGTCGAACCGCGCCAGCGCAATCATGCTCTGCTCAGGCGTCTTGCCGAAGCCGATGCCGGGGTCGAGTACGATGTGGCCCGCAGGGATGCCGGCCCTGGCGGCGATCTCCAGCGAGCGCGCGAAGAAGCTTTTCATGTCGGCGACGATATCGATGCTGCCATCGACCTCGTCGCGGTTATGCATGACGACCACAGGCGCGCTGTGCTCGGCGATGACGCGCGCCATGTCGGGATCGCGCTGCAGTCCCCAGATGTCATTGGCGATGGCGACGCCGGCGGCGAGCGCTTTCGCGACGACGGACGCCTTCATGCTGTCGATCGACACCGGCGTGCCGAGCGCGACCACGTCGGCCAGCACCGGCACGAGCCGCGCCCATTCTTCATCGGCGGTGACAGGCCGGGACCCATAGGGGCGCGTGGACTCGGCGCCGATGTCGATGATCCCCGCGCCCTCGGCGATCATTCGCCTGGCCTGCGCCAGCGCACGCTCGGGGGCATCGAACTGGCCGCCATCGGAGAAGGAATCCGGGGTGACGTTCAGGATACCCATCACGGCAGGCACCGGCGATGCCAGCAGCGCGGCCAGCACCGGGTGGACCGTCGGAGCAGACGTTGTCGGACGCGCGATCATGAGGTCGCTTTGCGCGGTCGGGGGGAGGGAGTCAAGATGGATCAAAACGTCATTCCGGGGCGCATGCGGCGTGAGCCGCAGGCGAACCCGGAATCTTGCAGCGTGAAGCGATCCGGCGTTTCAGCCATCTCGGGATTCCGGGTTCACGCTCCGCTAGCGCTGCGCGTGCCCCGGAATGACGAGAGGCTCAATACGAAATCTTCAGCGGCAGCTGGCGGGCCTTTTCGATCAGGTCGCCGACCGACTTCTCGGAGGGCATCACCCGCACCAGCTTGCGCTTGTCGTTGGCCTCGCGCATCGCCTGAGCCAGGCGGGACGGGTTGCGGTGGGTCAATTCGCGTACCGTGTTGACGCCGGAGGCGCGGAGCAGTTCGGCCTTGGCCTTGCCCATGCCGGGGATGCGCAGGTAGTCGGCGAGGTTCGCCCATTCGAGCAGTTGCTGTTCGCTGAACCCGGTCTTGGCAGCGAGTTCCTTGCGGCACTTCGCGGAGTGAGCGGCGTCCAGCAGCCCTTCCATGGTGCGGATGCCTGCCTTTTTCAGTTTGGTCGCGGCGAAGGCCGTCAAACCGTCAATCTTGGAGATGGGATATGTCATGGTACTCAGACGTATGAAGATCGGACGTATGAAGATGCTGGACGCTTACGCGCGGCTGCTGACGTAACAGACGGTCAGGAGAACTGGCTCAGGCCAGGTGTGCCGGCAACGATCTCGTCCATGGCATCCGCGCCGATCTTCTCGCGGCCGAACTTGAACAGTTCGCGCGCGACGCTCTGGATCTCGCCCATGCCGAGGCCGAGACCCATCAGCTTGCTGCCCAGGGCCATGATGCCGCCGCCCATCAGGCTGCTCAATCCACCACCGCCCTCTGACGATGCGATGGCTGCATCCGCACCCGGAATTTTTTCGATGAGCGCATTGACCGGCGCGGCCGGTGCTTCCTTGCGCAGGAACCCCAAGATAATGCCGACAGCCTTTTCAGCCACAGCTTCGTCGATGCCGACCTTTGCGGTCAGCGCTTTGATTAATTCGTCCATGATGCCCCGCCTCACATCGGTTGAGTGCCGATGCCCTTATGTTGAAAAGTGATCTTGAGCCGCTGTGATTCGAATTACAAGCGCGCCAACTCGCCCGACGTGCGATTCAGTGTGATCGCGTATCGAGTGTTGCACCAATGCAAGAGCAAACGTGAAATTTTGGTCAATTGTTCGCAGATGCGACAGCGCCGTACTTTGGAAAGAGCAAAAAGATACGGCTTGTGTTTCGTCCGTGGGAACGACGGACGGGTTTCAGGTGTGGCGGGAACGCTTTGCGTTTCAATCGCTCGCCAAGATGCGGTAAGATCATGGTGAGCCGCAAATTTTTTTGAAATCTTTTTCTTGATGCGCGCGACAGAGGCGATCCGATGGCGACCACCGAACTGAAGTCAGGCGATACCGACGGCAAGATCTTCATCGGCAAGGGCGACCAACCGGCATGGCTGACGCTGGCCCTCGGCAATCGCCACGGTCTCGTCACGGGCGCGACGGGAACAGGTAAAACCGTATCGCTGCAGGTGATGGCGGAGGGCTTTGCACGTGCCGGTGTGCCGGTCTTCGCTGCGGACATCAAGGGCGACCTCTCGGGGATAGCCGAAGTCGGCGAGGGCAAGGACTTTATTTTGCAGCGCGCCAAGGAGATGGCGCTGACGTTCCAGCCCGATCAGTTCTCGACCGTGTTCTGGGACGTGTTCGGCGAGCAGGGCCATCCGGTGCGCGCGACCATCTCGGAGATGGGGCCACTATTGCTGGCGCGGCTGCTCGATCTCAACGATGTGCAGGAAGGCGTGCTCAACGTCGCCTTCCGCGTCGCCGACGAGAACGGTCTGACGCTGCTCGACATGAAGGATCTGCGCGCGCTGCTCGATGCCATCGTGCCGATGACCGCCAAGAAGGACGAGGTCGATCCACTCGCCGATGTCCGCAAGTCAGCCTTGAGCTTCGGAAACGTCACCAAGGCGACGATCGGCACCATCCAGCGCCAATTGCTCGTGCTGGAGAACCAGGGCGCCGATAAATTCTTCGGCGAGCCGGCGCTGGAGCTGAAAGATTTTCTCAAGACCGACCGCGACGGCCGTGGCATGGTCAATATCCTCGTCGCCGACAAGCTGATGTCGAGCCCGCGGCTTTACGCAACCTTCCTGCTGTGGCTGCTCTCGGAATTGTTCGAGGAATTGCCCGAAGTCGGCGATCTGCCGAAGCCCAAACTGGTGTTCTTCTTCGACGAAGCGCATCTCTTGTTCAACGATGCGCCGAAGGCGCTGCTCGACAAGATCGAACAGGTCGTGCGCCTGATCCGCTCCAAGGGCGTCGGCGTCTATTTCGTCACCCAGAACCCGATCGATGTGCCTGATCGCGTACTCGCCCAGCTCGGCAACCGCGTTCAGCACGCTCTGCGCGCTTTCACCCCGCGGGATCAGAAGGCGGTGCAGGCGGCAGCACAGACCTTCCGTGCCAATCCGAAACTCGACACGGCCACGGTCATCACCGAACTCGGCAAGGGCGAGGCACTGGTCTCGTTCCTCGAAGGCAACGGCACGCCTGCGATGGTCGAACGCATCATGGTGCGTCCGCCGACCGCACGTATCGGGCCGATCACGCCTGAGGAGCGCAAGGCGATCCTCGCGGCGAGCCCGGTGAAGGGCAAATACGACACCGCGATCGATTCCGAATCCGCCTACGAGACGCTGCAGAAGCGCATCGCCGGGACGGCGGCGACGCCGGCCGAGGCTGGCGACGCGGCGGGCGGTGGCGGCGGTGGTGGATTTTTGGGCCAGCTCGGTGCGATCGTCGGCACCATCTTCGGCACCAATACCGGCCGCAACAGGCTCTCCACCGGCCAGGTGATTGCGCGCAGCGTCACCCGCAGCGTGACCAACAAGGTCGTCGGCGGCATCGTCGCCAATATCGGCAAGCAGGTGGGCGGCTCGCTGGGCAGTTCGATCGGCCGCGAGATCGTACGCGGGACGCTGGGCGGGATTTTGAAGCGGTAAGGACCGTCCAGACTGTCCATTATGCACCCGCCCGCGGCTTTGCAGGTCCCGGCGCCATCTGCTACCCACCGCGGTCTGAACCGCGCCGTGCCGGCGGGTCTTTTAAGCGGGACTGCGAAGTGACGAAAAGTGACGGCGAAATGCCGGTTTTGCGGTGGCCGTCCTTGCGGCAGCCGCTGGACGTGCTGTTCCTGATCACCTGCGTCCTGCTGACGGCGGATGTGCTCGTTCCGGAAATCTTTGGCAACGGCAAGACCAAGGACTACGCGCTGTGGTTCTGGGCCGGGCGGCAGGTGCTGCATGGTGCGCCGCTCTATGAGGCCAAGACCAATGGTGCGCTGGACTTCATCTATCCGCCGCTGTCCGCGGTTTTGCTGGCGCTGCCGAGCTGGTTCGGCAAGATCCCGCTTTATCTCTTGCTCTCGATCTTGAATTCGGCGGCTTGGGCGATCACCAGCCAGCTGTCCAATGCCATGACCGGCTCGAAGAAGATTCCGGCAGCCTGGCTTGCGGCGCTGCCGGGCTTTGCGACCATCACCTTCGTGTTCGACATGTACGATCTCGGCCAGCCCAATCTCGTGCTGCTGGCGATGATGCTGCTCGGCTTCTGGTGGATGCAGAAGGATCGGCCGTGGCTCGGCGGCAGCATGTTCGCGCTGGCGACGGCCATCAAGGTGTTTCCGGTGGCGGTGCTACCCTATCTGATCTGGCGGCGGCACTGGGCGGCCTCGGCCAGCATGATCATCTGCACGCTGCTGTTGCTCTATGTCGTGCCGGCGCCGTTTCGCGGCTTCGAGCGCAATGCGGCCGAGGTGAAGACCTGGTACACCGAAATGGTCGGCTCCAGCTCCGAGAAGGGGTTCGGCCAGCGCGACGAACAGAACTGGTCCTGGGTCAATCAGTCGATCATCGCGATGACGCATCGTCTGGTGCGGCCGATCGATTATTTCCAGGATGATCGCAAGCGTGGATCGGCCACGATGAACGTGATCGATGTCAGCTACAAAACCGCGAACCTGATCGTGCTCGCGGTGTCAGGTCTGATCGGCCTCGGCTTCATCTGGTCGTTGCTGCCGCGATCGAAACTCACGCCGCGCTCACGTGCCGAAGAACTCGGCGTGCTGTTCTGCCTGATGACGGTGGCATCGCCGCTGGCGCGGCAATATTACTTCATGTGGCTATTCCTGCCGCTCACGGTGCTGATGCATCGCGCCGCCGATGATCCCCGCCCGAATGTGCGAACCGGGACATGGTGGCTGCTCGGCGTCGTCGGCGTGCTGATGGCGCTGTCGATCCCGGTATTCCCGGCCATGCTGCAGGCCTGGGGCAATAATCTGCTGGCGACCGCGCTGCTGGCAGGAGGCTTGATCTGGCATATGCACCACCCGCCGGTGCTGCTAGATTCCACCGAAATTCCGGACCACCACGCTTAAGGAAATTCGCTCATGTCCAATACGCAGCTTGCATCCGTTCTCGATCGCGTCGATGCCGATTTCGACAAGGCCCTGGAGCGGTTGTTCGCGCTGTTGCGGATCCAGTCGATTTCCGCCGATCCGGCTTACGCCGAGGACTGCAAGGCGGCGGCAAAGCATCTGGCCGGCGAGATCGAGGGCCTGGGCTTCAACGCCGAGGTACGGCCGACGGCGGGCCATCCCGCTATCGTCGCCACCGCCAAGGGCAACACCGGCAAGCGGCCGCATGTTCTGTTCTATGGTCATTACGACGTTCAGCCGGTCGATCCGCTGAACCTATGGCATCGTCCGCCGTTTGAGCCGGTCGTCACCAAACATGCCGATGGCCGCGACATCATCGTTGCGCGCGGTGCGCAGGACGACAAGGGCCAGCTCTCGACCTTCGTGGAAGCCTGCCGGGCCTGGGTGAATGTCACGGGCTCGCTGCCCATCGATCTCACCATCTGCATCGAAGGCGAGGAGGAGGTCGGCTCAAAGAATTTCGTGCCGTTCCTCGAAGCCAACAAGAAGGATCTCGCCGCCGATTTCGCGGTGGTCTGCGACACCGGCATGTGGGACCCGTCGACCCCGGCGATCACCACGTCGCTGCGCGGGCTCGTCTATGAAGAGGTGAAGATCACCGCGGCCAACCGCGATCTGCATTCCGGGATCTATGGCGGCGGTGCGCGCAATCCGATCCGCGTGCTGACCAATATTCTCGGCAAGCTGCATGACGACAATGGCCGCATCACCATTCCCGGCTTCTATGATGGCGTGAAGGATTTGCCTGCCGATATTCTGGCGCAGTGGAAGGGCCTCGGTCTCACCGCGGAGAGCTTCCTCAAGCCGATCGGTCTCTCCATTCCGGCAGGCGAGACAGGCCGCGAACTGATCGAACAGATCACGTCGCGCCCCACATGTGACATCAACGGCATCGTCGGCGGTTATACGGGCGAGGGCTCCAAGACGGTGATCGCCTCGCATGCCTCCGCCAAGGTTTCGTTCCGCATCGTCGAGGGCCAGGACCCCGGCAAGATCCGCGATGCGTTCCGTGCTTTCGTCACGTCGCAATTGCCCGGCGATTGCACGGCGGAGTTTCTCGATCATTCCAATGCGCCGGCCATCGCGCTCGACTGGAACATGAAGCCGCTCGCCGCTGCGCGCGATGCGCTGACCGACGAATGGGGCAAGCAGGCGCTGCTGATCGGCTCAGGTGCGTCGATTCCCATCGTCGCGGATTTCAAGCGCACGCTCGGTCTGGACTCGCTCCTGATCGGCTTCGGCCTCGATGACGACAATATCCATTCGCCGAACGAGAAGTACGACCTCAAGAGCTTCCACAAGGGCATCCGGTCGTGGGCGCGGATCATTGCGGCGCTGGCGGATGTGAAGAAGTAAGCTCCACATTCGTCATTCCGGGGCGCGAGCGCCACTTGGCGATCGCGAACCCGGAATCTCGACGTGTTCATCACTGCGGGATTCCGGGTTCGGTCCTGTCGCCTTCGGCGCCCGTTCCGCCCCGGAATGACGAGTATGGCTGCGCTTTGACCCACATCAAGGCTTGCGTCAGGCTTTCCTGATCGAAAGACAAAAGGGAGAGAACGCCGTGTCTGCATCCGAAATCGCCAATACTCATTTCTCTGCTGCGATGGCGGCAGCACAAGCCGCCGGGGTCGATCAGGACAGCGTCTGTCGCTCCCTGGTGAATCTCGTGGTCTCGAAATATCTCGAAACCAGGAGCGCGACTGACGTGCAGTCGGAGCTGCATTTCGTTGCCGATAATTGCGATCCCGACACGGATTTTGCGTTCATGCGGCCGTGATTAATCCCGTCATTCCGGGGCAGAACCAACGCCGAAGGCGATGGGGCTGAGCCCGGAATCTCGCGGTGATGAACAGGTCGGGATTCCGGGTTCGCTCGCAAGTGCGAGCGCCCCGGAATGACGAGAAAACCAAAACAAAGAAAAAACGCCGTCCGGAATTGGACGGCGTTTTGAATCACTGTGTAGAGGTCTATGACCTCTCTATAGCACCAAATCTCAGGTCTTGTAAGACGGATCGCGGCGGTCGAGCTTGCGCAGCATCGGCGGCCAGACCAGCTTGGTGGAGCGCAATTCGGCCTTGTCGGGGTTGCCCACCAGCGCGGCGTTCTTGTCGATGACGATCTGGTCGACCGGATAGGCGGTCGGGCCGAGCATCCGGGTGCGGACCTGCATGGTGCAGGCACGTTCCAGGTAATACATGCGCTCGAATGCCGAGGCGACCGAGCGGCCGACGGTCAGCGTGCCGTGATTGCGCAGCAGCATGGCGTTCTTGGTGCCAAGATCCTTCTGCAGGCGCGGGCGCTCGTCGTGATCGAGTGCGACGCCTTCATAGTCGTGATAGGCGAGTTCCGGAATCACGAGCTGGGCGGTCTGGTTCAGCGGCTGCAGGCCTTCCATGCAGGAGGCCACGGCGGTGCCGTCCGGCGTGTGCAGATGCATCACGCAGCCGGCGTCTTCGCGGACTTCATGGATCGCCGAATGGATGGTGAAGCCGGCCGGGTTGATGCTGTATTCGCTTTCGGAGAGCTGGTTGCCGTCGAGATCGACCTTGACCAGCGACGATGCCGTGATCTCTTCGAAGATCAGGCCATAGGGATTGATCAGGAAGTGATGGTCGGGGCCGGGCACGCGGGCGGAGATGTGGGTGTCGATGAGATCGTCCCAGCCGTAGAGCGCAACGAGGCGATAGGCAGCGGCGAGATTAACGCGCTGGGCCCATTCACCCTCGCTCATATGCGACGGCACTTCCTTGAGGCGGGCTTCGGCTGGTGACATGGTGAGTGCTCCCGGATTGACTGGCAGTGTTTTGGCGTTTGGCTGATGCCAGCCTAATCCCGCCCTGTTGCGGCAGCAAGCCAGACGGTTTGCGCGGCAGACATGCTTACCAGGGTGGCAGAAGGCCCGATCGCGACATTCAGGAACTGAAACGCGCGCGATAGTCCTGCGGCGTGGCAGAAAGCAATCGCAGGAAGCTGCGTCGCATGGTTTCTTCGGAACCGAAGCCGCAGCGTTGCGAAATGCGTTTCACCGGCAGCTTCGTTTCCGAGAGCAGCCGCCGCGCAGCTTCGACGCGCAACTGCTCGACGGCGCGGGCGGGCGTGATGCCGGTGGCGTCCGCATAGTGCCGGCTGAAGCTGCGCTCGCTCATGCCGGCCTGTTCTGCCAGCATGGGTAGCGAAATGTCGTCGGCGAGATGCTTGCCGATCCACTCATGCAGCGCGCCGAATTTGTCGTCCGCGGTCTGCAGCGACAATGCCGCGCTGAATTGCGACTGGCCGCCGGGGCGCTTGAGAAACACCACGAGATGACGCGCCACCGTCAGTGCGACGCTGCGTCCGAGGTCTTCCTCCACCAGCGCCAGCGCGAGATCGATCCCAGCGGTCACGCCAGCTGACGTCCAGAACGCGCCGTCGCGCACGAAGATCGGATCGGACTCCACATGCACGTCGGGGAAGCGCTGCGCCAATTCGGAACACCAGGACCAGTGGGTCGCGGCACGGCGGCCGTCCAGTAGGCCGGTTGAGGCGAGCAGGAAGGCGCCGGTGCAGACCGAGGCGGTGCGCCGCGCCTTGGCCGCGCGCTTGCGCACCCAGGCGACCATTGCGGGATCGGAAGCGGCGGCATGGACGCCAGGACCGCCGGCAATCAACAGCGTGTCGATCGGTTCGGCCTGGCGCGGCAGATCGCTCACGGCGAGGCCAAGTCCGGCAGAGGCGGTCACACTATGGCCGCCGCGCGCGATCACGCGCAGCCTATAGGGCGCAGGTTGTCCCTTGCGTTGCATGATCTCATTGACCGTGGCGAAGACCTGCAGCGGGCCGGACACGTCGAGCAGTTGCACCGACGGGAACGCCAGCACGTCGATAACGCGCGGAACCGTCGCAACAGAGTTTGGCGGAGAACGAGGGGTCTTTGGCATATTCGCCAGACTGTGCCGGGCTAGGTTCGGCTTGTCCATTCACAAATGCTTGGAGCATTCCATGATCCCGCCAGACCAACATCTCCAGATCGGCTCGCTGTTGTTTGAGGGGCTTGACCAGATCGATCTCACCGGCCCGTTCGAAGTGCTGTCGCGGATCCCGAATTCGACCTATCGAATCTATGGCAAGACCACCGATCCCGTGCGCGACTACAGGGGGCTCCGTATTACGCCGGATGCGGCCATTGGCGACGCGCCCCAGCTCGACGTGCTGCATGTGCCCGGCGGCTTCGGCCAGGAAGCGCTGATGGACGATACGGTTGTGCTCGATTGGCTCCGTCAGCAGGCCGGACATGCTCGAATCTTTTCGGTCTGCACCGGCGCGCTGATCTGCGGCGCTGCGGGATTGCTGATGGGCCGCCGCGCGACCACGCATTGGGCGTCGTTTCATCTCTTGCGCTATTTTGGCGCAACGCCGGTCAACGAGCGCGTGGTGATCGACGGCGACTGGATCTTCGCCGCCGGCGTGACGTCGGGCATCGATGGCGCGCTGCGTCTGGCTGCGGAATTGCGCGGCGACGAGGTGGCGCAGGGAATTCAGCTGTTCATGGAATATGCGCCACAGCCGCCGTTCAACAGCGGCACGCCCGAAACCGCACCGGCGACGGTGCTGGCGCAGACCCGTCAGTCGGTGGCGAAGATCACCGCGCAACGCGAGGCCACCGCACAACGAATCGCGACGAAGCTTGGCATCATCGTGCCGACAGCGGCGGAGTGAGTTGCGCAAGCTGCTTCTAATATGATCGAAAGGATCATGATCATGAACCTCACGCACATCCATGCATTTACCCAAGCGATGCAGCGCAAAGACCTCGATGCCATGCTCTCGCATATGGCCGACGACATCGTGCTGAAGACACCGCTCGCGGCCGAGCCGTTCACGGGCAAGGCAGCGATCCGGCCGGTGGTCACGGCGCTGCTGGGTGTCGTCGACAGCTTCGACTTCCACGAAGTGCTGCAGGGCCCGGAACACGTGTCCGCCTTCTTCGGTATCACCGTTGGCACAGAACAGCTGGATGGCGTCGACTACTGGCGTCTGAACGATGCCGGCCTCATACAGGAAATGACGGTGCTGTGGCGACCGCTGCCGGCGGCGCTGGCCGTCGAGAAGAAGCTCGCGGCTGCATAGGAACGCGTCAGCCCTTCGGCCGCTTCGGTGCCTTGCCGGAGCGGCCGCGTGGCGGAGCTGTGGCGCGCAGCACCTGTCCGACGATGGCGGCGGCCTTGTCGATCTCCTGTTCGTTCCAGGCGGAAAAGCCCATGAACAATCCCTGGCCGGCCACAGGTCCGGTGAAATACATCGATAGCGGGCGGCCGGTCACGCCGAGCTCGGCAAGTCGTGCCGAAATGGCGCGGTCGTCGCGATCGAGATCGAGATGGGCGAGCAACTGCATGCCGCCGGCCGGCGGTTCGATCGTCAGGTGATCGCCGGCATGAACTTGCAGTGCCTGCAGCAGGTGATCGCGCCTGCTGCGATAGACACGCGTCATCTTGCGGATATGCGCCGCGAAGTGACCGTCGTCGATGAATTCGGCCAGCGCATCCTGCACCGGCGCCGGCACGATATGGCTGCCGTGGCGCTGCGCCTTTTCGAACAGGTCGGCAAGATCCGGCGGCACGATGGCGTAGCCGCTGCGCACATCCGCGAACATCGGTTTCGAGAACGTGCCCACATAGAACACGCGGCCGCTGTCATCGAGGCCCTGCAGGGCGGCGACGGGGCGGCCGTCATAGTGGAATTCGCTGTCATAGTCGTCCTCGACGATGGCAGCCCCGATGTCATTGGCAAATGCAAGTAATTGCTGCCGCCGGCTCACAGGCATCAGCCGTCCGGTGGGATGCTGATGCGACGGGGTCACGAAGATCAGCCGCGGGCGATCGCGCCGGCCTTTGATGGAGAGGCCGCTGCCATCCAGCGAAATGCCGCGCATGGTCGCGCCGGCCGCATTGAGCGCCGCATATGCGCCGCCATAGCCGGGGCTTTCGACCCAGGCGAGATCGCCGGCATCGAGTAACACGCGCGCGATGAGTTCAAGCGCAGACTGCGCCGATGGCATCAGGATAATCTGTCGTGCTTCGGCCCGCACGCCGCGATAGGCGATGAGATGGCGGAGCAGGGCGTTGCGCAACGAGGCGCGATTGATGGCGGGATCGCCGGTCGATCCGCGTCGCGCCGCGCGGCGCAGGCAGCGCGCCCAGATGTCGTGGGGAAACAGCCGCGCATCTGCCAGCGCCGGGGCCAACAGCAGTGGCCGCCCTTTGTTGATGAACGGCCAATCCGACTTCTGCACGCGCTCGGCCCAGCGCGACAGGCCGAGCGGCTTCGGCGTCTTGCCGGCAATGTTGCGCCCGGTCAGCAACGCCTTGCGCTCGGCGGCGGCGACCATGGGGCGTCGTCCCTGCGCGACATCGAGATAGCCTTCCATGGCCAGCTGATCGATGACCACGGAGACGGTGTTGCGCGCGAGGCCGAGCTGCTGCGCGCAGTCGCGGCTCGACGGCAGGCGATGGCCCGGCGGCAGCGCGCCGCTCAGGATCGCCGCGCGAAGCTGATCGTAGAGCTGCCGCGTCAACGTTTCACCGCTCGCGGATCCGCGCGCGATATCGATCAGCCCTGCGAGAATGTCGCCCATCAAACTGGCTCAGTCATTTTTAGTGGAATGGATCTTTGATTGGGGCCAGTAAAACCTAGTGTCCTCGGTCTGTCGAGTGCGCCATGCACCGAAGCCGTGAGATGAAGCCATGTCCGAACATCCCCTGTCGCGCCGCACGGCGCTGCTTTTGTTTGCCGTCGTCGTGACCATGTGGGGGCTGAACTGGACGCTGACGAAATTTCTGGTGCAGCACATTTCGCCGCTGTGGTCGGTGGCGATTCGCGCCGTGATTGCCACGCTCGCTCTGGCAGCCATTACACTCGCGCGCCGGCAATTCATCGTGCCGCGGCGCGGCGACATGCCTGTGATCGTCAGTGTCGCGGTGCTGCATATGGGCCTATTCTCGGTGCTGGTCGCCTTCGGCCTGCAATTCGTGCCGGTCGGGCGCTCCATCGTGCTCGGCTACACCACGCCGCTCTGGGTCGCGCCGGCCGCTTGGCTGCTGCTGCGCGAACCCGTTCCGCGAGAACGTCTCGCGGGCATCGTGCTGGGGCTTGCCGGCATCGCTGTCATGTTCAACCCGTCGGCATTCGACTGGAGCAACGGCAATGCGCTGATCGGCAGCGGGCTGCTGTTGCTCGCGGCTTTGTGCTGGGCAGCGAATATCGTCTATGTCCGCGGCCATCGCTGGATCTCCGAGCCGTTTCAACTCGTGTTCTGGCAGGCGCTGCTCGCGAGCGTGCTGCTGACAGTACTGGCGCTGATGCGCGAAGGCGTCCCCGCTATCGCCTGGACGCGCGAACTCGTCGGCGCTTTGCTGTTCGGCGGGATCTTCGGCACGGCGCTGGCGCATTGGGCGATGGTGATCATCAACCGCAGCCTGCCGGCGACCATCACGTCCCTCGGTCTGCTGGCGACGCCGGTGATGGGCGTTGCGATTTCTGCGCTGGTGCTCGGCGAGGCGATCGAGCTGTCGCTGATCGCAGCGATGGCCATGATCCTTGGCGGGATTGTCATCGGAACGATGTCGCGTTCAAAGCCGGATGCTGCAATGGCCGTGCAGCCTATCCCAGCCTCTGCCCGACCATCTCGCCAATCGCCGTGAACACCGTCTCCAATTGTGGAGCCGTCGGCGTGCCGCCCTGCGTATAGGCGGCGATGACGACGGGCTGGTCTGGCTTCGGCCAGGTCACGGCGATGTCGCCGGCGGCGTCCTTGCCGTTATTGCCGGTCTTGTCGCCGATCTTCCATGACTTCGGCAGCCCGGCGCGCAGGCGCTTGTCGCCGGTCTTGCAGTTCACCATCCAGTCGGTGAGCTGATCGCGCGACGCGGCCGTCAGCACATTGCCGGTGACGAAGCGTTTGACGTTGCCGGCCATCGCGGTAGGCGTGGTCGTGTCCTGCGGATTGCCGGGACGCGAACGGTTCAATAGCGGCTCGTTGTGATCGAGGCGCGAGACGCTGTCGCCGGTCTTGGTCCAGAAGGCGGTGAGGGCGGCCGGACCGCCGACGCGCGCCAGCAGCATGTTGGCGCAGGTGTTGTCGCTGAGTTCGACGATGGCCTTGCACATGTCGGCCACCGACAGCGCGCCCTTGGCGAGATTGTCGCGCGCGACCGGTGCGTAGTCGAGCAGGTCCGCCGCGGCGTAGGAAATCATCTGATCGGGCTTGTCCTCGCCGCGGTCGATGCGGGCGAGCACGCAGGCGGCGAGCGAGGCCTTGAACGTGCTGCACATCACGAAGCGCTCATTGGCGCGCCACGCGATCTTTGCGCCCGTCTTCAGGTTCTCGGCATAGACGCCGATCCGCCCGCCGGTGTCGCGTTCATAAGCTAGCAACGCCGCCGGTGCGTCCTTTGCCGCTTCCTTGGCAAAGGCCGGCCAGGCCATGAGCGCTGGCGCAGCCGCCAGCAATGTTCGTCGATTGATCATCATGGCGTGTCATTCGCGGGCGAAGAGGGAGAATTGATGGCGGGCGATTGCGGATCGGCAATTTCGCGGGGAAGGGGATTGCGCTACACTCTGATTCTGGCGCGGCCCACGCCTCCCCCCTCCAGCGGGAAAGTATCGATCATACCGGGCTCTCTGATCACCGAACCAACTGTTCGAGCATCAAGCATAAGGAGGGGTTGTGACAACGCTCGCACCAGGAGGTTCTCACAATGCGTCTTTCTGCGCCTGTTTATCAATTGAAGCGCAAGGCCAGGCTTCTCTCCCGCGCCGATAACATTCCGCTGCATGAGGCACTCGACCGGATCGCCGTGCGAGAAGGCTTTGCTGCCTGGAGCCTGCTTGTGGCCCGAATGTCTTCGGTGGCACCTGCCGCGAAACTGTTCGAACAACTGTCTCCTGGCGATCTCGTGCTGGTCGGCGCGCGCCCGGGCCATGGCAAGACGCTGATGAGCCTGAAGCTCGCCGTAGAGGCGATGCGATCCGGCCATCGCAGCGTGTTCTTCTCGCTGGAATACGCTGAAAAGGACGTGCTGGACCGTTTCAGTGCCATCGGCGTGGACCGGGGGCGTTTCGATACTCTGTTCGCATTCGACAATTCCGACGACATCAGCGCCGATTACATCACCCGGAAACTGGCGGACGCGCCGCGCGGCACGCTTGTGGTGATCGACTATCTGCAACTGCTCGATCAGAAACGCGAGAACCCGGCCTTGATGGTGCAAGTGCGCGCGCTGCAGTCATTCGCCAGGGAACGCGGGCTGATCTTCGTCTTCATCTCGCAGATCCACCGGTCCTACGATCCGGCTGTGAAGCCATGTCCTGATCTGGACGACGTCCGGTTGCCGAATCCTGTCGATCTCGGCCTGTTCAGCAAGACGTGTTTTCTGAACAACGGCGACATCAGGTTTCAGGCGGCGCGTTAGTCAACGACGCGGGCCGACACAGGCCATGAACAACAAGAGTCGTCATGGCCGGGCTTGTCGGCCATCCACGCCTTTCATGGTCGCCAAGACGTGAATGCCCGGCACAAGGCCGGGCATGACGAAAACTTGGAACTTAGTACTAACGCAGAATTTTACGGCGCGGGGATCGCGAGCAGACTCGAAATGCTGCTGCCGCGGATGTCGTAGACTTTGGCGAAGACGACATCGTCGCGCTTGATCTCGGCAATCACGGGGGCGGTGAGGCCCTTGCAGTAGAACTCGCCGAGCGTCATCGCAAAGTCGGCCGACTGGCTGTCCCAGCCGATGGTGAAGTCGGGACCGAGCGCGACCTGTGCCGGACGCTGCGGGCCGCAGACGGCGACCTTCCACTTGCGGCCGACCGGCGGGCTTTCCTGGCGCTCGACGATCTGCTCGCGCAGGGCATCGGAGGCCTGCTTCAGCGCAAGGCCCCAATAGTCCAGCATGTACAGCGCATCTGCCTGGCGAACGGTGCCGGCGATGTAGTTGAAGTGGGTGTACTGATACGGATGCAGCCGGATCATCTCGGCCGTCGGCAGCATCAGGCCGAAGGAGAACACGGCGACGGCAGCCGCTTGCGCGCCGCGATGATTGACGCGCAGCCAGTCCATCAACGCCGCGAAAGCCGCGCCGCCGAGCACCGCCATCGGCGGGAGCACGAAGATGAAATGCCGGATGCCGTTATACAGCGCCGGGCGCTTCACCATGGCGATCACCAGCGGCAATGTGGCGGCAAAGGTCAGCATCAACAGGATGGTCTTGCGACGCGCCGGCACGGTGTCGCGCGACAGCGACATGATGGTCAGCGCGATGCCGCCGAAGGTGAGGCTGAGCAGCACTTCCGGAAGCTGTAGCGCGAACAGCGTTGGCAGATAGGACCATGGCATGTCCGGCACCGAGATCATCGCGCCGTCGAACATCTCCTTCCACGGCTTCTCGAAGAAGTGAGAGAAGTAGCCCAGTGCGCGCAGCGGATTGGCGGGCTCGAGAATCGACCACGGCCAGATCAGGCCCATGATCAGATAGCCGAAAGCGAGGCCCGGCAGCAGCACGTAGAGCACATGCAGCAAGCGGTGCACGCTTTCGCGCACGCCATTGGTGCGGACATCCTCGATCCACAGAGGCATGAAACCGATCACTGCGTAGATCAGCGTGAGGCCGGCGAGAATGCGGCAGCCGATCGCGCAGCCGGCGCCGAGGCCGAGGATCAGGACCGTGCGCGGCGACGGGTTCGGATATTCCTGCGCAAGGCGCACCAGCCCGAGCATCAGGATGACCATCGCCACAGCGAAAGGCGCATCCTTCGGGTTCATGAACATATGGCCGTAGAAGGTCGGGCACAGCGCCAGCAGCAACAGCGTGGCGAGGCCGCCCACGGGGCCGGCGACACGGCGGCCGAGGCGCCAGGTGACGCCGAGGCCGATGACGCCGACGATCGCGCCGAGCAGGCGTCGCGTCTCGAACAGCTCCAGCGGGATGATCTTGTGCAGCAGCGCGGCCGCCATATCGAAGCCGCCGCCATACATGTAGAGGTTTGCAAACGACAAAGCGCCGGTGTCGGTGAAGCCCGACCCGTACATCTTCAATAGAAGATCTGCATATTCAGCGTGGGTATAGTCGTCCCATCCGAGACCATAGTCCCGGAACGTGAAGCTTGCGACGATACTGACAACGACAAGCGCCAGGATGGCGAGGTCGTCACACGTCCGTTCCACCGAGCGCCTTACTGGCGTGTCGATGGCCGCAGTCGTAATCGATGACATGGCGATGGATAACCCGGTGTCCCCAATGGCTCGGCTTTAGCGCTCTTTGAGCCTCGTTTCCCCGGCATCGATATAGCGCACTTCTCTTTTGAAGTAATTGAGAATTGTGGCTGAAGTTTCTTAATGCGTTGCAACAAACAGGACAAGGTAAAAGCTTTACCGTTTAGGGATAGATCGGCGTCGGCTGTCCCAAACCTGTTGTCTCCGGTGGAAGAAAACTCTCCCAAAACTTACCACCAGGCCGATGTACAAGGGATGAACGCAAAATGCCGTTTGGCGGTGCACGCAATATGACGCTATCGTGGCACCCATGACGAGACTCGCGAGTGGTCCGTCGAGGAGTTCGAAGACTATGAAATTGCTGCTGATTGCCGGGATCGGGGTCATTCTGGCGGGCCTTGCCGCGATCGGCTTCGGCATTCCGGTCAAGGAATTCGGCTTCGGCAATACCCTGATCCTGACTGGAACGGTCGGCGCCTGCACCGGCCTGATCATGGTGAGCATGGCGCTCGCCGTCGGCGAGCTGAAGAAGTTTGGGCCACAGGGCGAGATCGATGAACCGGTTCCGTCGCCCCGGCTGCCGCGCCGGGAACTGAAGCTGCCGCCGGTTCCGGGGGAGGACGCAGAGGAGGCGGATGACGCGCCCGCGCCGGCCCCGCTGTTCAGCCGTGACCAGCCGGCCGCGCGGCCTGCCGTTCCGGAGCCAGGTGTTCCCCCGTGGCAGGACGAAGTGCTGCGCGACCGTGAGCGGCTTGCGTCCGCTGCCGCCGAGGCACCGGTGCCTGAGGAGCCGAAGCGTCGCAATCTGCTGTTCCAATCATCGCGCCGGGAGCGGGAGAGGGCCGAGGCAGCTGCCGCATTCGAGGCGGCCATGCCAACGCCGGAGGCGCCCGCCGAGCAGCCGAAGAGTTTCGAAGATGCCTGGCCGCAGCCGGATCGATCACGCTCCGACGCGATCCGCCGTGCCGCCCGTACCTCGTCGCCGCCAAGCGACAAGCTGCCGGATGCCGCGCTGATCCCGGATCGCTACGTTCCGCCGACGCCGACTGAAGAGCCGTCGCAAGCACCGGACGTCACCGTGCTGAAATCGGGGGTCGTCGATGGCATGGCCTATTCGCTGTATTCCGACGGCTCCATCGAGGCGCAGATGCCCGAAGGCATGATGCGCTTCGCCTCGATCGACGAGTTGCGCGAGCATCTCGACAACAGGGGCTGACGCCGCTCAGCCATTTCCGTTGGCGGTCACTTTCAGCTGATCTCGACTAATCTTGCACGCAGAATGAAACCGGCGCGCTATACGTTGTTATTGCCCTTGTGGCTGTAATGCCCGCATGATTGTCAAGTAAAGTGCGGCTCCAATCCTTGAAAGACGACGGACCATGAACGACATCGCCGGCAAGAGCTTCATCGATCTCACGGCGACGATCGTGTCGGCCTATGTCGGTCACAATCCAACACCGGCGTCCGAATTGCCGGCGCTGATCGGTCAGGTTCACGCCGCCCTGGTGCGGGTGTCGAACGGCCGGCCGGAGGTCGCGGCGGAGCCGGCCAAACCGGCGGTGTCCGTCAAGAAATCGATGACCGCCGAATATCTGGTCTGTCTCGAGGACGGCAAGCGTTTCAAGTCGTTGAAGCGCCATCTGCGCACGCAGTACGCGATGACGCCGGAACAGTATCGCGAGAAATGGGGCCTGCCGGCCGACTATCCGATGGTCGCGCCGAACTATGCGGTGGCGCGTTCGCAGCTCGCCAAGAAAATGGGGCTGGGCCAGCAGCGCCGCCGGCGCAAGTGACCTGAACAGGTGACCTGAGCAAGCGATCTGGGCAAGTAATCCCGCAAGTAATCCGCACAAGTAAAGCTAAGCAATAAAGTCAGGTTCCATCCGCAGGAACCAATATAGAACAAATCGGAGACGAAGAAAGTTCTACGTCAGGATGCGGGATACATCTCCCGCCACGCGCAATTGGTGTGTGACACCACAGGCAGACGATACGTGAACTTGGCGGGTATGACGGGAGACTTTCAAGCGGACGTTGAGGCCATCCCGCGCATCGATGCCGTACCGCGAAATCTGGAAGTGATCTGTCGGACGACGGGGAGGGCTTTGCCCGCAGGTCGTGGCCGAGGACTGCGATGAACTCTTCGCGCGCGCCGGCCGCGGATCAATCGCAGTCGCTGCCGGAAACGTGCTTTCTTAATGTCGCGGCCTTGAGCGATCGTGCGAAGGTACTGGTTCTTTTGAATAAAAGCCCAGAAAGGAATAAAGTCTAAAATTCTGCTTGCCGGGCCATTTGGGATGTGAGCTTATTATCCTAAATGGAGTCGCCCCCCGATGAAAACGTCCCGCAGCACCACCAGGCATCCCGACCGCGTCGATCACCATCGCGCGCAGCATCTGTCGCTGGAGACGCGGCAGATCCTCACCGAGGACGGCGTCGTCAGCGTCCTCGTCAATGACAGCGAAAGCCCGCTCGGCTGGCTGGCCCGGCGCAAGGGCCGCGATGGCCGCAGCATGATCAGCCCGCATCAGTTCATCGCCGGCGAGAAACTGCGTGCCGATTTCACGCGCGGCAACATGGCGCCGCGCATGACGGCGAACTGGGCCGCGCCGACCGGCGGCCGACCACGCGGGGCCAGCAGCAGTCCCGGCGAGATGACGGATATCATGATGACAGCGCGCCAGCGCGTCAGTCAGGCGCTGGAGGCTTGCGGGCCCGAGTTTTCAGGGGTTCTGATGGATGTGTGCTGTTTTCTGCGTGGCCTCGAAGACATCGAGCGCGAACGCAACTGGCCGGCCCGCTCCGCCAAGGTCGTGTTGCAACTCGCGCTGGATCGCCTCGCGCGGCACTACGGCTTCGCCAGTGAGGTCAGGGGACAGCCATCGAAAGTGCGAACCTGGCTCGCGGATGACGCGGCGTTCGAGACCTAGGACGCGGAGTCGACCGCGCGCAGCCAGATGCGGATGGATGCGAGCTTAGCGAAGGCCGGATCGTTGGCCGCGCTCATAGGCCCGCGCATCGTCTATCCCGCAACGCCTCGCGGCTTGCGTTGACGCCTGCGCGTTTTGCCGCCATATACAGCGCATGAACAAGCTTCGATCAGCTGCATTGACCACCACGGCGACCGCTCACGGCGGATCGCCTTCTGGTCGCGCGCGCTAGAGACAAGCGTACTTCACCCAGAAAAGGCCCCGCCGGCGACGGACGGGGCCTTTTCTGTTTTTGATGATCCCCGTCCGCGCTTTTTCCGCTCGTAAGGAACACAGCCATGGACGATCTCGACCACAGAAATCTCGGCGTACAACTCAAACTCTGGCACCTGCAGGACGATGCGCCGGGCATGGTGTTCTGGCATCCGCGCGGCTACGCGATCTACCGGGTGCTGGAGGACTATCTCCGGCGCAAGATGCGCAGAGCCGGCTATGCCGAGGTCCAAACGCCACAGCTGCTGCCAAAGGACTTCTGGAGCCGCAGCGGCCACTGGGACAAATTCCGCGAGCACATGTTCCGGGTCGATGACGGCGAGCAGACGATGGCACTGAAGCCGATGTCATGCCCTTGCCACGTGCAGATCTTCAACAAGGGTCTGCGCTCGTGGCGGGAACTTCCAATCCGCTATGCCGAGTTTGGCGCTTGCCACCGCAACGAGCCATCCGGTGCGCTCCACGGCATCATGCGAACGCGGGCCTTCGAGCAGGACGACGCGCATGTGTTCTGCCGCGAGCAGGACGTAGAGGACGAAGTCGCGCGCTTCATCGCTTTGCTGGGCGAGGTGTATCGCGATCTTGGTTTTCCCGACTACGAAGTGGCGCTGTCGACGCGTCCGGCCGTGCGCGCTGGCGACGACGCGACGTGGGACTGGTCGGAGGCGAAGCTCGACGATGCCGCGCGGCAATGCGGCCTCGCGCCTCACATCAATCCTGGCGAAGGCGCGTTCTACGGACCGAAGCTGGAATTCGCGTTGCGCGACCGGCTGGGACGATTCTGGCAGTGCGGCACGGTGCAGCTCGACAGCGTTCTCCCGCAGCGGCTCGACGCGTCCTACATCGCCGCCGACGGCAGCCGCGCGAGGCCCCTGATGATCCACCATGCCATCTTCGGATCGCTCGGCCGCATGATCGCGATCCTGCTCGAGCACCACGGCGGCGTGCTTCCTTTCTGGTTGTCGCCGGATCAGGTCGCCGTTGCGCCGATTTCGAAAGACCAGGCCGGATACGGCGCTGACGTCGTGGCGGCGTTCGAGGATGCGGGGATCCGGGCTGTTGCCTATGACGGCGCCGATACGCTTTCACGGCGCATCGTGGCGGCGCATGACATGGCGGTGCCGGTGATGGCGATCGTCGGCGGGCGCGAGATGAGGGACGGCCGGGTGAGCCTGCGCGAGCGCGACGGCTCCCAGGCCGACATTCCTTTGGCCGAGGCGGTGTCCCGGCTGCAGGCGAGGGCGCGGTCGGGCGCGCTTTGGGCTGAAGCCCGGTAAACGGGCCTCAGCTGCGCTCCGATCAGTGAATCCCTGGCGGAGCGTTGGCGCAGCACCCGCAGCCGCTCGAGCCTATGGGGTCACGCCCTGGTTCGCATCTGCCAGGGTCTCGGTGGCGTCTCGGCGGATGCGTTCGACCATGGCACGCAGGCCGTTGGAGCGCTGCGGCGTCAGGTGTTCCTTGAAGCCGAGTTCGTCGAACACCTTGATGGCGTCGGTGGCCAGAATGTCCTCGGCCTTGCGGCCCGAATACAGCGTCAGCAGGATCGCGATCAGCCCGCGAACGATATGCGCGTCGCTGTCGCCGAGATAGCTGAGCACCGGCGTGCCGTGGTCGCGGGCGACCTGGCGCGACAGCCAGACCTGGCTCGCGCAGCCGTTGACCTTGTTCGCTGAGGAATGTTCCTCATCCGGCATCGGCGTGAGGCTGCGCCCGAGTTCGATGACGTACCGGTAGCGGTCGTCCCAGTCCTCGAGGAGCTCGAAATTATCGCGGATATCGTCAATCGTGGTCATCGGGGCCTGCAAGCAATGTCAGGCCCTATATAGGGACGAACAGCGCCGAAAGCGACCGCCGTTTGCGGTAATTATCCGCCGCAATCAGCCGTTTAGGGAGCAGCGGTGGGTGGCTGCCATTCGGCGGCGAGGTCGTCCTGGGTGAGCGTGTCAGGTTTGACCATGGCGACCGCGCCGTGGTCTTCACCTTCGCCACCGATCGAGCCGGTGGTATCCGGCTTCTTCTCGGTGATGATCTGGTAGATTTTCTTCGCGCCGTCCTTGGCTCGTTCGCCGATCACGGTGGCCGCATGGCCGCCGACTTCGCAGGTGGCCGGCTGGCGCTTGCAGAATTGAGCCATGTCGGACATCGCCGCACTCGCAGCCGATACCGCATCGGAAGCGCCGATCTGCGGCAGCTTATCCGATTCCGGCGTCTTGTCCCTCGGCAGCAGCACGAGCACGAGCCCGAGCCAGAATGCCATGCGAAGCAGGAAGAACATCGCGAACCCCGTTAGTCTCTTCGAACCGTTGCGATTTGTCGCAATTGGGATCGAAGTTAGCAGCAGTCGATAAATTGCAAGTATTTGCGATGCGGTTAAATCGACGAAAATTCGCTTCATTCGGTTTGGCGTAAATTTTCCATTGATGAGCTGTTCGTGCGTTTTCCGACACGATGTTGGGGATGCACACTTTCGAAACCATATGGATGCGGCGATGGAAACTACTCGTTCACCATCGTTGCCGAATGGAAATGCGAAAACTCCTCTTAAATCAGCACTTACGCGTTAGGCATGGCGAACACGGGATGCGCTTTAGCGTTCGCTTAATGTCGCTCTGACACGTTGGCGCAACGATAAAAGGAGGCGTTTCGGCGCGTCTGAATTGACGATCAAGCCGAAGCGAGACCAGTGACAGTATCGACCATCATCCGCGACTGCCTTGATGCCATGCTGCACCCTTCAGTGCGCTACGATGCGCTGACGAGCGCGCGTCATCGCGCATTCATGGCCCCGCGTCTGCTCGGCAGTCTTGCGGCCTTTGCGGCTTTTCCTGTCTATCTCGCGCTGCGCGGCGCGCCGAACGCGATCGAGGTCGCGGCTTTCGCCTGGCTGATGGCGCCGATCCTCTGCTCATATTTTCTGTCGCGTACCGGCCGCTATGAAAGCGCACAGGTGCTGTCGTCCGTCGCACTCGCCGGCCTCGTGATGATGATGGCGATCTCCACCGGTGGCATCAATTCGTTCGCCGCGATCTGGCTTGTCGTGGTGCCGATCGAGGCGGCACTCTCGGCTTCGCGCCGTATCGTTGCCTTTGCATCGGCGCTGGCGCTGTCCTGCGTCGGCATTCTCATCGCGCTGACCAGCGTTGACTGGTTGCCCGCATCCGAAGCCGGTGTCGCCGGCCACGGCGTCTTCATGGGCTTTGGTATTGCCTCCGCCACCATCTATGCAGCAGGTCTGGCCTTCGGCGCGGAGTCGCTGGCGCGCACCAGCGTCTCGCTGCTCTATGTCGAGGAAGACCGCTATCGCCTGCTGGCGCGCAATATGAGCGACGTGATCTCGCGTCATCGTCACAATGGCGCCGTGCAGTTCATTTCGCCGGCGGCAGAAGCACTGATCGGCGCTCCGGCACAGCAACTGCTCGGCCATGGCCTGTTCGATCGCGTCCATGTCGCGGATCGCCCGGCCTATCTCACGGCTCTGTCTGACGCCGCACGCGGCGGCGAAGCCCGCAGCGTCGAATTCCGCCTGCGCCGCGATGTTGTGCGCGGCAATGATCGCATGCGTCCGTCGGGCGCCGAATTCATCTGGGTTGAAATGCGTTGCCGCCCAATGGAGCAGGGCGCTGATATTTCGTCGCCCAATGCCGATGCGGAAGTCGTCGCGGTGCTGCGCGATGTCACCGACCGCAAGCTGCAGGAAGAGGCATTGGCGCAGGCCCGCATCGAAGCCGAGCGCGCCGATGCGTCGAAGACAAGATTCTTGGCCACCATGAGCCACGAGCTGCGCACGCCGCTGAATGCCATTATCGGCTTCTCGGATATGCTCGTGCAGGAAGAGCTGATGATGCTCGATGCGGCCAAGCGCAAGGAATATGCCCAGCTCATCAACGATTCCGGCCAGCACCTGCTGTCGGTCGTCAACGGTATCCTTGACATGTCGAAGCTGGAATCCGGCAACTTCGAGATTTCGCCGGAGCCGTTCGCCCCGCGTCCCGCGCTGATCAATTGCTGCAATCTGCTGGCGCTGAAGGCGCGCGAGAACGGCATCGATCTCATCACCGATGCGCCCAAGGATCTGCCTGAGGTCAACGGCGATCCGCGTGCATTCCGGCAAATCCTGCTCAACCTCGTATCCAATGCCATCAAGTTCACCGAGCGCGGCGGCAGTGTCACCGTGGCAGCGGGCGTCGAAGGATCGCGCTTGATGCTGCGCGTCAGCGATACCGGCGTCGGCATTGCATCGGACGATCTCGCGCGCATCGGCGATCCGTTCTTCCAGGCCGGCAAGACCTATCAGCGGCGCCATGAGGGCACCGGGCTCGGCCTGTCCATTGTGAAGAGCCTTGTCGGCATGCATGGTGGCGAGATGCAGGTGCAGAGCCGGATCGACGAAGGCACCACCATCACAATCGCGCTGCCGCTGGAGTTCACGCCGCAGGCTGAACACGTCAGCAATATCGCGATCTTGAATCCCGCGGCGCGCACCGCGCCGTCCGACCAAGCCCATCAGGTGAAGAAGAGTGCCTAAAGCCAGTTCCAAAGCAACCAAGTCCAAACGCGGCCGCGCCGTCGCCATCGTCGACGAGCCCGCGGAGCGCGGTATCATCCTGCGCGTGCTGCTGCATAGTCCGAAGGACATGGTCGCCGGGTTGATCGCATTCGCCGCGGTCAGCGCCATCATCGCCAATGCGATCTTCCTGCAGAAGGGGCATCATCCGTCGCCGATGTTCGGTTCCAGCACCGTCGTTGCATTTCCGGCACCGGCGCAGGTCGCCAATCCGCTGCCCAAGCCGCGTCCGCTGGATGCTGCTTCGCCGGACACCAAGCTCGATTCCCGCATGCTGGATTCCAAGCCGGTCAACAGCGCCAATGAGCCGAAGCCGTCACTCGCCGCCAAGCCCGTCGAGCAGCGCGCGGCTGATCCGGTCGGCAATCTCCTGAAGGCGCCGGCACCACCGGCCTCACCGGCGACCACGGGCGCCGTGGTGCGCCCGCCGGCGGCGATCCCGAATGCGACGCGCACCGATCCGCTCGGCGATCTCATCACCAATACGCGCCGCGTCGCTGCCGTGCAGCGTGCGCTGACGGAATACGGTTACGGCCAGCTGAAGCCGACCGGCAATGTCGGCTCGGACACAGCGGCTGCGATCCAGCGCTTCGAGCGTGAACGCAAGCTGCCGGTGACCGGGCAGGTGTCCGATCGCATGGTGCGCGAACTCGCCACCGTCACCGGGCGCGCGATCGACTAGCGCTGCCGGGCTGCTGGCCCGGCGATGCGGTTCACGACATTTCGAGTTCGACGCGTGCCTGCTTCTTCGTCTTCGCGTCCGACACCTCGATTTTGACGCGCTCGCCGAGGGCAACGAGAAATCCAAACAGGCGCTCATAAGAGTAGCCGCTGAACTGTCCGCGCAGCAGCTTGGAGACGTCGGGCTGGGCAAGGCCAATCAGCTTGGATGCCTGTGCCTGGGTCAGTCCCTTGCTTTTGATGCGTGCGGCAATGCCGAGAACGATCTCTGCCTTGATGAGATGCTCATCAGCGTTTGGCAGGCCGAGGTCGGCGAATACGTTGCCGCTGCTCTTTGTGCTTGCTGGCTTTTTCATTGCTGCCCTCCATGGCTTCTTCGTAAAGCGCCATTGCGTCTTTTAGACGGGATTTGATCAGGTCAATCTCGGTCTTAGGGGTCTGGATCCCGGATTTCGACTTCTTCTGAAACGCGTGGAGAACGTAGACCATGCCCTTCAGTTTGATGGTGTAGACCGCGCGAAACGTATCGCCATCAAAATCAGAGACGATCTCCACAACGCCTGCGCCGTGGAAGCCCTTCAAAGGCCTCGCATCCGGGTGCTTCTTGCCTTTCTGGGCCGCACGCAGAGCAAAACCAATGCATACCTTCACGGGCACCGGAAACTCAGAAAGATCGTCTTTCGACGACCCCACGAATTCCAAGGGTGTGTCGGTGGGTGACATTCTGATATTGATGCCGGGCGACGTTGCGCGTTATAGTCATAATACTATAAATGGGCGTCGCGTCAATTGCGCATTTCGGGCTTGGTCCTCGGTCTCGAAGTCACCTCGCAATCTCGTTCTCCGGAGTAATCAAAGGCTCAGATGTCACGATTGAAGTCAGCCATTTGGGTCGCAGCATATCTGCGCCGCTGCCAGACCGAAGGCGTGTTCGGCGCCGTGCGCCGTCGTGGTGCGGAGGAGGCGGGCGCCGTGTTCGTGAAGGTCGCGCTGCTGGATGGCACCGCGATGCTCTACACGCCGGCGCCGCAAACCGCCTATGACGAGAGCCGCCCTGTAGATCGCGTCTTCGCAGCCTCACCGCCGCAGCCCGTCGAGGAACGCAAGATCGAAGAGCGTCTGCAGAAGGAGATCTCGTTCGATCCCGACGTCTGGATCGTCGAGACCGAGGACAAGGCCGGACGGCATTTTCTCGAATTGGCGAAGGGCTAGCGCCCCGACGAATTCCGCGTCACGCGCGTGATATCCACATCCGGCTGGACGCTTGGCCGTGCCTGCGGCGCGCTCGGCCGTGCGCGATGGCGTTCGTCGTCATAGAGCGCGGGCCGGAACTTGGCGCGCGTCGCGGCCATATGCGCGCCGCGCCAGGCGGCCACCATGATCAGCGCCGAGCGTTCGCTCAGCACGTCATACATCCGCGCGATCCGGTAGACGTTCGTCACCGAGGTGCCGAATTCCGGATTGAGGAACAGCAACACGCGCTGGAAGATGTCGCTCCGCATGCCGAGCGCCTTGGCGCAGCAGGCGAGGGGCTCACCGCCGGGATCACTGACGACCTGCTCGGCAATGGCGGCGGGCAGCATCAAGGCTTCGCTCAGCTCGCGCGCAAAGTTGTCGCGGTCTTCGGCGAAGGCGGCCATTTCAAGAATGTGCATGGCGCGCGCGGCGCGCGCTTGCGGAATTCGGGCGGAGGATCGCAGCGGCGTTTCGGCGAGGTTATGCAGGATCTGCGCACGCTCGCTGCTCGATGCGGCAAAGAACAGCGTACTGATCTCGGACGCGTCCCTGGGTGCCATGGCCATATTGGCGGCGACACGCATCTGCGCTTCGCTCGGCTGCTTGACCGGCGGCGCGGGAGATTCTGCGGCGGAAATGGGCTGCGCGAGCGGCACCGATTGGCCGGGTTCGGTCGGGCGCAGATTGAGCCGGTTGAGGATCGCGCGCGGGGTGTTCGGATAGATCGACAGCCGAGCGCGCACCGCGGCGCGGGTGGCGTCGTCGACCTGATCGATCAGGCGCGCGGTGAGTTCGACGAACTGCTTCTCTTCGTCGATCGTATGGTTCGGTGCCTGGACATAAAGATCCGTCAGCACGCGCAGCAAGGTCGGTCGCACGTCCACACCTTCGCGACGCGAGAGCGTCAGCAATCCGTCAAAGCCCGGAAACATTGGAGGTGAGGCAGGCATGGCATACGCTTACTAAGGGAACCTTGCCTCAAATTATCGCGGACGCATTAATATGTGTTTAACCATGGGCCGTTGGCCGAGGCAGATCTGATTCCGACGAGTCGCTTCAAGCCTGAGCGTTGTAGTACCGCGGCATCTCGCGCGGCTTGATGGCCCGTTCGGCCCGGCGGCCCATGAAATACACGCCTGACGCCGCGTCGGCGCGGGCACGCGAGCGGCCGAGGCGATCGAAGTAGCGCAGCCAGAAGAATGGCAGGGTGAAGAGGCGCGAGAATTTGTCGCCGGCGCCCAGCGTGCGTGAAAAATACCGGATCGACCAGAGCAGGCCGATACCAGCGCCGCTGACGGCGCCGGCGTCGATCTCGGTGAATTTCTTGAACAGCCAGCGATGTCCGCTCTGGGTGAAGCGCGAGAAGTCGTAGGCGCGTTCGTGCACCTGCTGCATGAAGGGCGTCTCGGCATAGACAATGCCGTTCTGGCGCAGCACCCGATGGATTTCGGCCGCGACCGTGGCCGGCTCCAGAACGTGTTCGAGCACAGCCTGAATCCAGACGCCGTCAAAGGTCGCGTCCTCGAATGGCAGTCTGTGCGCGTCGGCGACCAGCGCGGTGTTGTCGGTGGAGAACACGTCGGTTCCGACAACTTCGACATCCGGATCATCATAGAGGCAGTCCGCACCGGAGCCGACGGTGCCACCGCCGACAACGAGCACGACGGGTCTCGCAGTTTCCTGCTTGAGAAGGTCGAGGAATTTCTCGCAGTTCTTGGCCGCGACAGGATTTTCACCAAACGTGAAGCGATGCAGGCGCGTACCGATCGATTGGCCGGCGACATCCCGCGGCATCACCGAGCCATTGTCGCGATGATACAGGCGGCGGTCGAACACGCTGGACTCGAAGTCAATGAGCACCGGCTGGCCATCGACCACGGGAAAGCCGGCGCTGCTGTAGTCGCAACTGTAGTTCACGCAGGACGGCTTCGTGTGAATGTCGGAGATCGATGAACCGCAGCGCGGGCAGCGCATGCGGAACTTCCAGTCTTCGGAAGAAGGGGTGGCGCGCTCAATCAAGGTTCCAGCAGTCTCGCTCACGATCAAATACGCCCCTTACTCAATTCAATGCTGCGACGCCTAATCATGTTCCCCAAGGCGGCCACCATATGGCGGTCTGGCGGCGTTAAGGCGTCATTAACCATGAATGTCCTTAATGACCGTGCGTCGGCAAAACGGGCGAAGCGGCGCGGAGAGACTGGATAATGAGCACCATCATCAAGTTCCCGGCGGATGCGGCAGCGCGACGGCTGGGCGTGAATGTGGCGCCATCTCCCCGCGAAACTTCCGCAGAAATCCTGATCCTGCCGGTGATCCGAATCGAGCGTCAGATCGACGACAGCAATGGTGGCAGCGGCCCGGAAGAGGGCACTGCGCCGGGACGCCGCCGCAAGCGCCGCGCCCGTTCCTGACCCCGGACCTGTTCTGATGTCGGAGATATTCCATCCGAACCGGATACGGCTTCGGCACAAGACGTCGTTTCTTGCGCCGTGTTTCGTACTTGCTGCCTTGACCGGCGGCTGCGCCGGTGGCGATTTCGGTCGTACCCGCAACAATGCGGTGACCGACGACATGCATCGCTGGATTGGCGTCGAGGCCACCGGCAGCGTCGGCCTGAAGTCGTCGGAATTCCAGCTCACAGATCTTGAACGCCAGATGCGCGATCTCGCTTATCCGCTGATCGAGCCGCCGCATTCGCGCCCGCTGTGGAAGAGTGTGTTCGGTGACTACAAGCCGATCGCATCGCCGTGGCGGCAGAACGTCACCTACGATCGCACGGCCTATGGCCGGCTGCTGATCGACGAGCCGCACCGCTCGCACACGTCGCGCTACAGCGTGCTGATGGACGACGCGCGCGACGACATCCTGCGTTTCGAGGGATTTTATGCGACAGCCGCAAAGGTCGTCGAGCTCGATCGCAAACGTAATGCCAGCCTGAAGCTGGTGTCGGCGCTGGAGCCGAAGGAACGCGCCGACGCCATCGCACGCATGGATGAGAACGCGCTGATCGTGCAGTGGGTCGAGCAATGTCTGCAGCGCCGGGTGTCGTCCTATAAGTGGGCGCTGGAACGCATGGTGATCCACGCCCCCGATGGCATGGCGTCCAGCGCCGATATGCTGATCGGCGAATTGGCGGCGCAGACCACGGCCATGGCCGGCAGCCTCACGCCGGTGCGCCCCGGCAAGGTGCTCCAGGTCGGCGGATAGCTGGACGTGTAGGGCTGGAAGTGCAGGGGGATTACGCTTCGCTGATCCGCGCTACGGCGTCGGACTTTTCCACTGGCTTCACCTGATCATCCGGCACGGTCTGGCGGCCAAGAATCTGCCGCGCGCCTTTGCGCGAAAACGGCTGCACGATCTGTCCCAGAAAATCCGGTGCAACCTTGCCGCTGATGCCGAGCCGATCCGGCGACGCCTTGGCGGGATTGAGATAGGTGCCGAACACATGGTCCCACACCATGATGTTCTCGCAATAGTTGCTGTTGCCTTCCTTCAGCGTCTTCGAATGATGCCAGCGATGCAGTTTTGGCGTCGCAAAGATCGGATCGAACAGCGCCGTGCGCGTCTCCACATTGCAATGGGTGAGCAGGCCGGTGATCGCAGTCACCGCGCCGACCCACAGGAACACCGGCAGCGGCGCATCGAGCAGGTAGAGCGGTGCCTGGCTGAGCGCCATCTTGATCAGCGAGTCGATCACATGGAAGCGTCCTGTGTTCACCACCCAGAGCCGGACCACGCTGTGATGAAGCGCATGGAAGCGCCAGAAGAACAGGTTTTCATGCGCGATCCGGTGTGACCAGTAGAGCCCGAATTCGGCAATCACCAGCGCGAGCACGACCTGCGCGATCAGCGGCCACTGTGTCGGCCACAGATGCGAGGCATGATCGTCCGCGCGCGTCAGGGTCGCCATCGCCATTGGAACGATCGCGGTGGCCGCGACAGCCAGTTGCGCCGTGCCCTTGGTCAGCAGCGTATGCCCGATGTCATTCAGTGTTTCGCCATCATGCTCCAGCCATTCGGCGCGATGCGGCGTCATGCGTTCGAGCAGCACAATCGTCAGCAGCAGCGCTGCATAGACGACATTGAACCAGAGGATCGGTGCGGTGCTCGCGAAGGCAAACCATGCGCCCGTCAGCGCGCCGAAATACAGCAGCGGCCACCAGATCAGGGACAGGAAATAGCTGACGGCCGTATCGGACGGCTCTTGGTCGTGTTGCATGGAGGCCCCGCATTCGCGCCGATTCGTGGGTCGGCGATGGATGCGGAGCTTCGCTGCGGGAGATTGCAGGCAGATTACGCCAGAGGGCTCCCTGGACGTTTTCTATGCGGAAAAACGTCACGCCGAGGTCGTCTTACAGCTGATAATTCACGCCGATGCGGACGATATTGCCTGTGACATTCGAATTGACGCCCATGATCGGTTTTCCTGGCCAGGCCGCGAAGGTGGCCTTGCTCAACGTCGTATAGCTGATCGTTCCGAGATCGAAATGCAGATATTCGACCTTCGCTGTCCAGTTCGATGCGATCTTCGATTCCACGCCGCCGCCGATCGCCCAGCCGACCCGTGTCTCCGATGCAGACCCTGCGGAGCAGAGAGCGTTCCGGGCACATGGAAATGTCGGCTCCGGCACAAGAGTGGACGAGACTTTCACGTGGCCGTAGGCCAGACCGCCGGTAGCGAAGAACAATGTCTCCGGCGTCACCAGATAGCCCAATCGTGCACGCGCGGTACCAAACCAGCTCAGTTCGGTGTTATGGCTGGTCAGGGTTTCCGGATTGGCACCAATCTCCGGGGCGTAATAAGTGACGCCCGCGCCCATTTTCGAATAGGACAAGTCTGTTTCCAGACCTGTTACCCAACGGTCGATCTGCCAGTTGTAGCCGATTTCAGCGCCACCGATAAATCCATCGAAGCGGGAATTGAGCGACCGGGGCATCGTGCCCTGCGACAGGAAAAATGGCGTGATGATCGTGTCGATGGCCGTAATGGTGGACGCACTTTCGGTCCAGCCATAGCCCAAGGTGGCGCCGATATAGGCGCCTGTCCATGTCACGATTTGTGGGGACACGGCCGCCTTGTAGTGCGGTGGAGCGAGATTGTCCGCGGTTAGCGCGGGCGTTGACACAAGCAGAACGCAGCCGATCACGCAGGCCAGTTTGGCGGATTTCGACATCGAGCTCTCCAGTACTTCGAGACGTGACTTCCAGACGTGCGGGCCCGCCGGACAAGCAGGCCCCTCATACGCGCTCCCGAAAAGTCCAGGGTCGCCACCGCCACCGCTAAGCGTTGCAGGATTTCGTGTCGTCACCCCGAAGTATGATGTGGTAAAATATGCTGCGTGTGCGCGTCCGGAAATTGACTTCGATCTCGCCCTGCCACACCAGAGCGCGCGCAATCACGGATTTGGAATGTTCATGGACGTTGTCGACAATGACGTACTCTCTTCAATCATCGGAGATATCTACGACTGCGTTCTGAACCGTGAGGGATGGTCGCGTGTTCTCACCCGCATCACGCAGACGATGGACGCGGCCTACACCACGATCGCACTCGCCGGCACGTCGGACAATCACGGCCGGTTTGCTGCCCAATCGCCCTGGGATGGCGAGCGCATGCGCGCGCTGCAGGACTACAGTTTCGATGATATTCCGGGCCTGAAAGCTGCGGTGGTCGGCGATATCGATACGCCCGTATCCACGCTCTCGCTGATGCCCGAAAGTGAATTGCAGCAGACCGCGTTCTTTCGCAATTGGGCCGGACCGCAGGGATTGCGGGAGGGGTGCATTGTCAAATTCGTTCATACGCCGGATCGCATCGGTCTACTCGGCTGCACCACCTGGGCGGACAAGGCTGCCGTATCTGCCGAAGATCAACGGTTTCTGACCTTGCTGTCTCCGCATTTGCGCAGGGCCGCGATGATCAGCGACCTGCTCGACGATGTGCGCGTGACCGCGCAGCTGTTTCGTGAATCGCTTGAGAACCTCGCGGTGCCCGTCGTGTTGACCGACGCGGCCGGATCGGTGCTCCATGCCAATGCAAGTGCCGAACGCATGTTCGCAACGGATGGTCCGATCCTGCGTCAGGGGCGAACCATTCAGGCACAGAACGCATTGATGGGCGACGCCTTGCTGCAGGCGATCGCAAGTGCTGCATCGGATCTCTCGCTCGGCGCCAAAGGCATTGGCTTGCCAGTGTCGGCGGCAGGACAACCTCCCGCGGTCGCCTATGTCCTGCCTTTGACCGCTGGTACGGCGCGCGCCGCTTTCCGCCCCGCATGTGCCGCCGTCTTCGTCTCGACAACGACCTCGGCCTCTCCAATGCCGGAAGCCGTGTTGACGACGCTGTTCGAGCTCACGCCCGCCGAAGCGCGCGTGCTCGTGAGCGCCGGAAAGGGGCTCAACCCGTCCCAGACGGCCACTTCGCTCGGGATCTCGGAGAATACGCTGAAGACACATCTCAACCGGATCTACGCCAAGACCGGCAGGTCACGGCAGGCTGATCTCGTGAAGCTCGTGGCGGATATCGGCACGCCGCTGGCTACGGGATAGCGCACGTAGGATGGGTAGAGCGCAGCGAAACCCATCAAATACACACGACGACATGATGGGTTTCGCGAAGACGCTCTTACCCACCCTACGATGACGATCGCTTATCAGCGCTTGCCCTTCACCGGCGCAGCCGGCGGATCGGTCTGCACCCGACAATTCGATGCGGCGAGGGATGCCTGGGCCTGGATCATCAGGCCTGGTTCGGCGGCGAGCGCCTTCAGCACGATCAGGCCGGTCGCGGTCGGCGAGTCGATGATGAGGCGGTCGGCGGACGTGACGTCCTCTTCCTCGGGCAGCGCTTCGTGCTGCGCCTCGGTCATGAGATCCAGCTCGATGACGCGCCGGCCGGCGGAGCGGTCGTTGATCGCGTAGTAAGCGACGTCGCTGCGGGTATAGAACGACACCGATGTGTAGGACTGGCTGACCGGCACGGTGAGCTTGATCGGTCCTTTGGCCAGGTCGTAGCGGCAGACCGCCATGGCGAAGGCCGGGTCCATGAATGGCAGCAGCGCATTGGCCGGCTCGGTCTGCGGCAATGCTGTCACCGCATTTTCTTTCGTCACCGAAGCGAGGCGCGAATAGGCGTCCTGCGTCGCGATACGCGGCAGCGCCAGCACGCTGACAAGATGCACGATGCCGCCAAGCACGACACCACCGATGAGCGCGAACATCAGCCGGATCATGGGCAGCTCACCGTGGCGATGGCGGGCATCGGCGCGTCTTTCTGCGTCCGGGTGGCGACGCCCACCGGCGTGTCGTACAGCCGCAGCATCAACACATAGCGTTCTAGCGCTGATGTCGGCAGCCAGTTGCCCGCGCGCGAGCGTGCAGCGATGCGGATCTCGAACGCGCCGTCGGCATTGCGCACCACTTCCTGGCTGGTGAAGCCGTAGCGCTGCAATGTGTTGGGCACCAGACGGCCCTTGGTGTCATAGAGCGAGAGCGTCCAGAAACGGGCAGCCGGTGTCACGCCTGACACGACGATATCGCAGCGACCGTCCAGCGGCTTTTTCTTGTCGTCGGTGGTGGCAGTGAAAGTGACGCCGTCGCCCGTGCCGATCGGCAATTCGCCGGACCGTGCAATGGACGCACGCGCATAGGGATCGATCTCGCTGGTGCCGGTGCGCGGGCGCGCAGTCCAGGCACCGATGGTGAGCGTGCCAAGGTCTGTGCCGCGGGTCGCGGTGGTCCAGGTCAGGCCGAGACCGACAGCAGTGGCGATCGCGAGCGCCAGGAGCGTGAGGAAGATCAGCCGCACGTGCGCACCGTCATGATAGCAGCTTCAGTTCTTGCGCGACGCGGGGGCGGTTGCGGATGTGGTCGTTTTGGCATCCGGTGCATCATTCGCCGACGCGTAGCTCTCGGGGAAGGCCAACGCGGAGGAAGCGCGGGGCTTCAACGGTTCGTTGGATGATGTGCGGCCGGCGGTCTTGCCGGCGTCGTCGAGCAGCTTCTCGACACGCAGCAGGACGTCGGCGCCGCGGCGCGTCAGCACCGGTGGCGGGCCGGGCTTGGCGTCCTGCGCGTTGGCGGCCATCACGGACGAGGCGGCTGCGGCAGGATTCTTGGTACCCGCGCCGACACCCGGGATTTCCTTGATCTCGATGCCCTGATGGGCTGCGACCATGATGTCGTGCCATGTCTGCGCTGGCAGCGATCCGCCGGTCATGCGGTTGGTCGGCGAGTAGTCGTCATTGCCGTACCAGACTGCGCAGCTGAAGTTGCCGGTATAGCCGACGAACCATGCGTCGCGATACGCATTGGTCGTGCCGGTCTTGCCTGCTGTCGGAATGCCGTCCAGCGCCGCGCGGCGTGCGGTGCCTTCGCTGACCACGTGGCTCATCATGCCGGCCATATCGGCGGCGACGGAGGCCGGGATCGCCTGCAACTGTTTCGGGCCGTCGCGGTCGAAGCGCCAGACCAGATCGCCGGCGCCGGTACGGACTTCCAGCACGGCATGTGGCTTCGACGAGCGCCCCTTGTTCGGGAAAGTCGCATAGGCGACGGCGTGTTCGAGCACGGTGACTTCGGTGGAGCCGATCGGCAGCGACGGCGTATCAAGCAACGGCGCCGTGATGCCGAAGCGGCGCGCGGTCTCCACGATCTTGACGCGGCCGGCCTTGGCCGGATTCTGCGCGCCCTTGCCGAGCGCAATCGAAATCTTCACCGGCACGACGTTGATCGAACGGGTGATGGCCTGCGTCAGCGTGACGTTGCCGGAATAGGAGTGGCCGTAGTTCTGCGGGCACCAGTTGCCGATACAGACCGGGCCGTCGAGGATGATCGAGGTCGGCTTGTAACCGTTGAGCAGCGCCGTCGTGTAGACATAGGGCTTGAACGACGAACCGGGCTGGCGCATCGCGTCCACCGCGCGGTTGAACTGGCTTGCGCCGTAGTCGCGGCCACCCACCATGGCGCGGACGCCGCCTTCGAGGTCCGACACCACCGTGGCGGCCTGCGTCGCATGATAGTCGCGGCCGAACTGGCGGAGCTGGTTTTCGACGGCGGCTTCGGCGGCGCGCTGCACATTCATATCGATGGCAGTGCGGACCACGAAAACGCGCTCGACATAGGATTTCGGGAATGTATCGACGAGCTTGCGCATCTCATCGAAGGCCCAGTCGAGATAGTAGTTCGGCGAGATTTCCTGGCGGCGATCGACGGCGACGGCGGGATTGCGCCGCGCACCGAACACCTGGCCTTCGGTCATGAAGCCGGCATCGACGAGGTTGTCGAGCACCACGTTGGCGCGGGCGCGGGCGGCGGGCAGGTTGATATGCGGCGCGTATTTGGTTGGGGCCTTGAACAGGCCGGCGAGCATCGCGGCTTCCGCGAGGTTCACGTCGCGCGCGGATTTGTTGAAATAGAAATGCGCTGCGCCGTCGACGCCGAACGTGCCGCCGCCCATGTAAGCGCGGTCGAGATAGAGCTTCAGAATTTCGTTCTTGGTCAGGCGGGTTTCCAGCCAGATCGCCAGGAACGCTTCGTTGACTTTGCGCTCGATGGTGCGCTCGTTCGACAGGAACAGATTTTTCGCGAGCTGCTGCGTCAGCGACGAGCCGCCCTGGCGCACGCCGCCGGCCTGCGCATTGGTGACCAGCGCGCGCGCGGTGCCGGCGATGTCGATGCCGAAGTGATCGTAGAAGCGGCGGTCCTCGGTGGCGAGGGTGGCCTTGATCAGGTTATCCGGAAAATCTTCCAGCGGAATGGAGTCGTTGTGCTTGATGCCGCGGCTGCCGATCGGATTGCCGTAACGATCGAGAAACGTCACCGCGAGGTCGGATTTCTTCAGCCAGTCTTCATCGGCGGTTTCGCGAAACGCCGGCTGCGCCAAAGCGAGCATGAGGATGAGACCGCCAAGGCCGATGGTGGCCATTTCCGACAGCGGCTCGATGAAAACCCAGCGCTTCCAGCGACCGACATAGAAGCGGTCCATGAAGGTGGAGTAGCGTTCCCAGAGTTCGCGGGTGCCGCGGCCGGACGAGAACAGGCCGGAATCGATGCGCGCATCCAGATCCAGCAGGAAATGCCGGAATTTGGTCTTCCAACGGGATGGCACGATCTGAGGCACAGGGGCCCTTGGTTTGTTGCAGCGCTCGCGTGCACCCACCGGCACCGCGCGGACGTCATGCTGAAATAATGCGGCAACCCGGCGGCAGGTTTGCGGCCGCCGGAGAGTCGTTCAAGTTCTAGCCGAGCAGGGCGGATAAACCAATGGCATTGCTTATCATTTGCACGACAGGGCTAACAGCTTGCCGGTTTTGCCCTTGTTTGCGAGCCGGCCGACACGATGTTGCTTGCAGAGCCTGCACCGCAACTCCTAGAAGGGCGTTTCGCCGCAACCTGGATCGATTCAAATCGCATGACCGCGCGTCCCCCGCGTCCTTCCGCACAGGAGGGAATGTTCTGGAAAACCAAGACGTTGGAAGAGATGTCCGGCGCGGAGTGGGAAAGCCTGTGCGACGGCTGCGGACGCTGCTGTCTGGAAAAGCTGGAAGACGAGGATACCGGCAAGATCTATTACACCCATGTGTCCTGCCGATTGCTCGATGCCGGCCTTTGCGCCTGCAAGGATTATCCGAACCGCTCCGACCATGTTCCCGATTGCGTGCGGCTGACCCCCGACAATGTCCGCACGCTGAGCTGGCTGCCGCCGAGTTGCGGCTACAAGCTCGCGGCCGAGGGGCGCGATCTCTACTGGTGGCACCCGCTGATCTCGGGCAGCGCCGACACCGTCCATGAAGCCGGCGTATCGGTCCGCGGGCGGGTCGAGGGCAGCGAGGACACGATCTCCGACGACGAGCTGCAGGATCACATCGTGACCTGGCCGGCGCTGCTGCCGCGCAAGGCGAAGCTGAAGAAGCGGCCGGCGTAGAATCTGCGGCGCGCGGTGTTCGATCACGCGCATATGACGGTCAGATGATCGCCGCGGGACGCTCCCATGCAAGGAAACAACTGTTGCTGCACGGGGTAGGGGAATAGATTTCTTTTAAGGAGAGTCTGTGCGCGGGAGTTCGCGCCGATCTGGCTCTCCGGTTACCTCCCAAGTCCTTTGAATCCGAAGTTTCATGAACAAGTTCGAGCGACAGAGCCGGTCAGCGGCCGATGATCAGGTATTGCCCGAGGAAATCTCGTCGGATGAGCTCCTGTCGGACGAAATCGCGCAGGAACTGTCGCGGATTCCCACGGAAGTAATCGAGCCCGGCGACGCGCCTGCTGCCGTGAAGGCGCCGCTCACCCCTGCCGAAGTCCGCACCATCCTGATGAGCCTGCTGCTGACCATGTTCCTGGCAGCGCTCGACCAGACCATCGTCGCCACCGCGCTGCCGACCATCGGCCGGCAATTCGCCGATGTGAACAACCTGTCCTGGGTCATCACCGCCTATCTGCTCGCATCGACCGCGGTGGCGCCGGTGTTCGGCACGCTCAGCGATATCTATGGTCGCCGCGCCATGATCATCACCGCGATGTCGCTGTTCATGGTTGGCTCGATCATGTGCGCATTGGCGCCGAACATGATCGTGCTGATCATCGCACGTGCCCTGCAGGGCCTCGGCGGCGGCGGCATCCTGCCCATCGTGCAGGTGGTGATTTCCGACGTGGTGTCGCCGCGTGAGCGCGGCCAGTATCAGGCTTACTTCAGCGGCGTGTGGGTGGCCGCGGGCATCGGCGGCCCGATCATCGGCGGGTTGTTCGCCGAACATCTGCACTGGTCCATGATCTTCTGGATCAACATTCCGCTCGGTGTGGGATCGCTGGCGCTGCTGTTGCCGAAGATGAAGAAGCTTCCTGTGTTTCATCGCCGCCGCAAGGTCGACTGGCTGGGCGGCGTGCTGCTGATGGCGTCCGCCGTCGTCTTCATGCTGGTGCTGACATGGGGCGGCACCAAATTCTCCTGGGCGTCGCCGACCATCGTCGCGATGATCGGCGCAGCAGCGGTGATGGGTTTCGCCTTCATCTGGCATGCGATCCATCACGATGAGCCGTTCCTGCCGCTGCCGCTGATGTCGGGCTCGGTGGTGCCTTTCGCGATGGCCGCCGGCGGCTGCGCGATGGGTGCGATGCTCGGGCTCACCGTACACATGCCGCTCTATTACGAAGTGGTCTACGGCCTGACCGCAGGTCAAGCCGGCGTTGCGCTGATCCCGATCGCGGCGGTGTCAGTCGGCGGCGCTGCCTTTGCCGGCCACATGATGACCAAGGCCAGGCACTACAAGCGCGTCGCCATCGCCGGCACCGCCATGTCGGCGCTGATGGGTCTGGCGCTGGCGCTCGCGACGCCGCTGCCACTCTGGGCGCTGCTCACGATGCTCGGCCTGTTCTCCATCGGGCTCGGCACGGCATTTCCGGTCAGCCTGGTGTCGATCCAGAACGCCGTGCCACGCCCGCAGATCGGGACCGCGACCGGCGCCATGAACTTCTTTCGCGCGCTGATGGCGTCCTTCACCGTCGCCGCCTTCACCACCATTCTCCTGATGGCGCTCGGCACGGACATCTCGATCTCAGGCGAGCATGCCGCCAGCACGCATCCGATTGCGGCCAGCGATATGGTCAGCGCCTTCCGTTACGTGTTCGAAGCCGCGGCAGCCCTGCTGGCGCTGTCGACACTGTTCCTGCTGCTGATGGAAGAACGCCCGCTGGCCGGGCCGGCAAAGGCGAAGCCAAGTCTGGTTTCCGAATAGGCGTTTCGCAGGCGCAAGTAGCCAGTAGCCCGCATGAGCGCAGCGATATGCGGGAGCTATCCCCGGATGTCGCTGCGCTCATCCGGGCTACGCTTCCTGGACAGAAAAATTGGAGCAGCAGCACCGTCGTGGCGAGCTGCTGAATCACGTCAACGGCAATACCATCAAGCCGCAATAGCTGCCCCCAATGCTTTGTCTGCCTTCGGCGGCACAGCGAACATGGCCAGACTTGCGCTGGGTTGTCCCTGCAGTGAATGACCCGAATGGAACCTTGGCTTCGTTTAGGTTCCGATGCACAATTCAGGACCTTCTGTAAGCGCAAGATATGAGGGCGAATGCCATTTCTCACCGAACATATAACCGCATTTTCTGACTCGCCACTCGCCGCGCTGACTGAAAAGACGCCTTGGGCGCTTACAACAAACTCTCTCTTGGCAGTTCGACGTCTTTTGAGTGGGATTAGCGAAGATTTTCGCATTTCGGGGGACGTCGCGGTTCATCCCACAGCGACGGTGGAAGCTGGCGCGCTAATTAAGGCGCCAGCGATTATCGGACCGGGGTGTTTCATAGCCGCCGGCTCACTGATCCGTGGCGGGTGTTGGCTAGAAGAGAATTGTATCATCGGTCCGGGCTGCGAACTAAAATCCTCTTTTTTGTTTTCCGGATCGAAGTTGGCGCATTTCAATTTTGTCGGAGACAGCGTCGTTGGGGCGAGAGTGAATCTTGAGGCCGGCTCTATAGTCGCCAACTTTCGAAATGAGTTTGCCGATCCAAAGATTCTGATTTTGCATGCAGGGGAGATCATCGACACCGGCGTGGACAAATTTGGCGCACTTATCGGGGACGACTGCAAGTTCGGTGCGAACGCCGTTATCGCTCCCGGAGCAATCTTTGAAAGGGGAGCAATCATTGCACGGTTGGCTTTGGTAGATCAGCGGCCGAGATGATAGTTACGCCCGCTGGCAGGGCCGGCAAAGGCGAAGCCGTCACTGGTTTCGGAATAGGCGAAGCCGTCAGCCGACTTCAGACATGTCCCTTTGCGCTGCGTGTGAAGGCAATGTCCTTGACCAGCGGCTCGAGCGGGACTGCCACGCTCGCAATATTCCCGTCTTCGCCGGTGGAAAATGAGAGGGAAAGCCGGCTCGGCATCAGGCCGCCGGGCGACGCAGGTGTCTCTGGCAGCTCGAACGTGTCCGAGTTTCGATGCGTGAGCGGCTCCGACATGCCGCGAAACGCCCAATGCAATTTGCCTTGGGCATGCGTGATCGTCATCCGGCCGTAACCCGGATGCTCGTAGTCACCGGCATAATCCGCGAGGTTACGGTGCGGCTGGGTGGCCGGCGTCGGTGCGGCTTTCCCAGCCTGCAGCCAGGCCTCGTATTGCGTCACGAATTTGCGGCGTTGCTCGCGGAAGCGATCGAAGCAGGGTACCGGTTCCTTGCCGCAGACGCGGTCGAAGACATAGTTCGCGAGGATGTGCGGAGCGAGTATCGGAGTCATGCCATTGTTGGCGAGCACCGCGACACCGACGCCGCGATCGGGCAACATCATCATCAGCGCATTCGTGCCGGTGAAGCCGCCTCCGTGCCACACCACGTGTTCTCCGCGATACCAGTGCGTGCGGAAGCCGAAACCGTAATGCACATCGCTGTACTCGGCGAATCCGGCTGCCCCGACATGCACCTGCGGCTTCTGGAGCTCCTGTATCAGGCTGGATGACAGAAGACGTTGTCCTTCAAACGCGCCCTGGCCGAGATGAAAGCGAAGCCAGTTCGCGAAGCTTGCAATCGACGTGCTCATGCCGCCCGCAGCCGGCACGCTGATGGGCCAGAGTTTCGTGCGCTGACAAATGTCTCCCATCATCCCGTAGGGCACGGCCGCGTCGGTAGCTGCGGCAAGCTCCTCCACAGTGAACGTCACTTTCATGTCCAGCTTGTCGGTCAGCGAGCGGGTGAAGTCGGCCCAATTCCGGCCGCTGACGCGCTCGGCCACCATGCTCGCAATGAGGTAGCCGAGGTTCGAATACTGAAAGGCGCTGCGAATGTCGGCGCTCGGTTCGAGATAGGGCAGCGCTGCCAGCATTTGGGCGGGTGAGAGATCGCCGGGCAGCCAGATCCAATCGTGACGTGGCAATCCGGAATGGTGGCATAGCAGGTCGCGCACCGTGACGCGGTCGCTCGCAACGGTGTCATAGAGCCGGAATTCCGGGATGTATTCCCGCACCGGCTTCTTCCAATCCATGCGCCGCTCGTCGACCAAGAGGGCCAGGCCCGTAGCGGCGAACGACTTCGAGACCGACATGATTTGAAACTGCGTGTCCGTCGTGACGTTCAGGCCGGCTTCGATATCGCGAAGGCCATAGGTCCCGACGAACGCAACCTCCAAGTCTTGCACGATAGCGACGGCGAGGCCCGGGACCTTCCACTCCTTCATGACATCTACGACAAGATGTTCGAATTCGGGAATAAACGCCGCAACGGATTGGCTGCCTGCGACAGGTTCAGATGCCATTGGGACAAGCCTCGACACTTCTGGTTAAGCGCAAGCTGAAATGCAGACGATACCCGGCCCCACGATACTCCCAAGTCCCGCTGCTCCGGGCGAGCGCACACGTAGTTACCGCATGATTAATTCATAATTGAGCCTGTTGGTGAACCTTCCTGCAACCTCTGCCGCTTAGGTTGAGTTCAGTTTTCAGGGGACGGCGTGGAAGAAATCCGCGGCCGTATGAGGAGATTTCCGTGCTGCGTTTGATTTCGAAATTTATGGACGATGAGTCCGGTGCGACGGCCATCGAATATGCGCTGATCGCTGCCGGCATCAGCCTCGCGATCATCGTGGCTGTGCAGGGCCTTGGTACCACGCTGAACGGGCGCTACGCCGCCGTGAATACCTCGCTGAAATAGGGCAGCGAAGACCGGCCGGTGCCGGGCGCCGCCATTGCAATCGACAAAAGACATGGCTGTCTTGTCGAAACGCAATGTCGTGAATGTCCTATCGATTGGGGGGCTGCACCCTATATGATCGTGCGCGGGCCTCGAGCCTGCGCATTTTCATATGGATGACCATCATGACATTGAATTCGCGTTTGAAACTTTCGGCATTGGCCGGTTTGGGATTTGCGGCATTCGTTCTCGCGGGAGCGACGCCGGCCTCGGCGGCTGGTGCGCAATTCTGCATCGCCCAGAGTGGCGCCAACGGCGAATCCTCCTATGTGAGCAACTGCATCTTTTCTGACTACCAGCAATGCATCAATGCTGCCGTCGGTACGCGAGGCAACTGCGTGGGCAATGTCGAGTATCGCGGCGGAGCTGCCACGGAACCGGCGCCACAACGTCGTCGGCGCGCGCGGTGAGTGATCGCCCGCTCGTGAAGGACGCATCGATGACAATGAGAATTCGCGGGCTCGTATGGGCTGTGGCTGCGATTGCAATCGCATCGGCCTCATTGCCGGCTCTGGATCCTGCGCAGGCGCGGCCATCGGTCGCGGCCCGTTCCGGCATTCCGCCGTTCTGCGTGTTGACCGGCGGCCCCCGCGGGCCCGGCAGTGTGCCGCAGATCTGCCGGTTCTTCGACTATCAGCAGTGCCTGCAGGCCGCGGCCGAGCTGCGCGGCAATTGCGTGGTCAATATCGATTATCCTGGCAAGATCACCGGTGCGCCAGGAGCGGCGTGGTCGCAGCCGCTGCGATAGCCAGCGCGTCGATCGCGTGGACAAAATTCCAATTTAAGGACTAAATTCAAATTATAGGATTTTTAGCCTTGACAGCGTCGCGCTGTCGAAGTAGGTTTACGGCATGCTCCACAATTGGGTTCGCAGGAAACGCCGCTGCTGATTGGCGAATCTGCGCCGTCGCTGTTCAGCCCGGTGTGGCGGTGAATGCCCGGAACATCGATCCAAATCCCGCGTTGCTTTCCATACGGTGCCGCAAGGAATCTCATCGGCATCCAACAGCAAGCCAAACGAGGGTGCCATGATAATCAGGAATTCGGCAACCAAGCAAAAAGAGCAGATCGTCGAATCCGCGACGGAGGCACGCCAGGCCGAACCGGGCCCGTCGATCCTCGCGCTTTTGGCGATCAGCCTCGGCCTCGCTGTGCTGATCCTCGGCGTGGTCTGGTTTGTGTTCTTCAGGACGTGATCGGTTTCGGCGATCCGCCGATCAATTTCAGTCAGTCCGGCACGATCGACTGACAGCAGCAACGAGTTCCCAACATGGTCAGAAAGCCAATAGCCCGCCCGGCGAGAAAGCCGGCGCGGGCTTCTGTCGTTGTGAAGGCCGCGCGGAAACCAAGGCGGCGAAGAAGAGCTCCAAGAACTCGAAAGTAAAGAATTCACAGAAAACATGGAGCGCCGTTGACCCGGCCACCATGGCAGCAGCCGCTGAAAAAATCCGGGCCAGCGTGGCGGCCCGGAAGAGGACGATTGCGGCAACGACAATCTTCGCCGGACCGGGGAGGCCGAAACCAGCATCCGCTGCTGAAGTTGATATACCTCCAACTCAAATCAAGAAGCGACCGGCCGCAATGAAAGCTGTTACCAAGAAGCGGTCCAGCGCTCCGCGTGCAAGACGGCGAACGGCCGTCGATCGGTTCAATGATTTGCCGCCTGACGCGCCGCTGACCGATCGCGTTACCCATGCCATCGAACGCGAACTCGATTCGATCCAGAAGATCGTTGGCCGCCGGCGCTTGAATGAAGCGTTGCGCACAGAGGCCGAGCGCCGCGCCCGCACGCTGGCTTCCCTGGCGCGCACATTGACCGAACTGAAGAAAGTGCAGGGCGGCAACGAACAGAGGCCCGCCGAAGATGACGACCGCCCCCGAGACCTCGACGAACTCCGTCGACGCATTGCTGAACGTCTTGCAAGACGGCCTGGCGGGCGACCGCCAATTCCTGTCGACGGGAATGACGCGGGGCGAGAGAGGCTTCCTGAGTGAGTGCTGGAATGTCTTCGCGCATGCGCATCAGGTGCCGCCTGACATCGCGCCGAATGGTGCGCCGTGGCTGACATGGCTCATGATTGGCGGACGAGGCGCAGGCAAGACACGCGCCGGTGCCGAATGGGTGCGTGCGCAGGCGCTCGGTCAGGCGCCACTAGCGCACGAAAAAGCCCGTCGCATTGCGCTTGTTGGCGAAACTGAACACGACGTGCGTGAAGTGATGATCGAGGGAGTGTCCGGGCTGCTCAGTGTGCATCCGGATCACGAGCGCCCGGTCTGGATGCCGTCGCGCAAGCGGCTGGAATGGAGCAACGGCGCGGTCGCTCAGGTGTTTTCCGCGGAGGACCCCGAGAGCCTGCGCGGCCCGCAATTCTCCTGCGCATGGTCCGACGAGATGGCGAAGTGGCGCTATGCCGAAGCCACGTTCGACATGCTGCAATTCGGGCTGCGGCTGGGCCACCGGCCGCGGCAGATGATCACCACGACGCCGCGGCCGACGGCGCTGCTGAAACGCCTGATGGGCGATCCGACGACGGTGACGACGCGCGCCGCAACCGTAGTGAATGCGTTCAACCTCGCGCCGACGTTTCTGCAGAGCGTGATGGATCGCTATGCTGGCACGCGGTTGGGACGGCAGGAACTGGACGGCGAGATCATCGAGGATCGGCCTGATGCATTGTGGTCGCGGGGGCTGCTCGAACAGTGCCGCGTGCGCGAGGCACCGCCGTTGCAGCGCATCGTCGTGGCGGTTGACCCGCCGGTGTCGTCCGGCAAGCGAGCAGACTGCTGCGGCATCGTTGCCGCGGGGATCGCCGAGGGCGGCATCGTCTATGTGCTGGCCGATGACACCGTATCGTCAGTGACGCCGACAGCCTGGGCCAACAAGGCCATCGCGCTGTGGCGCAAGCTGGAGGCCGACGCGCTGGTGGTGGAAGTCAACCAGGGCGGCGAGATGGTGCGCAGTGTGATCAACGAGGTGGACCACACCGTGCCGGTGACGCCGGTGCGCGCCTTGCGCGGCAAATGGCTGCGCGCCGAGCCGGTGGCGACCCTGTACGAGCAGGGCCGCGTGAAACATGCCGGCAGTTTTGCCGCGCTGGAAGACGAGATGTGCGACTTCGCAAGTTCGGGCCTGTCGTCGGGGCACTCGCCGGATCGTCTCGACGCCATGGTCTGGGCGGTTGCCTCGCTGGCGCTGGTGCCGCGCGGGGATGGGCCAAGGATCAGGGTGTTGTGACCTCGTGTCCCGTGCACAGTTGAATTGGATCATATCATGTTCGATCGCTTGAAAGCCTATCTGGCCGCGCCGGAAGTGAAGGCGTCGCGCACCGCGCGCGTGCTCGCATTCGAGAGCGGCGGGCGGGCGCGATGGACGCCGAAGGATTTTGCGGCGCTCGCCCGTGAGGGCTATCTGTCGAATGCCATCGTGCACCGCGCCGTCCGGCTGATCGCCGAGAATGCGGCGGCCTGCAGCTTTCTCGTCTTCGACGGCGCGCAGGAACGCGAGGCGCATCCACTGGCGCAGCTGCTGATGCGGCCGAATCCGCGGCAGGATGGCGGGGTGTTCTTCGAGACGCTCTATGCGCATCTGCTGCTCGCCGGCAATGCCTATGTCGAAGCCGTCACGCTCGACACGCAGGTGCGGCAGCACGAGGTGCGGCAGCACGAGGTCCGCGAACTCTACGCGCTGCGGCCGGATCGCATGAAAGTCGTGCCTGGCAGCGACGGCTGGGCCGAGGCCTATGACTACAGCGTCGGCGGCCGCAGCGTACGCTTCGATCAGCAGGCGTCCGGCGTGCCGCCGATCCTGCATCTGACCTTCTTTCATCCGCTCGACGATCACTATGGTCTGGCGCCGATCGACGCGGCCGCGACCGCGCTCGACACCCACAACGCCTCGTCGAAATGGAACAAGGCGCTGCTCGACAATGCGGCGCGGCCGTCGGGGGCGCTGGTCTATGCGGGACCGGAGGGATCGGTGCTGTCCGAGCCGCAATTCGATCGCCTCAAGCGCGAACTCGAGGGCAATTATCAGGGCGCCGCCAATGCCGGGCGGCCGCTGCTGCTGGAAGGCGGGCTCGACTGGAAGGCGATGTCGCTGACGCCGAAGGACATGGATTTCCTCGAGGCCAAGCACAATGCCGCGCGCGAAATCGCGCTCGCCTTCGGCGTGCCGCCGATGCTGCTGGGGATCCCCGGCGACAACACATTCGCGAATTTCCAGGAAGCCAACCGCGTGTTCTTTCGCCAGACTGTGCTGCCGCTGGCGGCGCGCACCGGCAACGCGCTGGCGCAATGGCTGGCGCCTGCGTTCGGCGACGGCATCCGCATCGACATCGACACCGACCGCGTGGATGCGCTCGCCGCCGATCGTACCGCGCTGTGGGAGCGCGTCAGCAGCGCGGACTTCCTGACGCTGAACGAGAAACGCGAAGCGGTGGGCTATGCGCCGGTGGAGGGCGGGGATCGGTTGGGCTAGCGGCGGACAGACATCGCCCGCTTGCGGCTGGCAGGGTCGCCGGATCAAACCATAAATGGTGCAAAGCCGACCGGATGCCTGCTATTGTAGCGTTGCATCGCCGCAAGGGTTTACCAGATGTTCCGCGCCTCCGTGTTGGCACTCGTTGTTGCTCTTTTGCCTGCAATTGTCGAAGCCGATCCCGTCGGTTGCGGCGCGCCGATGGCGATTAAAGACGGCTGGTCCGTCTCCGAGCCGCAAGCGCAGCAACTCGATCCGGCTGTGATTTGCTCCATCGGCGCAGAACTTGAAAAACTCAAAGACGCCGATCCACATGGTGTCGTCGTCGTGCGCAACGGTGTGATTGTCTACGAGACGTATTTTAGTGGACCGGACCAGCGCTGGCCGCAGCGGCACTGGGGAGAGCCGTTGGAAAATACATCCCACGAGATGGGCACGAAGCACGACGTTCAATCGATAACAAAGAGTGTGGTTTCGATCCTGGTGGGCATTGCGCAGGATCGCGCGATGATTAAGAGCGTCGACGCGACGCTCCTCTCCTTTTTTCCGGAATATGCCGATCTGCAGAGTCCCGACCGGGACCGGATTACCCTGCACGATCTGTTGACGATGAAAGCGGGTCTTGACTGGCCGACGAGGCCGTATCTCAGCATGGCTCGCAAAGTCGACGCAGCAGCCGATCCCTACAGGCTGGTACTGGAGCAGCCAATGCTGGCTGAGCCGGGCAAGAAGTGGCGCTACAACAATGGCGTCGCAGAGTTGGTCGGTGGCGTCGTGCAAAAAGCCGCCGGTCGTCGGCTCGACGCCTTTGCCAGGGACGTGCTGTTCGAACCGCTCGGTATCGACGACTGGGAATGGGGACAAATGGCCAGTGGAGATCCAGGTGCATCGTGGGGACTGCGCCTGCGGCCGCGCGATCTCGCGAAGATCGGGCAATTGATATTGGATAAGGGGACCTGGCGCGGCCGGCAGATCGTTTCTGCCGACTGGATCGATGAGATGACGGCACCCCGGATCGTCAGGCCGAAATTCTCCTATGCCTATCTGTGGTGGCTCAACCATTCGTCCATCGACGGCCGCAGCATCGCATGGATCAGCGGCAGCGGCTGGGGCGGGCAATGCCTCAATATCATTCCGAAACTTGCTATGGTCGTGGTCGTGACTGCCGGCGTTTATGATTATGAGGGCAAGGGTCCGCAGAACCTGGCTTGCGACACGGTCATGGATAAGGGTGTCTTGCGTGCGGCGCTGGCTCGCTGACGCGCGGTGTGCCCAATGTCGCGGTCCGGTCGAAATGACCAAATTCTGATGTCGGTGAGCCGCTGAGAACCTTGCATGCCCATCACTTACGTCATCCCCGATCTGCACGGCCGGCGCGATCTGCTGGATCGGGCGCTGGCTGAGATCGAGACGCATCGGGCCGGTGAAAACGCCACGCTTATTGTGCTCGGCGACTATGTCGACAAGGGGCCGGACTCGCGCCGCGTCATTGCGCGGCTGCGGGCAGGGGTGGCACCTGGCCTGCGGCTGGCGATGCTCAAGGGCAATCACGATGCGCTGATGGTGGCGGCGCTGCGCGGCGATGTGGCGATGGCAAACTGGATGACGAAAGGCGGCGATACCGCGCTCGCCTCCTATGGCGGCGACGTCGCCGATGTGCCGGTGCATGACATCGACTGGCTCGATGGCCGGCCGCTGTGGCACATGGATGCGCATCGCATTTATGTCCATGCCGGCGTCGATCCCGCGCTGCCGCTGACGCAGCAGGACCCGGTATTGCTGATGACCAAGCGCTATGCGGATGATGACGCGTCCGGCCATGACGCAGGCGAGGGCGCGCGCCATGTGGTGCATGGCCATGACCGCCATGCCGATGGGCCGCTGCTGAAACAGGGCCGCAGCAATCTCGACACCTATGCCTGGAAGACAGGCCGGCTGGTGATCGGCGTGTTCGATAACGCGCTGCCGGGCGGGCCGGTAGAGCTGATCGAGATCACCGCGCCGCCGGCGCCTTGAGGCTGATATGACCTCTTGAACCAAAGACCGCGCCGCGACGCCTAACCGGCAACGCAACTGAACCGGCACGCTGGCATGTCCTCGATCATCGAAACCGTCGTCGAATTTTTTGCCGAGCTCGTCTGGGGCTGGGTGACAGCGCGATGGCCATGGGTCGGGGACGCCGTAGGAGCGACCTGCCTCGTGGCCGGCGCGGTCGTGGCACTGTCGTCATCCGGCACTGAGCGCGTGCAGGCACTGGTGATCGGTGGTCTTGTCGGCATCGGTGCTGGTGGGTTGCTGCTGGTGTGGTTCTGGCGCCTGCGCCGCGCGGCGGCGACGCGGACGGAGTGATCGCCATGACTGTGACACCGGCGATGCTCGGCGCCAGCCAGGCGCTGCGCGACATGTTGTGGCCGTTCGAATTCACGGTCACGGACAATCAATCCCACGGTCCGGTCTGGATCGATGTCACCGCGCTGCAGCCGTTCGAGGTCGTCGGGCAGAACGGATCGGGCGGGGTCTTCGCGCTGGTCGGCGATATCAAGCATGTATTGCACCTGACGAGCGAAGGGCAGGCCGGCATCGTCGCCGCCAGCCTGCAGGAATTCCTCGAACTCGTTGTCGAACATCCCTGGTGGGAACAGATCGCATCGGGCTGCGACGGTGATCTGGCCGCGATGCGCGCAATGCTGGATGACGAGGGCGCGGACCTGGACGCGGACGCCATCGATAACGATCCGGCCATCGAAACCAATCGCCCGCTGCTGCAGCAACAGCTCGGCCTCGGGATTCCCGCCGATCCGTTCGGCCTGCTGCATCATGCGCTGGTGACGCTCGGCGCCGCTTACGATCTGCGCGATCTCGACGGCCAGCCGATGGAACCGCTGTTTGCGGCCTAGTAACACACGAAGGGACATACCGATGCCGGATTGGATCTTGCCGCTGCTGCTGCTGATCGGAATCCTCGCCGTTCTATATCGCGCCTTCCTGCACACGCCGCGGGCGCCGCCCAGCGGCAGGAACCACGAAGAGGGCGTCACCAATTACTGGGACGTCCACCGCGATCGCTGACGGATATCGGCCCGTATCGCGCTGCGTGCAACGGCCCCCCGCAAAGGCGTCTAGTGCGTGGTTTGTGCCGCGACCCAGTCGGGATCGATGCGGGTCGCCTCGGCGATATCGTTGAGTGCGCCTTCGGCATCGCCGGTCACGCGTTTCTGCACGCCGCGGTAATACAGCGCCTTGGCGTTGTCGGGCGTGTGCGTCAGCACGGCATCGAAATCGGCGATGGCGCGCAGCGGCTCGTGCTTGTCGATCAGGGCCGCGCCGCGGTTGAACAGATAGAGCTCGGACTCGGGGTTGAGCTTGATGGCCATGCCGAAATCGGCGATGGCGCGGTCGAGATCGTTCCGCATGTAGTGGATGACGCCGCGGCTGTTATAGGCGCTGGGATAGTCCGGGCTGATCCGTATCGCTGTCTCGAAATCGGCGATGGCGCGGTCCCTGTCGCCCTTGTCGTCAAAGGTGCGGCCGCGCCAATAGACTGTCACGGCATTGGTGGGATCGAGACGGATCGCTTCGCTGTAATCGGCGATGGCGCGGTCGAGATCGTGCTTGTCTTTCCAGGCCCGGGCGCGGCTCTCATGGGCGGAGGCATCGTCCGGCGCGAGGCGGATCGCGGCATCGAAATCCGCGATGGCCTGGTCGGTCTTGGCGGTGTCGAACCAGATGCTGCCGCGGTCCTTGTAGAAGTCTGCATCGTCGGGCCGCAGCCGAATGGCGGCGCTGAAATCGGCGATGGCCCGGTCATACACTTTCATGACCTGCCAGAGGTGGCCACGCATGGCGTAGCCCGATGCGTCGTCCGGCTCGAGCCGGATGGCGGTGTCGGCGTCGGCGATGGCTGCATCCGTTTCGCTATAGGTCTCATGCAAGAGCGAGCGGCTGCGATGCAGCGCCGCCAGATCGCCGCCGCGGTAATAGTCGAGCCCGATGGCGCGGTCGCAGGCGGCCATCGCCTTCGTGCCGCGGCCTTTCAGGCAAATGGCATAATCGCCGCCAGGGCCGGCCAGTGTGGCAGCAGTGGCATAAGTCGGCGTTGCGGCGGCGCTGGCGGCCAGCGCCATTGCCATCAGCGTGCTGCAAAACGGCAGGCGCAAGGATAGGCGCAAGGACAGGCCTGATCGTGCGTTCGGGTGCATGTGTCGTGCTCGGATGGCGAGGGAGCCGGGACGGCGTTGCTGCTTGGTCGGCGGCGTCAGCCGAAAGGTTCGACGGCACGCGCGAACGCGGCAGCGGGGGCGCGCAAGATGGAAGTACAATCGCCATGGATGACCTGATCCGCATTTTCACCGAGCGCGGCGACCTCGCGCATCTCGCTTTGTTTCTGTGGGCGAGCGTGGCCAGCGCCGCGGCTCTGTTCGCGCTGCGTGAACTCGCCGGCGCCTCGCGCCGCTTCGACGAATTCGTGCGGCAGCTCGCGCGCTTCAACCGCCGTGCGCATCGCCGCCACCGCATGCGCGACGACACCGATGACATCTGAAAGGGATCTTCCATGGACAGTCTGCACGACGTGATGCGTTCGATCCGCCCGGAGACGAAAGCGGGCAAGGATCATCTCAGCGTTTTCAAAGAATTTCTCGCCCATCTCGATCAGTTGCAGCGCAAGGCCCTGGCTGTGAAGTCGCGGGTGAAGCCGGCAGCGCGACGGAAGCCGCCGCGGCGCGCGAAAGTGTAGTTCGCTTTTTTTCTTCCCCTCTCCCCCAGCACGGCGAAGCCGTGCGCCGCGGGAGAGGGTGCCTGAGCGTAGCGAAGGCGGGAGAGGGCGCAACAAGCGACGTCGTATGTCGCGCCCCCTCTCCCTGACCCTCTCCCGCCTTCGCGTGGCTGCGCCACGCGCGGGGGAGAGGGGACACTGCTGTTCGTGATCGTTGCCGTCCCATTTCCCCGCATGTTGCGAGGCCGCCGATGCATGCCCCGTTGCCATCTCCCTGGCCATCCCCCCAGCCACCCCCCGCGCGCCTTGCACTCACGCCCGACGGCGTGATCGAGGGCTATGCCTCGCTGTTCGGCGAGATCGACCAGGCGCGCGACATGGTGATGCCTGGCGCCTTCACGCAGACGCTGAAGCAGCGGGGCCTCCGCAAGATCCCGATGCTGTTCCAGCACGATCCCTCCGAGCCCGTGGGTGTCTGGCTCGAGATGAAGGAAGACCTGCGCGGACTATGGGCGCGGGGCCGGCTGATCCCCGATGTCAAACGCGCGCGCGAATTGCTGGCGCTGCTGCAGGCCGGCGCGGTGGATGGCCTCTCGATCGGCTATCGTACCCAGCGTGGCCAGATCGAGCCGAAGACGCGGGTGCGCAAACTCTATCAGGTCGATCTCTGGGAAGTGTCCATCGTCACATTCCCGCTGCTGAACGGCGCGCGGGTGAGTGCCGTGAAGGACGCGCCGTGCTCGCGCCTGCGCGATCAGGCCGAGCGCGACTGGACCCAGCTCACCGGCCAACACGTCATCGACTCATATCGCACCGATTTGAGCGGCGCCGCGGATGCACCGGCGCTGGTCATCCGGCGTGGGCGCAAAGCGGGCGGACCTGTCCAGGCCTGTTCGCTGCGCGCCCGCGCCGATCGCAAACGCGCGCTGCACGGCGTCGCCGCCCACGCCCGGTTCGCCGGGCGCTGAGGACAACGCGCCGCGCCGCGATGCGCGCTCAGAACAGTTTGTTGATCGTCGCCGTGATCGCCTGGGTCTGGGTCCGCGCGGCGGCGGTGCCGACCATGGTGCCCTGGTTGGTGGTGCCGCCGGTGCCGTTCGGATTGGTGAACGGGCTCGCATAGTTCGCGGTGTTGTTTTCGGTCATGGCGAACATGTAGTTCACATCCACGAACCAGGTCGGATCGAGGAAGTAGGTGGCGCCGACCATGGCGGCGCCGCCGAGCACCCAGCTCTTGCTGGTCAGGTTGATCGGCGCGCCGGAGACGTCGGTGCGGTTGCCGTTGAGGTCGGCGAAGCCGATCAGGCCGTTGAGGTCGGTGCGGACCCGGGTCAGCGTCGGGCCGGCGCCGAGATAGACGAAGCCGCGGTCGAACGCATGGCCGATGAAGGGCACGAACGTCATCTGGTGATCGATATGGATCTGGTAGGACTGCACCAGCGCGTTGCCGGTGAACGGCACCACCGTGCTCGTGCCGGTCGGCGTGAACGATCCCACCTGCGGCAGCAGCGCCGCGCGGATGTTGGAACTGGTGCCGAGATAGCTGTAGCCGAACTTGGCGCCCCACAGCCAGTCGCTGCCGGAGAAACGGGAGAAGTAGCCGCCCTGCGCCGAGAAGGCGATCTGCGCACGGTCGTCCGGATACAGCGTCGCCGGGCCGGCGGCCGATCCCGAGGAGGTCAGCACGCCGTTGGTGAAGACGTTCGACGTCCCCACCGCATAGACATTCTGGGTGCCGAAATCGAGCGTATTGGCGCTGCCGCCGATGCCGACGAAGAAGCCGGAGTGCGGCACCCACGAGGTCTCGGCCGGCGGCAGCCGCGGCGCCTTGACGGTTACATCGGCCGCTTGCGCGGCTCCGGCCGCGACCAGGCCGGCGAGCATTCCAGTCATGGTGATGTTGCGCATGTCGTTCCCCCGGCGGGGCGAATCCCCGCTTGCAGCAGCCTAGGCAGAGCGGGGGAGGCGGGTCTGTGCCATTCCGCACAGTTCCGCCGCGTCCGAGACAAGTGACCTCGATCATCGCCAATCAACGCCGCGCGCGGTGCGTTCGCGTGCCCGATTTCCTCCAACGTTCACGAACCCCCACGGAGACCACCATGACCTACGACATCACCGACGCTGCGCCCGAGCACAAGGCGGCCTTTGCGCTGCCGCGCGAGGACTACGACGAACTGCGCAACACGTTCGAGGAATTCAAGTCCGCCAATGACGAGCGCATCGCGCGGATCGAGCGCGGCGACGTGCTGCTGGAGGAGAAGGTCGATCGCATCAACCAGGCGCTCGGCGCCGTGAGCGCCGGTGTCGCGTTTCGCCGGAAATCTGAAAACCGTGTGAGGACCTAGTGCAGCTCGTCGCGCGAAATCGGCAGGTGTAATTGCGCCGCGCGCTCCGCACGCTCTTTCTTGCGGAATTCGCTTTCGCGCCGCTCGAAGGCGAGCATCTGTTCCTGCGCCTGCTGCAGGAACTGCTCGTATTTCGTCATCGGTGGTTGAGCGTGTTGCATCGCGTCGGCTCCGTGCCCTGTCATCATGCCGGGCGATAACACCAGACCCCGCCCGCGGGTTCACTGTTCCAGATCAAATTCGACGTCGCTCGCCGCAAGTTTCGCAGCCCCAACGGCGCGCGTCAACGCGCCGGCGCGGCTCTCTCGCGCGACCTTTGTTCCATCACCCCATTACCCCCCCAATGGAGATCTGCCCATGAATTTCGACATCACCGATGCTGCCCCCGAACACAAAGCCGGCTTCTCGACTGGCTCGCGCGACGACTATGACGAGTTGCGACAGACCTTCGAGGAATTCAAGGCCGCCAATGACGAGCGACTGGCTGTTATCGAGCACAAGCGCGGTGATGTGCTGCTGGAGGAGAAGGTCGATCGCATCAATCGGGCGCTGGATGCACAGCACCGGCGGCTCGACGATCTCGCGCTGCGCCAGGCGCGGCCCTCGATCGATGGCCGGCGGCAGCCGCGCGATGGCGTGGCGCGCGAGCACAAGAGTGCCTTCGATGCCTATGTGCGTGCCGGCGATGTCGATGGCCTGCGCCAGATCGAGACCAAGGCTATGTCGGTCGGCAGCAATGCCGACGGTGGTTATCTGGTGCCGGTGGAGCTCGAACACGCCATCAACCAGCGCGTGATGGCGATCTCGCCGATCCGCAGCATCGCGTCGGTGCGCGAGATCTCCGGCAATGTCTACAAGAAGCCGTTCATGACCGCGGGGCCGGCGACGGGTTGGGTCGGCGAAACTGACGCGCGGACGCAGACGACGTCGGCGACATTCGACGCGCTGTCATTTCCGGCGATGGAGCTTTATGCCATGCCGGCAGCGACGGCGACGCTGCTCGACGACAGCGCGGTGGATCTCGACCAGTGGATCGCCTCCGAAGTCGAACTGGTCTTCGCCATGCAGGAAGGCGCGGCGTTCGTTGCTGGTGACGGCGTCAACAAGCCGAAAGGCTTTCTCAGCTACTCGACAGTCGCCAACGCTTCCTGGAGCTGGGGCAATCTAGGTTATCTCGCCTCTGGCGCGGCGGGGGCGTTCGCGGCCTCCAACCCGTCCGACATTCTGGTCGATCTGATCTACAGCCTGAAGGCCGGATATCGCCAGAACGGCAGCTTCGTGATGAATCGCAAGACCCAGGCGACCATCCGCAAGTTCAAGGACTCCACCGGAGCCTATCTCTGGCAGCCACCGGCGCAGGCCGGAGGGCGCGCCACGCTAATGACGTTCCCGCTTGTGGAAGCGGAGGACATGCCGGACATCGCGGCAAATGCGCTCGCATTGGCGTTTGGCGATTTCCAGCGCGGCTATCTCATCGTCGACCGCGTTGGCGTCCGCGTGCTGCGCGACCCCTACAGCGCCAAGCCCTATGTGCTGTTCTACACCACCAAGCGGGTGGGCGGCGGGGTGCAGGACTTCGATGCGATCAAGGTGCTGAAGTTTGCGGTGAGCTGAGGGCGGGCGATGTGCCGTCGCCCGCCATTGCCTGATTCAGCAATAGCGGTAGTTACAGCCAAATTGCTGGCGGCCAACAAGCAGCTCCGGCGGCACACCATAGTGGCTGTAGTAATAGGAAACCTGCGGCGGGCCGAAATAGCGGTGAACCTGAATTGGAGCTCCGCCCGGGGACGAATAAGTGGTGACCTTGTCGAATGGCGGGGATTCGATGGCAAGGTAACGCCCGCGGCCAGCGAGCGGTGCCGGCTCCGCCACCTGACCACGGCCATAGCCCGGAGTGCCCGAGAGATCGGCGGCTGCCGCCGGCAGCGTCACAGCAAGGATGCAGGCGAAGGCGAGCGGGCGTAGCACGACGGGCATTCCTTCTGATCAGCGACCTACTGCGCGACAGCGATGGTGACGCATGGTTGCCCGAAAGAGCTTGTGTGAGGCTGATCTGACGTGCGCGGCGTGTATCGCAGATATGCCGGATGTCGCGGCGGGGGCGCTGTCGATCGCCTGCGGCGATTTCAAGCGCGGCTATCTAAGCGTAGATCGCCGAGGGGGGGTGCTGCGCGATCCCACCAGCGCCAAGCCCTATGTGCTGCTCTACACGACCAAACGGGTTGGGGGCGGCGTGCAGGATCGAGGCGATCAAGCTGCTGAAGATGGCGGCGAGCTGAGGGGCGCGTTCAGTTCGATCTTGATTAATCGGAGCCGGCCCTTGGGCCGGCTTTTTGTTTGGCCTCACCAACGGTCGGAACAACTCGCATGGACCTGCGCGAGAACGTTTATCTGCGGCATCAGCTGCAGCGCTTCATGCGGCCTGATGCGGCGCGCTACTTGAATCCGCACGCTGCGCGGTTTCTCAAACCGGGAAGTGAGAAGGCCGATGTCTATCCGGCGCTGGCGCGAAAGTATGAAGGTCAGCCGCGAATTCCGGAGGGGGAGGGCGGGGGGCAGTTCACGTTCGGGCGGGATCCTGACCGCACTGGAACCGGATCCGGGAGGCCGTATGTCATTGTCAATCAGCTCGAAGATCTCGGGGCTGGTGGAGACAATGACAGTGGAGATGCCTGGGAAAATGTGCAACTGGCAGGAGACCTTGGCGGGCCGACCGAAGAACCGCCGCAAATTCCCGACGACAAGCCCCCAAAAAGTTCGCAGCGCAACGCGGTTCTTCGCTCGATCGCGAGTTTTCTCGGCCGAAATAGCGGCCTGATTGCAGATGTTTTCATCGGTCTGATGAATGAAATCGAGTGGCTTGAAAGCTATCAGGACTTGATCCAAGCCGCTCGCGATCCGCCGAAAACTATGCGCGAGCTGCAGAATGCCGTTGGCAAGGGAAGGCGGGGTTACGATGATCACCACATCATTGAGCAGACAGCCGCAGAGCGATGGCGCCTGTCACGAAGCCAGATTGATGATCGATCGAATGTTGTCAGTATTCCGAGATTGAAGCACTATCAGATCACGGGATGGTACATGACCAAGAATGCCGACTTTGGCGGCCTTACGCCTCGCGAATATCTAAGCGACAAAAGCTTAGAGGAACGTCGGCGAGTAGGTCTAGACACACTGGAGCTGTTCAAGGTTTTGCAGCGATGAAGCGGATAGCACTTACTGAGATGTCCACGGCTGATCTGGTGAAATCGTTCGCTGAAATTGTGGTGGCGCAGGACGAGGCCAGTCTCGGCGGTCAAATAGAAAAGTTCAACCGTCTCTTCGACAACATGATGGATGTCTCAAATGAACTGAAGCGCAGAAAGGGCGATCAGCGCATTCTGCTGCTCGATCTTTTCAAGCATCCAAACGTCCAGGTGCGCTTGCAGGCCGCCAAACTCACGCTTGCGGTTGCACCTGGCCAAGCGCGAGCTCAACTTGAGGAGATCGTACAATTGCAATGGTTTCCGCAGTCAGGGGATGCAGGCATGTCGCTCCGAAACTTAGATCTGGGTGTTTTTAAGCCGGTATAATTGCCGTTGCTGGCCTACGTCCGCACGGAACCATTTCCCCGCTGCCGTCGTTACCTCCATTCACGCAAGCTTTGGGAGAACGACAATGAGACTGACCGAACGCGTCGCGTGTGCGGCCGTGATTGCCGTGATGGGATTCTTTGCGGGATCGGCGGCCCAGGCTGCTGACCAGACCTTCACGGGGATCGTCACCATTCTCGATCGCACCACCAGCGAAGTGGTTATCAAGCAGGCGCCGGCTGGCGAGACCGTCGGCGCGAATACACCAGGCGCGGTGGAGAAATTCAGGCTGCGCACGGTTCCGGAATCGCTGCATGCCGGCGAGCGCGTCACGGTGACCTATACCGAGAGCAACGGCGTCAAGACGATTAGCAATGTGACCGAAAAGAAGGACTAGGCGATACGGGCGCATGGGCTGCTGCTGCGCTGCATGGGGTGACATGCGCCCGTAATTCCTGGTGCAGACAGGGTCAATCCTTCAGCACGAACTTCTTGCGGAGTTCCACGGCCACTTCGTCGGCGAGCTGCTGCGCATAGGTGGCGTGTTTCGGCGCGGTGATCACCATCGGCCGCCAGCCGAGCAGGGCATCCCTGCGTACCGATACATAGACGCCGCCGACAACAATGCGCTGGGCGATCATTTCCTCAAGTTCGGCTTCGGTCTTTTCTTCTTTTCCCATAACCGGCTTCCCGTGATGCTCTGAAGCACCCCTCTAGCTAGGGAGGCGTTTCGGAAATGCAGTTCACAAGAATGAGAGACGCCACTATCACAATGTCGCAGGCAATGCTGTCGCAGGAAATGCTGTCGCATGAAAATGCTGTCGCAGTTTGAAGCCTCCGCGGCCGGCGCGCCTGTTCCGCGGCGCTCAGCAATAGCCGTAATAGCCGCAGCCATAGGGCGCGCGGCTGAAGATCGTCTCGGACGGGGTGCCGTAATAGTTGCGGTAATAATAGGAATTCGGCTTGCCGTAATAGCCATGCACGATGGAGGAAATATCCACCTCCGGCGCATATTGCACGATCGGCTCTTCCATCGGCTTTTCGTCCTTGACCACCACCACGCGGCGGCTCTTCACCACCGGCTCGTCGAACAGGCGGCCGATGCGGCCCTGGCCGGCCATGTCAGCGGCCTGCGCGCCCGCGATCAGGGCAGCGGCTGAAATGGCCACGGAAACGGCGGGGATGAGCAGGCGCAGCATGCGGGATGTCTCCATGATTCGCGGATCATAGCGGAGAACCTTTCACGGATCTTAACGACACCTGCCTTGCGCGGCGCTTGCTTGCACAGCGTTGCCTGAATGGCGCCTGCGATCAGAGCGGCGTGCCCCAGGCGCGCGCCATCTGCAGGATCCAGTCGCGATACAGCGTCAGCGGCGTCACGCCGGTGAGGCCGCCGCAGCCGGCACTGCTTTTCGCGCCGGTGGACCACGACACCACGCCGATCACGACATTACGGCCATTCTGCTGTTGCAGCACGGGCCCGCCTGAATCGCCGGTGCAGGCGCCGAGACCGTCGCGCGTGTTGTCGGTGATGGGATCGACCAGTCTTATCTGCAACTTGCCGGGATGGCTGGTGGAGGTGAGCTGCGCCGCGCGCACGGTGCCGCCGCTCTTGCCATCGCCGCGCGCGGCGACGCCGATGCCGGCCACGAGATAATTCTGTCCGGCGGCGAAGGGCTCGGTGGGCACGCCAAGCGGCAGCGCGGTCTTGCCGGGCAGCGGATCTGCGAGCTGCAGCAGCGCCACATCGGCGCTGGCGCGATGCGCCTTGATGCCTTCCGCATTGAACTGGGGATGATCGGCGACGCGCTTCACCGCGAGCAATTGCGGCTGCCGCTGGGCATCATAGAGCACGATCTTGTAACTGGCGCCGGGCGTCACGCAATGCGCCGCCGACAGCACCAAAGTCGGCGCGATCAGCGCGCCGGAACAGAAATTGCCGCGCGAGCCGACAATGGTGATCACTGCGCGGCCGATCTCGTCATCGCGCACGCTCGCGCCGCCGACGAGGGCGGAAGCGGGAATTGAGATGAGCGATGCAAGCGCAATGCTGGCAATGGCGAGAGAACGAATGACGGCGCGTGAGCGCCGCGGCATGCGGGAACCTGTCTGAATCATGGCGGGGATGTCAGCCCCGCGGACCCACGATGTCAATTCCCTGATTGGTCACACGAGCCACCCGGAGATCCCCATGTCCGCCCTTCTGCTGGTGCCGCCGGCCAGCGAACCGCTGTCGCTTGCCGAGGCCAGACAATTTCTGCGTGTCGAGCACGCCGACGATGACACTGTTATCACCGCGCTGATCGCCGCCGCCCGCGCGCATGTGGAAGCGCTGACACGCCGCGCGCTGCTGACGCAGACCTGGCGCATCGTGCTGGATGCATGGCCGGCGAATGGGCGCATCGCACCGCGCATCGGTCCGCTCAAGACGCTGCTCGCCGCGCGGGTGTTCGATGCGACGGGCGCAGCGCATACGCTGGATGTCGAGAGTTTCGTCGTCGATAGCGCTGCCAATGTCATCGCCGCGCCGTGCTGGGCATTGCCCGCACCGGGGCGCGCTGTCGCCGGCATCGAGCTCGATGTGATCTGCGGCTTCGGCGCGCTTGCGAGCGACGTGCCGGCGGATCTCATTCATGCGCTGAAGATGCTGCTGGCGCACTGGTATGACAATCGCGGTCTCGCGGCGATCGGCACCGGCGCGGCAATGCAGCCTGCAGGTTTGCACGCGCTGATCGCGCCGTATCGGGGGCGGTCGCTATGATCGATCCCGGACGGTTGAAAACACGCCTGGTGATCGAGGCGCCCGATGAGGCCGATGACGGGCAGGGCGGCGTTACGCGCAGCTACAGCGCGGTCGCCACCGTCTGGGCCGCGGTGCTGCCGGCGCGCATGACGCACGAAGTCGAGGCCGATGCCGACGGCGCGCTGGTGCATCTGCGCATCATCCTGCGCAGCGGTTTCGCGCTGACCCTGCGGCATCGCTTCATCGACGGCGCGAAAATCTATCGCATCACCGCACTGCGCGAGATCGACGAGCGCCGGTTCGTCGAGATCGACGCCGAATGGCGCATCGACTGACCCTTACCCTCCCCTGAAGGGGGAGGGTCGTCACGTGCATAGCACGTGGCGGGGTGGGGTGAATGTTCATCGACGATGCTTGTGGCTTCACCCCACCCCGATGCTAGCTGACGCTTCGCATCGACCCTCCCCCTCCAGGGGAGGGTAAGCCAGAAGGATCATCCCATGCCCACAGCTCACGTCGCCTTGCGCGCGGCGATCTTTGATGCGCTCAAGGCCGACACGGCGCTGGGTTTCGCGCTCGGCGGCCACCGCGTCTATGACGAGCCGCCTGCGAATGTCGCGTTTCCCTATGTCACGCTCGGCGATGCGCGCATCGTCGATGTCTCCGCCGATGACGGCGCGGTGCAGGAGCATCAGCTCACGCTGCATGCCTGGTCGCGGCAGGGCGGCCACAAGGAGGCGCATGTCATCACCGGCGCGCTGCTGCAGGCGCTGGATGATGCGCCGCTGACGCCTGATGGCCATCGGCTGGTCAATCTGCGCTTTGCCATCGCCGATATCCGGCGCGAGGCCGATGGCCGGACCTATCACGCCGTGGTGCGGTTTCGCGCCATCACCGAACCGCAGTGATCTTTGCTTGACGCGTTTTCTTGACGCGAACCGGCATCCACTTCGCTTGAAAACGCTATTGTATAAAGGGAGCAGGCGATGGGCGCACAGAAGGGCAAGGATCTGCTGATCAAGATCCATAACGGCACGACGTTCGTCACGGTGGCGGGGCTGCGCAGCCGCCGCATCGCCTTCAATGCGGAGATCGTCGATATCACCCATGCGGAATCCGTTGATCGCTGGCGCGAGCTGTTGGCCGGCGCCGGCGTGCGCCGTGCCTCGATCTCCGGCCGCGGGCTGTTCAAGGACGGCGCCTCCGACGCGCTGGTGCGGCAGGCGTTCTTCGACGGCACGATCAATAACTGTCAGGTGCTGGTACCGGATTTCGGCACCATCACCGGCCTGTTCCAGATCGCCAGTCTCGAATTCGCCGGCGAGCACAATGGCGAAGTGAGCTTCGATCTCGCGCTCGAGTCTGCGGGCGCGCTGACCTTTGCCGCGGTGTGACCCTTACCTCCCCTGGAGAGGTCAAGCGGGCGACTTCGCCCGCTCTGGGGTCGTCACGTGCGTAGCACGTGGCGGGGTGGGGTGAATGTTCATCGACGGTGCTTGGGGCTTCACCCCACCCCGTCTCGCATTGCGCTTCGCGCGCTGCTCACCGACCCTTCCCCTTCAGGGGAGGGTAAGAACGGAGATCACCATGCCCAACAGACTGCGCGGCGAGATCGCCGCCGAACTCGGTGGCCGCAGTCGCACGCTGGTGCTGACGCTCGGCGCGCTGGCGGAGCTCGAAAGCGCATTCGGCGTCGACGATCTCGCGGCACTCGCCGAACGTTTCGGCTCCGGGCGGATGTCGGCGCGCGATCTCATCCGCATCATCGGCGCCGGATTGCGCGGGGCAGGTGAGGCCATCAGCGATAACGAGGTCGCGGCCATGACCGTGCCGGGCGGGGCCGCAGGCTTTGTCGGCATCGCCGCCGAACTGATATCAGCGACCTTCACCGATGCGCCGCAGGCCGCGCGATGACAGCGCCCGCGCCATTTCCATGGGCCGAGGCGATGCAGTTCGGCTTCGGCGTGCTGCGGCTGTCGCCCGATGCGTTCTGGCGGATGACGCCGCGTGAACTGGCGCATGCCATCGCGGCGGTGCGCGGCCCTGTATCCACGCCGATGGATCGCGGCGCGCTCAATGACCTGATGAAACAGTTTCCGGATTCCGGGGAGCTTCTCCATGAGTGACACCAGTGACCTCTCCGCGGCGTCCGGCACGCTCGACGGTATGACGGTGAAGACCGCCGGCCTGACATCCGCCGCGACGACGTTCTCGAAAGTGATGACCCAGGCCTTTTCGAGTTCGGTCGCGTCGGGCCAGAAGTTCGACGACGTGCTGAAATCGCTGGCGCTGAAAATGTCGGACCTGGCGGCGAAATCGGCGCTGCAGGCCGGCGCGGGCGCGATGTCATCGAGTATTTCCTCGCTGGTCTCGAGCCTGTTCGGCGGCGCGGACAAGGCTGGTGTCAGCAGTCCGGTGAAGGCGTTCGCGTCGGGCGGCGTGATCGGCACGCCCAGCTATTTCCCGATGCCCGGCGGCGGCACCGGTCTGGCCGGCGAGTCCGGGCCGGAAGCGATCATGCCATTGCAACGCGCCGCGGATGGCAGCCTCGGCGTCGCCACGCAGGGCGGTGGCAACACCATCCATGTGCAGATTGCGACGCCGGATCTCGACGGCTTCCGTCGTTCGGAGAACTACGTGACCGGCCAGATCGCGCGGGCAGTGGCGCGCGGACAGCGCAGTCTGTGATGGATAGCGTGCGATCTGCTTACCCTCCCCTGGAGGGGAGGGTCGTCACGTGCGTAGCGTGACGGGGTGGGGTGACTGTTCATCGACGGTACTTGTGGCTTTACCCCACCCCGTCTCTCATCGCGCTTCGCGCGCTGATCGTCGACCCTCCCCCTCCAGGGGAGGGTGAAGGAAGAGTCTCATGACAGCCTTTCACGACATCCTGTTTTCATTATTCTAAAGCGTTCGCACCTAGTGTGGACCATCTAAAAAGGGGAGCGCTGGTTAAAACGCGCTTGTCCGATAGTGCGGACCGCGGAGGTACAAACTGTCCCATCATGATTGGTTTGAAGCGAAAGATCGCTCGGCCGCAACTGCCGCCCCGGCAACGCACCTGAAAGCAACCTGAAATTGTTATGTTGAGCAGCGCTTCTTGGCAGAGTGGCGCGCGGGAAAGACCATCCGGTGATCGACGTTCGGAGCAGGCGGAGCGGGATCAGTCCCGATTAACATTCAGAGAAATGATAGTTCCGTTCGACTGCGCTTCAATTAAGGAAGCGTTCGCAGCTCTCAATTCTTTGATTTCCTGATGACAAGTTTGCAGCTCGGCGAGCGTCTCGCTCAATACAAGCTCGGCTTCCGCATAGGCTTGTCTAACGTTGGCGAGCTCGTCTTTAGCCTCGCGGACTCTCACCGTGATCATCTTTCGGACCACTGATGCGCCGTTAACGATGGCGCTGTTTACCCGAATGACCCAGACCGCCACTTCTTGCCGCAAATTGAGTAGCTGCTCTGAACCATTCCTCCGAAGGTAAGCATTAGATTTGCCTGCTCGGCGCACTACCTCAGCGACGGAGACCCTACCGTTCGCATAAGGGTATATTCCGCCATTTCTTTCAATGTCGGCCTCAATATCTCGCATTGCCTGAAGAAACAGTTTTCGGCTGACGTTGAATCTCGCCGCCCCAACTTCAGTCCCCACGCGAACGATACGGTCGCGGTTCTCCTGAACGGTCAGAACTTTGCGGGGCATCTCTGTTCTTCGTCCCATAATGTGCGAATGTCGTTATAAGTTGCCGTCAATCGCTTCCGGACATCATCCCAGCGCCGAAGTTCAGAAACCATCTGGCCGTTGATGTTTTCAACCAGCATCTCAAGACCTTCAGAAACAGCGGAAAGCCGTTCCAACCGTAAAAACAGGAGCGTTTCCTCGCATTGCTTCTTCGATATTGCCAGCTCGAGACGCTTGTCACATGAGGTCCGACATGCGCCTGGATCAGGAGCGCCTCTACCTGCCGTGCAGGGACCAAATTCTCCCCTACCTTTTGTGCAAATCACACCGGGTCTCACCAGATTAAAATGTGCTCCACGGAACGTGAGGACTTCTGCAGTTTCTCTGAGCGACGAGGTGTCGAAAAGATCTTTTCCGTGCCGCATGGCTTTTGGAAGGTTTACGCGGAGCTTTTCCGACGCTCCTCCGCTTGTTTCTCCCATCAAAGTCTCAGTGATGGCGTTCTCTGCCATCACATACGTCTCTTCTCTTGCGATCCTTATCGCTTCTTCTGCTATCCTCGGCGCGGACAGTATGTATTGCAGTGTCATCCCAAAATCACGATGACCGAACAAATCCAATAGTACCTGCGGTGCACTAACCACCGCGAGCGCGATCAAGCGGGCAACTGTGTGACGCCATCGATGTAAATGGGCGTTACGATCATCTAAGTGCTTACCGAGGCCCAGCAGGTTGACAGCACGAGCGAATTGCTTCGTGCCGTGATGGACATCTTGGACGCGATCTTCGAATACTGGTACCCAGAGTGCTTTGCTTCGCTTGGGCCGAAACAGCGCCGCGATTTGGTGCTGAATGTGCAAAGCGCGGACAGCAATCGCGTGCAGCGGCCAATCTCGCAGCTTGCCACCAGTTTCATCGACCATCTTGAAGGTGGTTGAAGCATATCGGCCATCTTGAAGGCCAAGTGGCATGTCCTCCGCCGCTAGAAGTTCGCTACTCCGTGCGCCCGTGCAAAGGGCGACAATGCCCAAATTGAATCCCTGCAATGTGCTTATCATCTCACGAAGGCCACGAGCCGAATCTGGAGGCCATGACATCGCCGTTGAAGGATCCTGGTGATCGGTCGAGTACTGGAGGAAGGTCAGTTGAGTTAGCGGGCGTCCAGAGCAGTCGCGCCAGTCATACTTTTGAATGCATTTCCTACGTGCGACGACGACATCGTGATCTTTCCCAGCCTTTCCTGCTTTGGCGAATTTGCGTCGTATCGCTTGATCCTTCTTCCAACAATCGATGATCTGATCAGCGAGATTGTCTTGAAGCCAGCGCGCGCGCTCAACGAACTCCGTGACAAAGGTGTCTGAGAAATTCCGATTCGATTTATTGAGCGCAGGCTGTTCCATCGAGTGGGCTTGTTCTCCCAGTCGAGATCTCTCGATCGATGGCGATCCGGCGCTCTTGTCGGCGCACCGATAAAAGCGGGGCCAATCTGAAATCACGCCGCGCAACCCGGCATCAATCAGAATGTCTAAAGTTTTTACAAATGCTTTCCTGGTAATTGACCTATAGCCCTTCTGAACAAACATCCTATTGTTCAAGTTGTCAAAGGTGAATGCGTTAAAGATACTCCCGTCGTCAGATGGTGAGTGCTCCATTTGCCAGGCGGCCATTGTTAGAAGTTGGCGGCATTGGTCCGACCAAGTCGAATAAGCTGGCGCGTAGATTCCGCCGCGATAACGGCGGGGAAGTAGGAGGGCGAGCATTGCTCGCCGTATACTTTCGTCACGTACGGCTGCCAGCTTACAGTTTGCGTCGATGCCAGCGCGCGAGGGCACTATCGTTACCGAGGAAATGGCTCTCTTGTTGCCCGCGGGCATCCATGACGTAGGTATTCGCCACGTCGATGCATCAAGACGGCAATTGGGAAGTATCTCGAAACGTCGTAGCTCAGCCCATGGACGTGAGGCGAGTCCATCGTCTTTGGTCAAATCCGCAATTGAAGCATCGCGCCATTGGTCGCGACTAATGTAATCGTTAGGGTAGACCTTATGTTTAATAGTCTGGGTACGTTCCATGTGCTTGAATCTCGCCTGATCGGAGTTTGTCGGTCCAGAAATCCACCTCCACCTCTACCGCAGCTGAGTCGAATCCCTCGAGTGTTTGCTCCAAAGCCTCGTGCTCATCCGCGAATGAACCTTCCCAAGCGGTGATCGGAATGAGCCGGCGGAGGTGCCGAAGCTCTGCCAAAGCTTTCGCAAGTGGTGGCATGCTGTCTTGGAAAACGATGCCTTTGCTACATCCAATGCAGCGTTGTACGCGGCAAATGGCCCCTTCAGGGTGTCCGGGGGCAACGTGACGGTCCGGCGATTGAGGATCGAGACAACCCATCCCGAGACGTGTCCGCATTCGATAGTCGGACAACCGTGCTTCTTGCTCAGGCGTGATCGCGCCGTTACGCACAAGCAATCGAAGGCGCGTTGGATCAATTGGCCTTCGCGCCTCAATCTCAGAGAACAGCACGTGATAGAATTCTCTGGCCTTTTTTTCGCTATGGGCGCGATAGCGCCCAAATCCAATGTAATGCTGGAGCGATGTGGGTGAGATATGCTGTGCCGCCAGAAGTGCTATAATGAACTGATACCCGCTTTGGACGAATGCGTGACCGATCCATGAGTCGCGCGCGTCGGAGGCTGTGAACTCCCGAAGGCGTGGATACTCCTGTGCTAGACGACTTGTTTCGACGACGTGTCGAACCATCTCGGTCATATACCTGGCTTTACAGCCTTCGAAATGGCCGGAAATTCCACCGGGTTTTGTCGAGAGAAACAACCATGGTGTTCGGGACAGCTTTTCCAGTCGATCAACTTCCGCGGCAAGTTCGATGCTCGGAGTGGCGGCATGGTTCGTTCTTGCTGCGGCGAGTTGGACCAACACTTCTCGACGGAGCGGCGCGGTTATATCGATCACATACTGGAGGAGTCGAAATGGGTGCCATTCGGCACGGGTTTGTGAAATGGTGAATTGGTATTGGCCGGCACGATGCTTGAAGCTGCGGATGACGACAAAATCATCAGATAACGGGTGCGGTTGGAGCCATCTTTCGCTTGACGAGACGTCGATCGCCGTAGCGGTTGCGACGTTCCAACCGGTGGCGAGTAGAAAAAGAGCCATGAAAATCGTGGTATCGGAGCGACCCGGAGCGAACCACCGTAAATGCCCCATCAATCCGGATGACATCGAAGCGTCCACGCCAGGACCGATGTACTCGGCGCCGGGTTGGCCAAAGATTTGGCGCGCGCCCGCTGCGATCAATGTGTCTCGATTTGGAAGACCGGCACGAAGTAGGTCGCGGACAAGCCAAGCCCGCGTTTCTTTCTTAGAGAGCGTATCCGCGCCTGAAGTGAACCGCGGATCGGTCCCTTGCTCTGCAAGCTGTTGTCCTTCTTTTAACATCCGTTTCACCGATCGGGCGTGGTGTCGCAGGGCGTGACTTAATTTCACGACCTCGCGCTTGCCCAATGGTTCCTCATCGACAACGATGGTACGGCGTCGCGAGGGCCAGAAGAGTTCCGTCGAACCCGATAGCGCTCTCATCCTGTTCAGAAGCGTTTTAGTTCGATTGTACGAGACGTGATGTGATCCTCGCAATCGAAGCCATTCACGGAATGCGATTCCGTCAGCACTTGTCACGTCGTTTGAGCACCGTAAATTGGAGGCCTTGTCGTCAAGAAAGCGGAAGAACAATCTCATCGCTGACAGCAAACTTTCCGAGTTGGTCCGCATGGGTGGATCCAATTTCAGAACAGCCGCGAGTTCGCGTGCAAGTTCGGGCCGAGGCGCGAATGGCGTGCCGATGGACTTGCGTTTGTCCTTGATGCCATGCTTTGCGTAGTAGTCGGCCACCGCGAATTCGCCGAGATCGATCTTGTAAGGAGCTTGGCGGTGTGGCCCGACGATGACAATATAGTAGGGGGAATCCATAGATCTCACGCTGCGTCGTCATTGAGGAGGCTGTGGTAGGCAGTCATTAGGTCAGCGATGCCGCAGGATGTGATCAGCCAGCGGAGATAAGTCATGACGGTCGTCATGGTCTTGTGGCCGAGTTGGTCCCTCAGCATTGTGAGCCAAAACTGCCCGCGGTGCATTGCCCAATCCGCGCCCATAACGCTGATTCCACCGTGCGGACGCGCCTCAAGTTCAAGCGCGTTGAGTATGAAGAAGCATGCGAAAACGTGGCGCCCCTTGTGCGGTGTCCATACTCTCGGCCCCGGCTTCACTTCGGTGAAGGCACGGTAGATCGTCATGGCGCTAATTGGGTTGCCATGTGCCGTTTGATGGTCGCTAAGGAAGAGCTGGATCGCCGTCTTCCATCGGCGTTTTTTAAGAAGGCGATATTCGTACGTGGGGCGCTTCTCGTCGATCCACTGACGGATTGAGATCGCCAGTTGCATTGGTACCTCGACTGTTCGCGAATAGCCGCCTTTGGTCACATGGAGTTCCAGCGATACGTTCGTCTGGTGCCTCTCAATAGCGTCGCGGATGTTCGATCTGGTGGGCCATTGAGACACGGTTAGAGCCTCAACTTCGTGCCTTCGTAGACCGACCTCAATGATGCAGCGGCATGCGAGGTACTTTGCAGTTCCCTTTGTTTCCCTCAACAACGACAACCAAGTGCGAACTTCCGGAATGGTTGGGAGGACAAAGTTGGATGATGTTTGCGCCGTGTTCCTCTGCTTTGCGCGCCCGGCACGGACCATTCGCGGGGGTCCGGTGTCCCCGCTGAAGCGTCGACGAGCGTAAAAGCGCTTTACATCAAATGGTTCTCTCAAGCCGCGGAACGCGGCCCAAGTGAGAAAGTGCGTCACCTCGTCCGCACGCTGATTTGCTGTCGCCGCAGCCAGCGGCCGTTCGTACGTAGACCACGTCCCGTTCAATTGTTCGCGCTGATACTGCAGCACATTATCGTATGTAGTGGTCTCAAAGGTGAATCCGCGAACGTCGCTCCATTCGATGAAATTGAGAAGGGAATAAGCAGTTTTGATAAGAGTGAGTTTGCTTGGATACGGACTGCCATTGTCTGGATACCAATCACCCGTCGCTCGTTCGCGCAGATAGCGGTTCTCGACTCGTAGGTATTGTCCCGACGTTGCAAAGATGACGGGAACATGCGCGATCGACGGAAAGCCCATTGCGGAGATGCGATTTGTATCGGGCGAGATTAGCGTTGTCATACGGCAGAAGTCCAAGCTCGTTTTTCGGCGGTCCAATCAGTCGGGCCGTGATGGATCGACGTGAACAGGTGTACTATCGAAAGTGCGAGCAGAACGTCAACGGGCAAAGCTGTTCGTAAGTATCAGATCGAAAACATGAAAAGGAAGAACGGTTAGGCAACACGCAAAGGACTCCCTAGAACACAAAAGGACTCCCTGGAACACAAAAGGACTACATGGCGAACCAATGCCGAAGGGGAGCTTGGTGCTTGCACCAAAAAAATTTTGTTGAGACGCTTCTTAAAACCGGTTCCGGGCCTGAACGACCTGTGGCGTCGGGCAGGCGTACCGGTGTCGTCGCTGGTGCGGATTGCAGAGGCCGACGGTATGCGGGAAGCTTTGGGCCTGGCGAGACGCGAAGCGCTGTGGGCCATCAAGGTGCTGCGCGACGAATTCGGGCGGACATCTAGCTTTTTTCCGCGTTTCTTCGGGCGCTTGTAGACCAAGTCCGGACATTCCGTATGAATGCGACTCGTCTGGAAGAACGGACCACGTGGACGACCACCTGCCTAGGTCGTCGGGCCACTTTTTGCAGCGGGGCTTGGTGAGCCACGAAGCCTCGGCGGGCACCGTGATGTTCTTTCCCAAGGATTTGCTGCCCGAAGCCGGGTCTACTACGTCAACGCCGGAACGCCCGCGGTGCAACACGGATTGGATGCATCTGGAGCGCGGACAGTCGTCAGTTGGTGTGCAGAGCTTCGTGTCTGGAACTATAGATTGCAGCAAGATTTCAACGCTTGATCGGACGTTTCAGTTCGGTCTCCACGGAGGCGACTGCCTTTTGCAGATTTCGCAGATAGCGTCCCGCGGCCTTCTGAGGCGTCATCGTGGTGCTGAAGAAAATGATGTTCATGCTGCCGATGACGCCGCTCGATCCGACGATCGGCAATGCGATCGCGCTGATGTTCTTTTCTGTTTCGCCGACGGACCAAGCAAAGCCGTCACGATTGAACTGATCGAGGAGCCCGTCGATGGCTGCTTGATCCTCGGCGAGTGCGGCATCGGCGTTTCCGGAAGCGGCGGTGATTTCCAGCATGGTTCTACGCACCTTTGGACGGGCGGCAGCCAGGATCGCACGCCCCAGCGAGCTTCTCAGGAAGGGCCGACGTCGGCCGATCATCGCGCGATGAACAGAGAACGGACTGTACGGGTGCGTGGTCTCGCGGATAATCATGGAGCCGGAATCGAATACCGCGAAGTCGCTCGGCCACGAAACCTCCTTCATCAACGCAAACATCGCGGGAAGCGCCGCCTGGCTCATGGTGTCGCGCGCCGACAAACCATCGCTCAGTTGGCGGACTTGTGGCGTCGAACTGAACTCTCCGCTGGGTTCGGCAAAGGTCACAAAGCCGTCGTCGATCATGGTGTGCAGCAGGCGATAGGCCGTCGTTCTGTTGATCCCTGTCTTGCGCGCGAGGGTCTGGGCCGAACTTGGTCCTCCGACATTCAGTTCGGACAGGATCGCCAGCCCCCTCGAGAGGGCTCGGACATTGGGGTGCATCGCCGCCTCCTGTTCACCAGATGAACATTTTGACAATAGAGATGGCAGTTTAGGCCGTCATCCGTCAATGCGGACAAACATAAAAAAATAATTGGAGGAGACCATGTTCATTCGCAATTTTGCACTCGCATCCACCCTTCTAGTTTCCACGGCTCTGACGACCTCGGCGTGGGCGCAGTCGGCTGAGAAGGCGGGCGGCATTAGCAACGGAACTGTAAAAATCGGTGTCCTCACCGACCTCAGCGGACCGGCCGCGAGCTCCAACGGGATGGGATCCGTGGTCGCCGCACAGATGGCGGCTGAGGATGCTGCTGACGGTCTCAAGGTCGAAGTCGTGTCGGCCGACCATCAGGGCAAGCCGGATGCTGGAATGGCGATCGCAGGTCGCTGGTTTGACGTGGATGGCGTCGATGCCGTTGCGGATATGCAAGGTTCGCCGATCGGCTTTGCCGTGCAGAACCTGTCGAAGCAGAAGAGCAAGATCATGCTGCTTTCGGGATCCACGTCGTCTGACTTCTCCGGAAAGGCCTGCTCACCGCTGTCGGTACAATGGACCGTCGATACCTATGGTCTCGCGCAGGGCGCCGCCAAGGCGATTTCCGCCGCAGGTGGCAAGAAGTGGTACTTCCTCACAGTTGATCAGGCCTACGGTCACGCGCTCACCCGCGATACGATCGAGCAGGTGAAGAAGAACGGCGGCGAAGTCCTTGGCAACTCGGTGTTCCCGTCGCGCAATTCGGATTTCTCTTCCGTGCTGCTCCGCGCTCAAAGCACGAAGGCGGACGTCATCGCCATTGCATCCGCGAGCGGCGATACCGAAACTGCCATGAAGCAGGCCGAGGAGTTCGGGCTCAACTCAAGCGCCAAGATCGTTCCGCTGCAGTCCACGGTCCAGGACATGAAGGGCATCGGCGTAAAGACTGCTCAGGGCGCGTACGAAGTCGCACCGTTTTATTGGGATCGCAACGATGAGACGCGCGCGTGGGCAAAGCGGTTCTTCGAAAAAGCGAAGATTATGCCGAGCGGCTTCCATGCGGGCGTCTATTCTTCCGTCGTTCACTATCTGAAGGCCGTGAAGGCAACGGGTACAGACGACGCGGGCACCGTCATGAAGCAGATGGAATCCCAGAAGGTGAACGACTTCTTCGCCAAGGACGGATACATCCGCGCCGATCGCAAGATGATCCACGACATGTACCTGCTGCAGGTCAAGAAGCCCGGCGAACCGACGGGCGAGTGGGATCTCTACAACGTCCTTCAGACCTTGCCGGGTGAGTCCCTGGCACGCCCGCTCGCCGAGAGCGAGTGCCCGCTCGTTCAAAAGTGAGCAAGCGGCCGATGAGAACTTCAATGCAAGGAGATAATTAATGTCTTTGGCTGTTGTTTGCGCTTCGCACACACCGTTGATGTATCGCGGTCCGGCGACCACCGAGACCGAGCAGCGCGTCAAGGACGCCTTCGCGGATCTCGGGGCGTGGCTCCGCGATTACAATCCGGACTACATCATCCAGTTCGCGCCGGATCACTTCAACGGGTTCTTCTACGACCTTATGCCAGCATTCTGTGTTGGTGCGGGAGCGGAGTCCCTCGGAGATTGGGGGGGCGGCCTTGGTCCGCTTCCTGTTCCGGAAGACACCGCCCTTGAACTCGTCGATCACCTCCGCGCCGCGGATTTCGACGTTGCGCTCTCGTATCGGATGCCTGTCGATCACGGCTTCGTTCAGATGTGGGAGGCAATGTTCGGCAATTTCCGCTCCATTCCTCTTTTGCCGATCTTCGTGAACGGCGCGGCTCCTCCGCTCCCGACGTATCGCCGCACACGCATGCTCGGCGAAGCCGTCGGCCGGTTTGCCGCACAATCCGGCAAACGCGTGCTGTTCGCAGCTTCCGGCGGGTTGTCGCATGATCCTCCGCTTCCGGACATCCGCACCGCTACGCCCGAAGTCCGTGAGAGGTTGATCAACAACCGCCATCAAACCCCTGAGGCTCAGAAGGCCCGTGAGGACCGGGTCTTTGAAGCGGGTGTACTCGCTGAGGCGGGGAAGGGCCCGTGCGCACCGCTCAATCCGGAGTGGGACGCAGAATTCATGCGCATCCTTCGCTCGGGTGATTTCTCATCCGCCGACAAGCTGGACACGGACGAGGTTCGCAAGGCGGCGGGGCGCGGAGCCAACGAAGTGCTTTCCTGGATCGCGGCATTTGGCGCCTTGTCCGCTGCCGGCGAGTACAAGGTCGAGCGTGAGTTCTACGAGGCGATCCCCGGTTGGATCGCTGGCATGGCGATGATCGCCGCGCGCGGATCGGAGACGGCCGCCCACTGACGGGTGTCTCCGCAAATCAATAAAAATCGAAGGAGGTCTCCAATGAGTGCGGATTTCAACACGGACGTGTTGATCATAGGTTCAGGTCCTATGGGTGCCACCACGGCTCTCGGGCTCGCCACTTACGGCGTGCGCGCGCACATGGTGTCGCGTTCTGCGTGGCTCGCGGATAGTCCGCGGGCACACATTACCAACCAGCGCGCAAACGAAGTGTTTCGTGATCTCGGCATCGATGACGAGATCGCTCGCTTTGCGAGCCACTGGGATGTGATGGGAGACACCACCTTTGCAACCAGCTTGGCGGGTCCGGAGCTGATCCGGATGCGCACCTGGGGGACAGGCGACGATCGCAAGGGCGATTATCTCAGGGCCAGCCCTTGCGGCATGGTCGATATTATCCAACCTTTGCTCGAACCAATCCTGCTTCAGAAAGCGGCGGAGCGAGGCGCGAACTTCGCCTTCAATACCGAATATCTCGGCCATGAGCAGGACGATACCGGCGTTACCGCTCGGATGCGGGATCGTCTCGATGGGCGCGAATACACGATCCGGGCGAAATACATGGTCGGAGCGGATGGCGCACGATCATCTGTGGCCGAGCACCTCGATCTTCCTATCACCGGGCAAATGGCGCGCGCTGGCACGGTCTATACGATCTTCGATGCCGACTTGTCGAAGTACAGCGCCCATCGACCAAGCATCCTCAACTGGATCGTGACGCCGGATGCCAGTTTCGGTGAGATCGGGATGGGCCTATTGCGTGCCGTTCGTCCGTGGACGCGTTGGATCGCGGGTTGGGGCTTCGACATCAACAAGGGCGAGCCGGATCTGTCGCCGGAAACGATCATATCGAAAATCCGCATTTTGATCGGTGATCCGAAGATCGACATCGATATCGTTCGGACATCGCTCTGGTACGTCAACCAGGCATACGCGACAGAATACTCGAAGGGCAGGGTACTGTGCGGCGGCGATGCGGTACATCGCCATCCGCCGTCGAGCGGCCTCGGGATGAACACCTGCGTTCAGGACGGGCATAACCTCGCTTGGAAGCTTGCATACGTCATTAAGGGGTACGCCGGGCCTGAGCTGCTGCAAAGCTATTCGGCAGAACGCGCTCCGGTCGGAGAGCAGATCGTAAAGCGCGCCAACCAGTCTCGCATGGACTATGCGCCGCTGAATGCGTGCTTCCGCGTTCCAGAAGCTGAGAATCCTGTGGCTGCAGGCATCGCGCGTTTCCAGAACCCGGGCCCGGATGGCGTCGCGGCCCGTCGCGCAGTTCAGGATGCACTAGATCTCAAACAGACGGAATTCAACGCGCAGGGTACCGAGATGAACCAGCGCTACGAGAGCGGCGCTGTCCTTCCGGATGCCAATGCCGAGCCCGAGGTATGGCGTAGAGATCGAGGTCTCTACAATCAAGCGACGACGCGACCGGGTGCCAAGATCCCGCATGCTTGGATCGTCGGCGCCGACGGCAAACGTAAATCGACGTTGGACGTCACCGGGAAGGGATCTTTCACGGTCGTGACCGGGCTTGCGGGTGAGAACTGGAAGAAGGCGGTCGAGAAGATGCATCTACCCTTCCTCCGGGTGGTGGTTATCGGAACGTCCGACCAGCAGGATCTCTACTGCGAATGGCAGCGTATTAGAGAGATCGACGAGGCCGGTGCTGTGCTTGTGAGGCCGGACGGCGTCGTTGCGTGGCGCCAATCGGAAGCCGTGAGCGATGAAAGCGACGCACACGACATGCTCTCGAACGCGCTGCGCAAGGTCCTGGCTCGCAATGACTTCAACAATGTCGAAGCTGACGAAGCTCCTCCATATCGCGAGCAGACGGACGCCCCGATGTTTGCCTAACCTCTCGAAGACAACCGGATAATCCTATGAGCAATACACGACCGAACAACTTCTCTAGCGTCTGGGCCGATCTGAAGGGCGTCTCCTTCAAACAGCACTTCATCGACGCAGGCGGCATCCGAACCCGGTGCATGGAGTCCGGCGATCCGTCCAAGCCGCTGGTCCTCGCGCTCCACGGCGTTGGCGGCCATGCGGAGGCGTATTCGCGCAACTTCGGTCCGCACGCCAACGCCGACTTCTGGTTCGTCGCCATCGATATGCTCGGTCATGGTTGGACCGATCAGCCGCCGATCAATTATCAGGTCAAGGATTACGCCGAACACATCCTGGCTGTCCTGAAGAGCCTCGGCCGGGACCGCGCGATGCTGACCGGCGAATCCCTTGGCGGCTGGGTCTCGACCTATCTTGCCGTTCACCATCCGCAGGTCGTCGAAAAGCTCGTGCTGAACACCGCAGGGGGCTGGACCGCGCATCCGCACGTCATGGAGCGTTTGAAGACACTTTCCAACGAGGCTGCATCAGATCCGAGCTGGGAGCGTATCAAGACGCGCCTTGAGTTCTTGATGTGCGACAAGAGCATGGTTTCAGACGATCTCATCGAGACGCGTCGGGCGATTTATTCCCAGCCCGGATTCTCCGAGACCATGAAGCGCATCATGTGCCTGCAGGAGATGGAAATCCGCAGGCCCAACATGATCACCGCCGATCAGTACAAGTCGATCAAGGCTCTGACCTTGGTGGTCTGGACCTCGCATGATCCCACCGCGACGCCGGAAGAGGGCAAGCAGATCGCGGATATGATCCCCGGCGCCCAGTATGTCGTCATGAACGAGTGCGGCCACTGGCCTCAATTCGAGGACGCCGATCTCTTCAACCGCATCCACATCGAATTCCTGAAGGGGCAAGGTTGATATGGCAAACGTTGCAGAAAACCTCGACGGGATCGCGAAGGCGATCCGTGAAGCCTATTCCGGAAACCCGATCCCGCCGATCAGGACCCAGTTGATCTTTCAGGAAATCGATAACGCTTACGCCATCCAGGAGGCAAACACATCCCACTGGCTAGCGGAGGGAAGACGGATCGTCGGTTGCAAGATCGGACTGACTTCGCCCGCGGTCCAGAAGCAGTTGGGCGTCGATCAGCCGGATTTTGGCATCCTATTCGGGGACATGCAGGTCCAAAGCGATAAGCCAGTCGCCAAGGGGCGCGTCCTTCAACCGAAGATCGAGGCTGAAGTCGCCTTCGAGATGGCGCGGGATATCGTCTCCGCTCATCCAACGGCTGCGGACATCGCCGAGGCGACAGCGTTTGTCATGCCTGCGCTCGAAATCGTCGGCAGCCGCATCCGGAATTGGGAGATCTCGATCTACGATACGATCGCGGACAATGCCTCGTCGGCGCTGTTCGTCTTGGGACAGGACAAGCGGCCGCTCGGGGATCTCGATCTCCGCGAGGTGACGATGAAGATGACGCGCAACGGCGAGGTCGCATCGGAAGGAAAGGGCGCTGCTTGCCTCGATAATCCGCTCAACGCGGTGGCGTGGCTCGCCGCGGAACTGGGCAAGCGCGGGCGCCCGCTGCGCGCCGGTGACATCGTCCTTTCCGGGGCGCTTGGACCGATGGTCCCAGCCAAGTCGGGGGACGTCTTCGAAGCCACTATCAGCGGCCTCGGATCTGTAGGCGCACGCTTCGCCTGATCGAATAACAGAAGAGAACCACATGAAACTCGTAAGATTTGGACAGCCGGGCGCGGAAAAGCCTGGCCTTGTCGGTGATGACGGTGTGCTTCGCGACCTGTCATCGGTCGTAAAGGACATCGGTCCCGATACTTTGTCCCCGGCATCACTGAAGGCGATCTCCGAAGTCTCCCCCTCAAACTTGCCCGCCGTGACGGGGCACCAACGTTTAGGCGTGCCGATTTCTGGAATCGGGAAGTTCGTGGCGATTGGCCTGAACTATTCGGACCATGCCGCCGAGGCCAATCTTCCGATCCCGTCGGAGCCGATCGTCTTTCAGAAGGCGATCACCTGGCTTTCCGGACCGAATGACGATGTAATGCTGCCGCAGTCCTCCCAGAAATCTGATTGGGAGGTCGAACTCGGCATCGTCATTGGTACTAAGGCGACTTATGTCGCAGTCGAGAATGCACTGTCCCACGTCGCCGGATACTGCGTCGTGAATGATGTCAGCGAGCGCGAATACCAGATGGAGCGTGGCGGTACCTGGGACAAAGGTAAGGGGTGCGATACCTTTGGTCCCATCGGCCCGTGGCTGGTCACCAAAGATGAGGTTGGCGACGCGCAGGCGCTCGATCTTTGGCTCGACGTGAATGACCGTCGCATGCAGACGGGTAATACACGCACGATGATCTTCAACTGCGCCGAAATCGTCAGCTATGTGAGCCGCTTTATGACGCTTCTGCCGGGCGATGTCATTGCAACCGGTACTCCCGGCTCGACCGGCACCGTAACGGTGGATGGCGCCGGGTCGTCCTTCACCAATTCCGGCCTCGTTGTCGGCTCTTTCGGCACCGGCACGCTGACGATCCAGAACGGCGGCAAGGCGAACACCTACACCAGTTATATCAACACCGGCACCACGACGGTTAACGGCGCCGGGTCGTCCTGGACCAATTCCGGCAACCTCTCGGTCGGCAATTCCCGCGCCGGCACGCTGACGATCGAGAACGGCGGCGCGGTGAGCAACGTCATCGGCTGGATCGGCGTCAATGCCGGCTCGACCGGCACCGTGACGGTTGATGGCGCCGGGTCGTCCTGGACCAATTCCGGCACGCTCTTTGTTGGCAATTCCGGCACCGGCACACTGACGATCGCCAATGGCGGCACCGTCTCGACGGCTTCGGGCATGCAGATCGCCGCTTTGGCCGGCTCGACCGGCACGCTCAATATCGGCGCCGCCTCCGGTCTGGCCGCAGCCGCGCCCGGCACGCTGACCGTACCCTCGGTCGCGTTCGGGGCAGGCACCGGCCGCATCGTCTTCAACCACACCGCCTCGAACTACAACTTCGCCCCGATTATCTCCGGCGCGGGGGCGGTGACGGTGGAGAACGGCACCACGATCCTGACCACGACCAACACCTATAGCGGGGCCACCACGGTCAATGGCGGCACGCTGGCGGTCAATGGCTCCATCGCCAGTTCGGCGGTGACGGTGAACAATGGCGGCACGCTCGGCGGCAACGGCACCGTCGGCGGTGTTACCATCAACGGCGGCGGCGTGCTCGCGCCCGGCAATTCGATCGGCACGCTGACGGTCGGGGGCAATCTGGCGTTCGGCGCCGGCGGCCTCTACCGCGTCGAGGTCTCGCCATCGGCCGCCGATCGCGCCAATGTCACGGGCATCGCGAGCCTGACCGGCGGCATCGTGCAGGCGGTCTTCCAGCCGGGCAGCTATGTCAGCAAGAGCTACACCATCCTGTCGGCGGCCGGCGGCCTCGGCGGCACCACCTTCAGCGGCGTGAGCGGCAGCATGCCCGCCTTCAACGTCGGCCTGAGCTACACGTCGACCGACGTGGTGTTAAACCTCTTGGCGTCGCTCGGCGCCGGCAACTCGCTGCCGGGCAATCCGCAGACCGTCGCATCCACGCTCAACAACTTCTTCAACAATGGCGGCGCGCTGCCGCCAGCCTTTGTCGCGCTGTTTGGTCTCACCGGCAGCAATCTCTCATCCGCGCTGTCACAGGTATCGGGTGAGACCGCCACCGGCTCGCAGCAGACGACCTTCAGTGCGATGAACCAGTTCATGGGCGTGATGACTGATCCCTTTATCGACGGTCGCGGCGATCCGGTTTCAGCGGGATCGTCCGTGGGCACATCGGCATATGCCTCGCCAGACAAGCCGCGCTCCGCCACAGCGCGCGACGCCTATGCGATGTTCACCAAGGCGCCCGTTATGGCCGATCCGTTCGCGCAGCACTGGAGCGTGTGGGCGGCAGGCTATGGCGGCTCGCAGACCACGAACGGCAACACGACACTCGGCTCCAACAACACGACCAGCCGCATCGCAGGCATCGCGGTCGGCGCCGACTACCGTATCTCGCCGAATACGCTGGCAGGCTTTGCGCTGGCGGGCGGTGGTACGACCTTCAGCACCGTCAATGGCGGCTCTGGCCGATCCGATATGTTCCAGGCCGGCGCCTTCATCCGGCACAATGCGGGTGCGGCGTATCTCTCCGGCGCGCTGGCCTATGGCTGGCAGGACATCACCACCAACCGCACCGTGACGGTGGCCGGTATCGATCAGTTGCGCGCGCAGTTCAACGCCAATGCCTTCTCGGGTCGCGTCGAAGGCGGCTATCGCTTTGTCAGCCCGTGGATGGGCGGCATCGGCATCGGCATCACGCCCTACGCAGCAGGACAGTTCACCACCTTCGATCTGCCGGCCTATGCCGAGCAGGCGGTCACCGGCGTCAACACCTTTGCGCTGGCCTACGCATCAAGGAGTGTCACCGATACGCGCAGCGAACTCGGCCTGCGCAGCGACAAATCATATGCGATGCCGGACGGAATCGTCACGCTGCGGGGGCGCCTGGCATGGGCGCATGGTTTCAACCCCGGCCGCAATATCGGTGCGACGTTCCAGACGCTGCCGGGTGCATCCTTTGTCGTTGGCGGCGCCGCGCAGGCCAGCGACTCTGCACTCGTCACCGCCTCCGTCGAAAAGAAATGGCTGAGCGGCTGGTCCGTCGCCAGCACCTTCGAAGGCGAGTTCTCTCAGCTCACCAAGAGCTACGCCGGCAAGGGCGTGGTGCGGTATGCGTGGTGAGGTGACGACTTCCGGTCTTGGCACTTTTCGGAAGTGCCGTAATGTCCGACTTGATTCCGGAATGCGCACCAAAGCGGACGTCCACCGACTACCCTGAATTGAGTTCGCGACATAGTTCCTGATAATGGGCGGACGATTGCAACCCGACCCGATGGGCCTCAGTCGGCGTACAGCAGGGCTCCGGTTGTTTCATAATTGCGTCGGAGGCTATGGCGGCGATCCGTTTGTCCAACGCCGGGTAGGGGTGGGATGAGCGGGTGAGCGAGTGGCCGATATGCGGGAGCTCACCGCACATGTCGCCTGCAGTCATCGCGGAGGAAGCTTAGGTTTCGATCAGGAAGGCGCTGCTGGAAGGCGCGGCGCCACAACCTGTTGCTCACTTGCCGCCAGTGACATCGAGGAATGTGCCGGTGACGAAGGAAGCGTCGGCGCTTGCCAGCCACAGGATCGCCCGCGCAACCTCTTCAGGCTGACCGCCTCTGCCCATCGGGATCGAGTCTTTGACGCGATCCACCCGTCCGGGTTCTCCGCCGCTGGCATGCATGTCAGTGTAGATGTGCCCGGGGCGAATGCAGTTGACGCGTATGCCATCCCGCGCGACTTCCTTGGCGAAGCCGGTCGTGAATGTCTCGACGGCACCCTTCGACGCAGCGTAGTCGACATATTCGCCAGGGCTGCCGAGCCGGGCCGAAGCCGACGAGATGTTGATCACGGAACCGCCCCGCCCGTTGTGGCGATACGACATCCGCTTCGCGGCTTGCTGTGCGCAAAGGATAGGACCGATCGCGTTTACCGCGAAGATGCGCTGCATCCGCTCGAATCCGAGATCCTCCAGCCGGGACTGCCGCGCGAGCATCGCGGCGTTGTTGACCAGCACGTCGATCCGGCCGAACTTTCGGTCGATCGCGGCGAATAGCTGGGCGACCTGCTCTGGCTCCGCACTATCGGCGCGGACCGTCAAAGCCCGGCGCCCTGCAGCTTCGACATCAGCCGCCACCGAAAGGGCGGCAGACTCGTTGGAGACGAAGCTGATCGCCACATCGTAACCTTGCGTGGCAGCAAGCCGCGCAGTCGCGGCGCCTACGCCACGACTTCCACCCGTTACCAGAATGAGCGGCGTCTGCGAGACTGTATCCATCTAACGAACCTTCATGTGATGGTGAAGTAATAATCTAGGGCTGTCCGGGTGAGTGCGATGCCAAATTGATTTCGACGTCATCGCTCAGATGCCTTGAGAGTGCGATCATGAACGGGCAGATCGCCAGCGCCGTCATTGCGGTCGCGGCCGTTGCCATTGCAGGTCCGAACGCGTCGCCCAGAAAGCCATAGAGAACCGGGGCACTGGCGCCCGCGCCGATGGTGCCGGTATAAAACAAAGCGAATGCACGCTCCGTGCGATCGGCTGGAGTTATTTCGGGGACCGTTCCATACAGCACCGATGACGTGCCGTTGAGCATCACACCCAGCGCCGGCAGAACGACGATAACCGGGATGAGCGGCAGCACCAGAACGCCGAGGATCAGCAGCGCAGTGGCAGCTTCGGTGAAGAGAACGGTGCGCCGGGTGCCGATCCTGTCGCCAAGCCAGCCGCAAGCGAACTTGCCGGCGGCCCCACCGATGAAGAGAAGTGCCAGAGCGAAACCGCTGGTGGGAAGCGAGGCTCCTTTTTCAATCAGGAGAAATGGCAGAAAGGTGAGAAAGCCCATTCTGACGGCGCTATCGAGCATTCCGATCGCCAGGAGCCAATAGAATCCGCCCCGACTTCGACCGGTCTTGCTGGATCGTTCCTTCGCATCTGCTGCATGCCCCATGCCCACGGCCGGCATCCACATCGCCATGGCGACAGACACGGCGATGCCGGCGATAGCGAGCGCAAATACGGCATGGCGCCAGGCGATGGTGACAAGCAGCAGAGACATCAGCGCCGGGATGGCCGCCTTTCCGAGATCGCCTGTGAAATTGTAGATGCCGAGCGGCCTGCGCGCAGCACGCCCATAAGCCCGTGAAACGGCGGCGGACGCCAAAGGGTGTTGGGTGCTCGAGCCTGCGCCTGCCAATGCGAGCGCAAAGCTCAGTCCGACGATGCCACCGGAGATGCCCGCGAGAGCGTAGCCCAACGCCGACAGCGCCGTGCCGCAGCAGAGAATGAGTCTGGCATCGATCCGCTCCGCCAGATGCCCTGCCGGAATCTGCAGACATGCCATGGTGCCGGAATAAAGACCGCGAAAGACCGCAAGGACGCTATAGCTCAGCGCAAACTCGGTCTGCCAGATCGGCAGCAATACATAGATCGCGTCCGTGAAGCCGTCGTGCAAAGCGTGGTTGAGCCCGGTCAGCGCAAGCGTTCGTGCGGCGCGTGTCCGGTTCGCAGGAGCCTTAGTGGTCGTGGTCTCGTGGTGGGTCATGTGCTGTTTCTTGGGTCTTCCGGCGCACGCGCTGCAATCGCAGAAAATCTGAAGGTTGGTGCGCTAGAGCTGGTGTCTGGCGTGCAAAGCGCTGCTAAAGTCACTCTGAACTAGACTTCAGGCTGTCACAAATCAGTAATACTCAGGTCATGGGTTAGAAATTCTCAAGCATGTCCACCTTTGTCCCGCGCCGTAGTCTGCCGCCGCTGAATGCGGTCCGCGCCTTCGAAGCCGCCGCCCGCCTCGGCAGTCTGAAGGAGGCGGCCGTTGAACTCAGCGTGACCCACGGCGCCGTCAGTCAGCAGATCCGGCTACTGGAAGACTGGCTGGGTGCTCCGGCGCTGTTTCGGCGTTCGGTCCGACGGGTCGTGCTGACGCCTGCCGGCGCAGCGCTGCTCACCGAATTCGGACCGGCGCTCGATCGTATTTCGGCTGCCGTGCAGCAGCATCGAACCAGACGGCATGACGCGCCATCCATCGTGCTGCATGTGAACGCTCTCGCAACTTTCAGTCTGCGATGGCTGTTGCGACGCATGGGCGCTTTTCGTGCGGAGCATCCCGACATCGAGGTACGCTTGAGCACGTCGAACGAGACGATCGACGCTCTGGCAGAGCCGTTCGATGTCGTGATCAGAGGTGGCCCGGACACTTTTCCCGGTTACACCTCGCGTTTCCTGTTCGGGGAGCGGCGGCTGCCAGTGTGTAGTCCGACCATCCTGGATCGGGCGCCGCTGACCGATATCCGCGATCTGTCGCATCATACGCTGCTTCACGTCTCCTCGATGGCGCGGCTGTGGCGCGACTGGCTGGCTGAGGCCGGAGAGCCCGCCCTTCGCCCCGAGGCATCCCTGACCTTCGATCATTTCTATCTGACCATACAGGCGGCGATCGACGGACTCGGCGTGGCGATGGGCCCGACCGCACTGGTCGCCGATGATCTCGCGGCCGGGCGATTGATGACGCCGTTTCCGGACATCAGTCTCTCGGCGCGAAGCTACTTCGCCTATCTGCCGGAAGCGCGACGGACCGATCCACATATCGCCGTGTTCTGCGACTGGCTCGAGCAACAAGGCCGCGATCTCGTCCGGAGCTAGCGTCGATAACACCGTCGCTTCCATGAACCGCTGGGGCAAGGCGCGAGCGGCGACGCCGATCAGGGCCTCGTCGGTCGCTCTCCGGCCCCGAACAGCTTCCTGGTGTATCGGCAATGTCGATAATGTCCGCGGCTTTCCCGATATCCCCGGCAACGACTTCGTCATGAGCTATCCGACGCCGGGGACGGGTGGGGGATGATCGCGATCAATCGGTCCCCTGCAGCGTGACGGATGGCGTGTGGGTCGCATGTGATGCGACGGCATCGATTCGTTGCAGGGCGATGTAGTGAACGATCACGAAGCACGCGATCGCGGCGGCGTAGAGCAGACGTTCGAGTAATGCCATCGATGGTCCATCCGAATGAGAGATGCGCTTGTCGTGGCTCATCATCGATGGAGCAGTGATATCAAGCGTCCTACGAACGACCGATACGCGTTCACATTCGTCTGTTGCGTGCGTTGCCACGTGCCGACGCGAGAGACATCGAACCAGCGCACGCACTGATAGATCGAGCTTGCGATATGCCAACCGGATTCGATCTCGAAAGACTTTGTTAAGCGTCTTTCGTTGCGCAAACGGCACAGGCCGCGCGTTTGTTCAGCGTGAACACGCTTCGATTATTGTCCGATTGTTGCGGCTCATTTAGCTTCGCAAGTGTCCTTCGCGGACTGCACGAAACGTCTGCATCCTCGAACGGTGTGGACTCAGGCGAAACTGGAATAGCTCATGCGCGAATGCATCGGGGTTGCGACGATTAGACGACAGTCGGATGACATGCGCCACGAGAGTCCAGATCGCACCCGGCGATCTCGATCCAGCAGCGCCCGAACGCGATTGCTTCGCCTGCTGCTGGCGAGCGCGTCGGCGATGGCGCTCACGGTTCTCTCTGCCGGATCGGCCGCGGCTCAAGTCAACTGGACCGGAAGCACAAACAACGACTGGATGGTCGGGAGCAACTGGCAGGGGGGCGCGGTCCCCGTCGGCGTTGCCGTCAACATCGGCACGACGTCGCCAAATCCGACGGTGCTCGGTGTCGGCGGCGCGGCGGCCGGAACGACCGGAAATATCTCCGTCGGTGTGATCGGCGTGACGGGCAATCTGACCATTCAGAACGGCAGCACGCTGACCAGCACCGGCGCCAACGTGCGGCTCGGACAAGGGGGCGGAAGCAACGGCATAGTGACTGTCACCGGGCCTGGATCGCAATGGCTGGTTACCAACGGACAACTTGTTCTTGGCTTTGCGGGAAATGGCACGCTCAACATTGAAAACGGGGCGAAAGTATCCGCATCAGCATCCTCCGGCACTAGAGTGGGCAGCGGCACCGGGTCTTCCGGCACGCTCAACATCAATAGCGGCGGCACGCTGGAGACCCGCACCCTGACCGGCAGCGGCGTCGGCCCCTCGCAGGTCAATTTCGACAATGCCATTTTGCGTGCCAAGAGTAGCGCTCCCATTGCCTTCATCGTCGCATTTTCCGGCACCGAGCTGAACCTTCTCGCGGGCGGACTGACCATCGATACCAACGGCTTCAATGTGGGGACCGACGCGACGTCCGGGTTCACTGGCGCCGGTGGCTTGATCGTGACGGGCGGCGGCGTTTTCAACTTGCTGGCGAACAGCCTTTATTCCGGCCAGACGTGGGTCCAGGCCGGCAGCACGCTCTTCCTTCAGGGCGCCGGCGACATTGCCAATTCGAGCAAAGTCATTGCGGACGGAACCTTCAATATCTCGGCCATTACTGCGGCGGGCACAAACATTCAGAGCCTGGCGGGAAGCGGCGCCGTCACGCTTGGCGCAAAGAACCTGACCATCACGAATGCGAACGATCTGTTCTCCGGCGTCATCTCCGGCACCGGCGGACTAACGCTCAGCGGCGGCATGCAGACCCTTTCCGGTGTCAACACCTATACCGGTGGCACCACGGTGAGCGGCGGCACGCTCAGCGTCAACGGCAGCGTCTGCGGCGCCATGACTGTGTTGGCCGGCGGCACGCTGCAAGGCACCGGCACGGTCTGCGACACGTCGAACGCAGGCATCGTCGCGCCCGGCAATTCCATCGGAACGCTCACTGTCGCCGGCAACTACACCGGCAACGGCGGAACGCTGCAGATCGAATCCGTGCTCGGTGGCGATGCCTCGCCGACCGATCGGCTTGTCGTCACCGGCAACACCGCGGGCAGCACCAATGTGCGGGTGATCAATCTCGGCGGCAGCGGCGCTCAAACCGTCGAAGGCATCAAGATCATCGATGTCGGCGGCGCATCGAACGGCGCGTTCTCGCTGCTCGGCGATTATGTGATCCAGGGCCAGCAGGCGGTGGTCGGCGGCGCCTATGCCTATACGCTGCAGAAGAACGGCGTCAGCACGCCGACCGATGGCGACTGGTATCTGCGTTCGAGCCTGATCAATCCGCCGGTCTCGGCGCCTCCCGGTCCGCTCTATCAGCCCGGCGTTCCGCTTTACGAAAACTATGCGCAGGTGCTACTCGGCATGAACGAACTGCCGACCATGCAGCAGCGCGTCGGCAATCGCTATTGGGGCGGCAGCGACGCCATGGCGCGCGCCGGTGTCGCACTGGCGCCAGGCGAGGCGTCGCCGACGCCAACGGCGTTCTGGGGCCGCATCGAAGGCGGCCAATCCAATTTGCAGCCCTCGACCACGACAGGCTCCACCTATAAGGCCGACCAGCTGAAAGTGCAGGCGGGCCTCGACGGTCTGCTGATGGAGAACGAGCGCGGAAGGCTGATCGTCGGTCTCACCGGGCAATATGGCCTGACAACCGCCAATATCGCATCGGCCTTCGGCAATGGCCGGATCCGCGTCGAAGGTTCGGGTGTCGGCGGCACGCTGACATGGTTCGGCGACAACGGCTTCTATGTCGACGGCCAGGCGCAATCGATGTTCTACCGCAGCGATCTCTCCTCGGTGCTGGCCGGCAGCATGACCCACGGCAACGAAGGGGTGGGCTATGCCTTCAGCGCTGAAACCGGCAAGCGGTTCTTTGTCGGCAACGGCTGGTCGCTGACGCCGCAGGCGCAGCTGTCCTATTCGAAGGCCGAGTTCGATCGCTTCACCGATCGGTTCGGCGCGCCGGTGTCGCTGCGCGACGGCGACAGCCTGCTTGGCCGCGTCGGCCTTGCGCTCAACCACCAGAAGACCTGGAACGACGGCGCAGGCATCGTGCGCTCGGATATCTACGGCATCGGCAACCTGCGCTACGAGTTCCTCGACGGCACCCGTGTCGATGTCGCCGGCACCGGCTTCGCCAGCGCGCAAGACCGGCTGTGGGGCAGCATCGGCGGCGGCGGCACCTATAGCTGGGCCAACGGTCGCTACGCCGTGTTCGGCGAGGTCTCCTATAGCGCGAGTCTTGAGGACGCGGCGGCGAACCGCAGCTACAAGGGCACTGGCGGCTTCCGCATCGTCTGGTGAGCGACGAGATGCGACATACTCGCGGCAAATTATCTGGCGTCTACCCGATCACGCGCGTCGCATAGCCGGCGAACAGCTTGACCAGATCCGCCTGCCGCCGGGTTCCGGTTTTGTAGAACAGGCGGCTGAGATGCGTCTTGATCGTCGTTTCGGCGACGCCGAGCGCTGCAGCGACCTCCGGCACGCCGCCGACCTGGACGATCGCCAGCAGGACGCGAAGCTCTGACGGTGTGAGCTGGAATGTCTTGCCGATGAGTTCGGGCGGCGATGTGGCGTCGATATCCGCCTTGCGCACGAACAAGGCCGCCGTGGCCGAATAGACCAGACCGGCCTGTCGCCGTGCTCCCGATGTCAGCGGCAGGAGATGCGCGACGTATCGTTCGCCAGTGCTGCCGATGAGCGGCATGGCGATTCCGCGGGTGCCGAGCGCGCTGTCGCCTTCACCGGCGACGGCGAGGGCCTCCCGCAAGGCGCGATCGGCCTGGCTGTCGCGAGCACTGAGTCGGCCGGAGGAGGCGCGCAGGACGTCCGCTGTGTCGAGCATGGCATGGCCGGCAAAGTTGGCATGAACGATGCGCGCAGCCGAATCGACGAGGAACAGGCCGACGCTCAGCCCGTCGAGCGTATCCGCCAGCGTCGCGGCCTCGGCGGCTTTCAGATCGAACATGCGTCCGATCATCACCGCGCGGCGGATATGCGGCGCGATCAGTCGCATACGGTGACGTGCGCGCTCATCGGCCACGCCGTCACGCTCATGCCGGAACACGCCGAACATGGCGACATTGGTGATGGACTTGTCGAGCACCGAATTGATGCAATCCGCCAGTCCCTGCGGCTGCACCCATTCCTTGTAGAAGCGGGTTTCCCTGAACTCCGCGTAAGGCAGGATGTCCTCGATCCCGATCGGTTCATCGAGCTCCGCGAAGAACTGCACGGTCGTGGTGGGATCGAGCGCAACATATTTGTCGAAATAGGAGCTTTGATAGTCCGCGGAAATGCCGACCACGTGAATAATATGCCCCGACGGCATGGCGGCATTCTTGGTATAGAGGCTGGCGCCGACACCGCCGACGAATTGCATCGCGCGCTCGATCGCATTCGTCCAGGACGACGAGTCGAGGACGGTGTCGTAGATGCAGCCGATCAAGTCGCTGAGCTGTTCTGCGCCTTCTGCGAGATCAGGCGATGCGAGCCGGGCGGCCATCGGCCAGAGCGGAGTCACTGACGTCATTTGCAACTATCTCTCGGGAAGGTGAGCATGCACCTTTGCATGCGTGCCTATGCCGGCACGCCGACGATGCGTGATTGGAAAGCTATGTGGTTCCGGCGGCGATGTCGTTGCCGAATGCGCAGAAGCTGTTTTTCGGCATGCGAAATATTTTTCGGATGATACGCGGAATAAATCGAAAATCGCGGACGTGCGCCGATCGGTCTTTGATAGCAAAATGACGGCGCTTGCGGCGCCGTCATTTGAACCAAATTCAACCGATGCGGAACACTCAATCCTTGTGCAGGAACGCGTAGTCTGCCGAATAGGGCACGCTGAGAAACTGGCCGGCATCATCGCATGAACCGGCGGCAACGCCGCCTTTGGTGTTGATGCGCTGGATCACGTCGACCATTGCGAGCTTGCCGTCGCCATGCCGGTCAGTCACCGTCAATTTGAGCCATGGGATATCGCTCGCGGTTTTACCTGGTGCGCGGCCAACCGCTTTGCCGCCCAGCGTGCTGCCATCGGTGAGTTGCCAATGGGGGCCCGCATAATGGCGGCCGACGGTCAGTCCATCGGACAGCAGCGTGGCGATCGGCTCGCGGAAGGTCCAGGCAAGCTTGCCGTCGGAGGCGGCCATGCACTCATACACCTGCGCGCCCTCCGCGTGATAGATTGCGACGATGGTGGCATCCGGCTCGGCAATCTCGGACGGCACCTGAGCTGCGACCGCATGCGTCAACGCGGCGAGGGCGGCGATGAGCGCCGCCCCGAACAGTCTGCACTTCACTTTGTAATTCATGTGATCGTTCATGGGACCTCGCGCGTGATGTCTATTCAGCGACGGCCTCGCCGGAGCCGCCGAGCTCCGCCGGAAAGTCCTTCAACTTCGGCAGGCCGTCCTTCATCGGCAGTACGGTCTCGGCATAATTGACGTGGACACCGGGTTCGAAACGAAGTGTCGGGATAGTCGCCGCAAAGACATCGACCAGGCCGAACGTCGGATGATTGGTCAGCAGGTGCCCACCACATTTGCTGCAATATTGGCGCTGGCTGAGCGGTGTCTTCTGGAAGCTTGCAACATGCTTGGCGCCCGCAGTGATCCGGACGGCACTCGGCTTCCACAGGCTGAAGGCATTGACCGGACCCCCGGACCACGAACGGCATGAACTGCAGTGGCAATAGCCCATCGCCTCCGGGGCACCATCCACTTCCAGTTCGACTGCGCCGCAGAAGCACTTTCCAATATGTGTCATTGCTCTCGTTTCCTCTTGCTCGTGCATCGTGCCTCGCCGCGAAGCGGGCGCGCCGGGCATGCTGCTAGCAGCGGCGCGCGAGGCGAAGCGTCATTCGATCGAATGAGAGCCGATCACAAGATGTGTCGTCGGAAAATGCGGTCAGACAGTGACATGGCGCGCAGTGCAGTCATGGATTGCGGGACAGACAACATGATCGAAACGCTTACGCGCGCCGCGATTGTCAGCGACGCGCGCGACTGGATTGGCACGCGCTATCAGCATCAGGCGTCGGTGAAGCATGTCGGATGCGATTGCCTCGGCCTCGTGCGCGGCGTCTGGCGCAACTGCATCGGCGCCGAGCCGGAAGCACCGCCGCCTTATGCGCCGGACTGGGCCGAGGCGCGGGGCGAGGAGGCACTGGCACAGGCGGCGCTACGTCATCTCGTGACCGTTGCGGTGGATGACTTCGGCGCTGGCGATGTGTTGCTGTTTCGCTGGCGCGACGGCTTCGTCGCCAAACATGCCGCGATCGCAAGCGGCGAGGGCACGATGATCCATGCTCATGATGGTGCTGCCGTCTGCGAGGTCGCCCTGACACCCTGGTGGCATCGTCGTCTGGCCTATGCGTTTCGCTTTCCCGGAGTGAGCTGATGTAGGGTGTGTTGTGTTGAATCCATCACGCGCGAGTTTCACGTCCAGGCGCATTTTCGTTGATTGCGACGCGCTCCTGGACCAGCATCGCGAATGATTTCTGTGCGTCATGTCGGTCGCTGTCGGCTTTCCAGACACATCGCGTTTCCGAAAAGACATTCCCGCCTTTCAACGGAAGAAGAACGACGCCTGCAATATGCGCGGATGTCATGGCCCGCGGAACCAGAGCGACGCCAAGACCGTGGGCGACGGCCGAGATCACGCTGACCCAATGCCGTACCTCATGAATGACCGTTGGCGAGAAGCCTGCAGACTGACAGGCTTCCAGAATGGAATTGAAATAGGCCGGCGAAGCTGAGCGACCGAACAGGATGAATTCCTCGGCCGCCAATTTTTCGAGTTGGACGGAGCGCTTGGTGGCATAGGGATGACCGCTCGGGAGGCAGGCAAGAAGTGGCTCCCGGCAGAAGCGAAACCCGTCAAGACCGTCGGGCGTCTCGAGACCGTTGATAAATCCGAAATCGATCTCGTCGCGCTTGAGGGCAACGATCTGCTCGGCCGTACTGAGTTCCTGCAACCGCAACTCAATGCCGGGATGCAGCATTCGGAACGATCGAATGATCGCAGGCAGTCCGCGATAAAGGGTCGAGCCGCCAAAGCCGACGCGCAACAATCCACCTTTCTCATCGTCAACTGTTCTCACGAAGTCGCGGACTTCTTCGACGCGACGAAGCAAAAAAGTCGCCTCGGACTGAAGTGCGCGCCCCGCAACCGTCAGCTCGACATTGCGGCTGTTGCGTTGAAAGAGCTTGGTGCCAAGGCTCTCCTCGAGTTGCCTGATGGCCAGGCTGAGAGGCGGTTGAGAGATGGACAGCCGCTGGGCGGCGCGTCGGAAATGGCGTTCCTCGGCCAGAACCAGAAAATACCGCAGCAATCGCAGTTCCATCCCCGTCTCCGTGGATTGATATGTTCTGTGGATCAATCGACACCAAATAGTATTGGACGCTATCGGTCAGCCGCGGTCAACTGACTCCCGGAAAGCAAAAAAAATCCGGGAGGACATCGAATGAAGCTACGGAGGATGGCTGGTTCGGCCATGGCGGTGGCTGCTGTCAGCTTCGCAATCGCCTGCAGCTCGGCGGCGAGAGCCGAGTATCCCGATCGCCCCGTCAAACTCATTGTCCCCTTCGCTGCGGGCGGCCCCACCGATGCGCTGGCCCGCAATCTCGCTGAAGGCCTGCGCGTCCAGCTCAAGCAGACGGTGGTTGTTGAAAACAAGGGCGGAGCCGGCGCCAATATCGGTGCCGAATACACCGCCAATTCGCCGGCCGATGGCTACACCTTGATGTTCGGAACCTCAGGACCTCTGGCCATCAATGTCAGTCTTTACAAGAAACTCAACTACGACCCGATCAAGAGTTTCGATCCCGTCATCATGCTCGGCAAACTCCCCAATGTGCTTTCTGCGGGCCCGGGATTGCCAGCCAAGGACCTCAAGGAACTGATTGCTTTTGCCAAGGCCGGCAACAAGCTGAACTATTCGTCCTCAGGCGTCGGCGCATCGACACATCTGTCGGGAATTCTGTTTAATTCGGAAGCCGGCGTTGATCTGCAACACGTTCCGTATCGTGGCGCCGCGCCGGCCATGACCGATCTGCTCGGCGGGCAGGTCCCGCTCAGTTTCTCGGACGTTTACTCATCCGCTCCGCACATCAAGTCCGGAGCGATTCGCGCGATCGGTGTCACGACACGCGAACGCACGCCGCTGCTTCCCGACGTTCCCACGCTCGACGAACTTGGCCTCAAGGGTTTTGACGTCAGTGTCTTCTTTGGAATTGTCGTTCCGAAGGGAACGCCACCCGAGGTCATTGCCACGCTCAACGCGGCATTCCGGGAGGCGATCAAGGATCCCGCCATCAAGGCCGCCATGGATCAGCAGGGCATTATCCCGGCCCAGTCGCTCACCCCCACTTATCTGGCTGAGTTCATGGCATCGGAAACCCTTCACTGGCGCAGCGTTCTCACGCAGGTCGGCTTCGAACAGCAGTAAGAAGAATTCAGAAAAGAGATATCGACATGAACTATCAGCATCCCTCGTCCAAATTCACCATGCCGACAGAGCAGCTGGCCAGCCGCGAGGCCACAGCCGAGCGCTCGAAGAAGCTTGCGCCGGACTGCGCGGGCAGCAACTTCTTTGAGATGGACCACAATCTGCAGGCGTTGTTGCTGCAATACATCGACGGGGCGCTCCTCGATCATATCCGTCCGCATCTCGACAGTCTCGGTGAACTGTGCGGCAACGAGCTCCACGATCTGGCTGACGCCTCCGAACGGCACCCGCCCGTGTTGCGGCAACGCGATCGATACGGGCGCGACGATGAAACGGTGGAGTATCATCCCGCATATCAACGTATGGAAGAAATCGCCTATGCGCGCTACGGCATCCACGCCATGTCGTATCGACCAGGGGTGCTTGGCTGGCCCACGAAGCTCCCGCCGATCGTCAAATACGTCTTCCAGTACATTTTCTCACAGACCGAATTCGGATTGATGTGTCCGGTGAACATCGCCGGCAGTTCATCAGAACTCATTCGTCGCTACGGAAGCGACGAGGTTCGTACCCGTTTCGTCGACCGCATGCTGTCTCAGGATATGAACCAGCTGTACCGTGCGGCGCAGTTCATGACGGAAAAGGCCGGAGGCTCCGACGTTGGCGCGGCCGAGCTGGTGGCCGCCCGGGACGGCGAAAACTGGCGGCTGTGGGGCGAAAAATGGTTCTGCTCCAATGTCAGCGGAGACGTGGTCGTGGTACTGGCAAGGCCCGAAGGGGCTCAGGCTGGCGGCAAGGGCCTTGGCCTGTTCGCAATGCCCAAACATCTCGCGGATGGTACGCGTAACGCCTACCGGGTTGTCCGCATCAAGGACAAGCTCGGCAGCAAGTCGATGGCCAGCGGTGAAGTCCGGTTGGAGGGTGCGGTCGCCTACCAGCTGGGCGATCTCAACCGCGGACTCAAGCAGATGCTCGAGATGGTCAATTCGAGCCGGGTCTCGCACCTGGCACGCGCTGCCGGCATGATGCGGCGCTGCCTCAATGAGGCACTGGTTGCCACCCGCAACAGAAACGCATTCGGCAAGAGCGTCATCGACCATCCCCTGATGCGCCGGCAGTTGCTGAAACTAATGGTGCCGACTGAGCAGGCGTTGTCAGCACTGCTGTTCACCGCATCGGTCTCGGCCAATGAGGACCAGCCGGACGCACAGAAGATTCTGCGGATCATGACACCGATCTGCAAGTATCGTGCTTGCAGGGACAATGTGACGGTCGCGACCGGATCAATGGAGGCCCGCGGCGGCAACGGCTATATCGAGGATTGGCCAAACGCAAAGCTTGTTCGCGACGCGCATCTCGGCGTGTTGTGGGACGGCACGAGCAACATCAATGCGCTCGATGCCATCCATCGATCGATCAAGAAGGAGCAGGCGCATCTTGTCCTTCAGCAGGATCTTGAGACCCGCCTCAAGCGCGCCGAAGGCCTTCCGGGCCAGTTCCGGACCCGCCTCGAAAACGGCGTGCGACAGGCGTTTGCCTTTGCGGCCGAAGTCGCCGCCGAGCCGGATAACGAACGGTTCTGCCGTCTCGCCGCCGGTCAGTTGTACCACGCGGTCACCATGGTGCTTCTGGCTGAGGAGGGATTGCGCGCTGCAGCGACAGGCGGCGATGCGCGCCGCCTTCTGCTCGCACGCTTCGTTCTCGAGCATCGACTGCAGAACAATGCGCCACTCAACATCGCCTCGTTGAAGTGGGAAGAAGCGGCCATCGATCTGCTGCTCGACGATGGTCCGATATCGCTCGATAGAGCCACCACGCTGCTTGTTGCTTGATGGCCGGGCTGACCTATGGAGGGGATCGCACGACGGTCCCCTCCGTTGAATGGCATGCGGTCACTCGCCGATTCGCTGAACGCCGGTCCTTGCCGGTTCGGAAGGATGGCGCGGTGGGAGGCGTGACCTGAAGCTGGCAGCCACAATGCAGGCGAATTCGCTTCTTCGCTTATACCGCCCGCGGCCTTCTCATCTGGATTTCCTATATCGGAATGGCCATGTTTCTCGTTCCCCCTTCAACTCTGAGGGAGATCGCGCCGGCCGAGGTGTACGATCAGTGTTTTATCGGGTATCGCCCGATGAGCTGTGGATACCGGCTTTGATCGGGCCGAGATTTGAATCCGACTGATTCCATTTGTGCGACGCGTTGTTACCGAACACCAAACGGGAGATGAACCGATGGCCGGTATTGAAGCGAATATGCGCCAGGACATCGAACCAGCGGCCGATGCGAATCCTGTTTTTAGCCCGGCAGCATCCGGGATGTTGCGATATCTCGCTTCATTCGCCATGACCGCCCTCGCGACAGCGATGGCGGTTGGTATTGATAGCAAGGTGGCGATACCCAACCTCTCTCTGATATTTGTCATTCCCGTCATCATCGCGGGACTGAGCTTCGGCCTCGGCCCATCGTTCTTTTCCGCAATACTCGGTGCTCTCGCCTTTAATTTCTTTCTCACGGAACCTCGCTACAGCCTCAACGTCGATGACCCGGCCAACATCTGGGCGATTGGACTTCTGTTCGTCGTTGGACTCGTTGTGAGCGGCGTCGCCTTCACCTCTCACCAGAGGGCGGCCGAGGTCGTCCGGTTAAGGCGACAGGCGGCCGTCCTGCAAGGCTACAGCCGTGACGTCGCTGCAGCCGACAGTGTGAAAACGATCGTCTCGCTTACGTGTCAGGCTCTTGCAGCGCTGTTTGATGTTCCTGTGGTGGTGATGCTCGTGTCGGGTGAGAAAGTCATTCTTCTTGAGAAAGTCGGTGACACAGAACTCCAGCAGCCTGAACTGGAGGCGGCGCGTGCATCGCTCACGACCGGAAGTATCGTACGCGGCGGCGTCTACCCGGACATCGCCTCGCGCTTTGACTTCTGGCCTGTGCAAGCCGCCGGAGACAGCAATGCCGTTCTGGGAATCGCATTCGATCCGGATGAGCGTCCCGCCAAGCCAGACGTATCCGTCAACGTCGTGAGAAGCGTATTGGCCATGGGGCTCGACCTCCAGCATGCGCGGCCGACCCGCGATGTTCAGCCCCGGAGCTGAGGCGGCACCTTCACCAGCCCGACCCTGAGGAGATTGAATGCGAGCAGTTCGCCGGACGGGTGAATTGCGCGTGTTTGCGCTCCGATAACAAGACCTGAGAATTTGTAGCGAGTAACCCGCGTGCGCGCGGCATCTGGCTTACGCGTTTCGCTTTCCCGGAGTGATATGATGTCGCAACTTGTCCTCTCCACGGCCGGCGGCGCCATCGGCGGGATGTTCGGACCCATCGGTGCAATCGCGGGCCAGCTCGCTGGCGCGGCGCTCGGTGGTGCGATCGATAGCGCGCTGTTCGGCTCAAACGATCAGACCACAAGCGGTCCGCAACTGGCCGATCTCGATGTGATGGCGTCCACCGAGGGCGCGCCGATCCCGCGCGTCTATGGCCGTGCGCGGCTGAGCGGGCAGGTGATCTGGGCGACGCCGCTGGAGGAGGTCGCAACATCGGATACGGTGCCGACGGATGGCGGCAAGGGCCTCGGCGGCGGTCCGATCACGACGACGACGACCTATAGTTACTTCGCGAATTTCGCGGTGGGTCTGTGCGACGGCGTGATCGGCCGCGTCGGGCGGATCTGGGCCGACGGCAAGCCGCTCGATCTCGATGGGATCAATTTTCGCGTCTATCGCGGCACCGAAGACCAGATGCCGGACGGGCTGATCGTCGCGAAGGAAGGCGCGGGTAACGCGCCGGCCTATCGCGGGCTGGCTTATGTCGTGTTCGAGCGGCTGCCGCTGGCGAATTTCGGCAACCGGATTCCGCAACTGTCCTTTGAGATCATCCGGCCGATCGGCCTGCTCGAAGCGATGGTGCGCGCGGTGACGCTGATCCCCGGCACCACCGAGTTTGGCTATGAACCGTCCACGGTAGTGCAGCTGCTCGGCCCCGGACAATCCGCGCCGGAGAACCGCCATCACGGTTCGGCGCGGTCCGATGTGGTGGCGGCGCTGGACGATTTGCAGGGCCTGTGCCCGAACCTGCAGCGTGTCGCCATTGTCGTGGCGTGGTTTGGTTCGGATCTGCGCGCCGATTACTGCCTGGTGCGGCCGGGCATCGACAACCCCGCCAAGACGACCAGTCCGCTGACGTGGTCGGTGGCTGGCGTCACGCGCCCCTCCGCCTATGTGGTGTCGCAAATCGACGGACGTGCGGCATTCGGCGGTACGCCGTCGGATGACAGCGTCGTGCATCTGATCGGCGAGCTGAGAGCGCGCGGGCTGAAGATCACATTCTATCCGTTCGTGATGATGGATGTGCCTGATGGCAACGGCCTGCCAGATCCGTGGAGCGGGGCGGGCGCGCAACCGGCCTATCCCTGGCGCGGCCGCATCACCTGCGATCCTGCACCGGGACAACCTGGCTCGCCCGACGGCACTGCAACCGCGGGCGCGCAGATTGACAACTTCTTCGCCGGAGGTGTCTGGAACTATCGCCGTATGGTGCTGCATTATGCGCAGCTCGTATCGCTTGCCGGCGGCGTCGATGGCTTTCTGATCGGCTCGGAACTGCCGGGGCTGACGCGCGTGCGTTCGGGACTCGGCGTCTATCCCGCTGTCGCTCAACTGATCGCGCTCGCAACCGACGTGAAGGCGATCGTCGGTGGCGGCACGGTGGTGACCTATGGCGCGGACTGGACCGAATATGGCGCGCATGTTGTTGGCGCGGATGCGTCTGAGATCAGGTTTCCGCTCGATCCGCTCTGGGCTTCGGCTGCGATCGACGCAGTCGGGATCGATTACTATGCGCCACTATCCGACTGGCGCGATGAAGCCGATCATCTCGATCGTGATCTCTCCGACACGATCTATGATCGCGCCTATCTGCGCAGCAATGTGGCGGGCGGCGAGGCCTATGACTGGTACTATCCGGATGATAACGCGCGCGATGCGCAGGCGCGCGTCGCGATCACCGATGGGCTTGGCAAGCCGTGGATCCATCGCGTCAAGGATCTCTGGAACTGGTGGGGCAATGCGCATCACGAGCGTGTCGGCCATGCGGAGCTCGGCAGTTCGACCGCATGGGTTCCGCGCAGCAAGCCGATCTGGCTGACCGAGGTCGGCTGTCCCGCCGTCGACAAGGGCGCTAATCAGCCGAGCGTGTTTCCGGATCCGAAATCGTCGGAGAATTTTGCGCCGTATTTCTCCAGCGGCGCCCGCGACGACCTGATGCAGCGGCGTCATCTGGAAGCGCTGCTCTCTGTGTTCGATCCGGCCTTCGGCGCCAGCGATGCGGAGAATCCGGTGTCACCTGTTTATGGCGGGCGGATGGTCGATGTATCGGCCATTCATGTCTGGACCTGGGATTCCCGGCCTTATCCGATCTTTCCGGCCGCCGATGACATCTGGGGCGACGGCGCCAACTGGCATACCGGCCACTGGCTGAACGGCAGGCTCGGCGGCGCGCCGCTGGATGCGCTGATCGACAGGCTTGCTGTTGATGCCGGCGTAACGGGGGTCGATGCATCGGCGCTGTTAGGCGGCTGCGATGGTTATGTCGTGGACCGGCCAATGGCGCCGCGGGCGATGATCGAGCCGCTGTCGGTGGCCTATGCCTTCGACGCGACGGCGGCCGATGGCACCCTCCGCTTCATCCCGCGTGGGGGCGCGCCGGTGGCGGAATTCACCGAAGACGATCTGGTGGCGCCGGATGACGGCGCGCTGGCGCGGCTGGTCCGCGCGCAGGAGACCGAATTGCCCCGCCAGGTCAGCATCGGCTTCAGCGATGCGCTGACGGATTATCGGCGCTCGGCAGTCACATCGCGCAAACTCACCGGCGGCGCCAGCCGGATGCTGCATGCGGACCTCGCCGTCATCACCAGCGATACGGCAGCGACGCAGCGCGCCGAAGTCTGGCTGCAGGACCTGTGGGCCGGGCGCGAGCGTGCCGAGTTCGCTGTCGGCATGATTGCGCTTGCGCTGGCGCCGGGCGATGTGATTGCGCTGACGCTGAATGACCGGCGACGGCTGTTCGAGATCAGCGGGCTCGTCGATACGCAGGCGCGGCAGGTGACGGCGCGCAGTCTCGATCCCGACGTGTTTGCCGTGCCGCTGCTGGCGCCCGAGATCAAGCTGCCGCCGGTGCCGGCGGCGCTCGGGCCGGTACAGGTACTCGCGCTGAATCTGCCTGTCATCGACAGTGGCAATACCGACGTGCTGACGCGACTCGCTGTCTTCGCCAATCCATGGCCGGGCTCGGTGGTGATCTGGCAATCGAAGGACGGCGCGAGTTTCCAGGTCGCTGCGGTCGCGGCAACGCCTGCGGTGATCGGCGAGACGCTGGATGCGCTGCCGGCCGGGCCGACAGCACGATGGGACAATGCCAGTACATGCCGCGTGCGGCTTCATGGCGGCGCGCTGGCGTCGCTGTCGGACGCGCGGGTGCTCGGCGGCAGCAATTCCGCAGCGGTGCGGAATGCGGAGGGCGACTGGGAGATCATCCAGTTTGCCAATGCCGAATTGGTCGAGGCCAACACCTATCGTCTGTCGCGGCTGCTGCGCGGGCAGGCGGCTTCGGAATCCGCGATGGCAGCGCTATTGCCGACCGGCGCGCCGTTCGTGATGCTTGATAGAAGCCTGGTGCCGATCGCACGGGGACTGGACGCACTCGAACGACCATTGTCGCTGCGCGTCGTCGGCAATGGCCGCAGCCATGACGATGCCTCGGCCGTCGCGCTGGTGCTGACGCCCGATCGCAGCGCGCTGCTGCCGCTCGCGCCCGTGCATGTAAAAGCCGTGCGCAAGCTCGATGGCATCCAGATCTCATGGATCAGGCGCACGCGTCTCGATGGCGATGGCTGGAATGCCGAAGTGCCCCTTGGCGAAGACGGCGAGGCGTACCGGCTCGAGATTCTCTCAGGTAGCACTGTCGTCCGCAGTATCGCCTGCAACACGTCGCAGGCGCTCTATGCGGTGGCCGACGAGGTCGCCGATTTCGGCGCGCCGCAGCCGAGCCTGCATCTGCGCGTCGCACAGCTCTCCGGCACCGTCGGCGCCGGGCATGCGACCGAGGGTATAATTTCATTGTGATCGTCATTGCGAGGAGCATAGCGACGAAACAATCCAGCTCTTGGTTTTCTGGATTGCTTCGCTGCGCTCGCAATGACGGCTGAGAGCGCGAGACCGTAGACATGACCGACACGCCGAATCTCAAGCTGCCCTTCATCGATGGCGGGCAGGCGCAGAAGCACGTCACCCATAATGAGGCGCTGCGCATTCTCGATGCGGCGATCCAGATCTCGGCACTCGATGTGACGCGGACCGTTCCGCCGGCATCGCCGGCCGAGGGCGCACGGCATATCGTGGCGGCCGGGGCGTCAGGGGCCTGGAGCGGCCATGCGCTGGCCATCGCCACATGGCAGGACGGTACCTGGGCTTTCCTCGTGCCGAAAGCCGGCTGGTGCGTCTGGTCGGTGGCCGATGACGTGATGATGGTGTTCGATGGTGCGCTGTGGCGCGACCTGCGCAATCTTGCGCTCGACAGTATCGACCATCTCGGCATCAACACAGCTGCCGACAGCAGCAACCGCTTCAGCGTCAAGTCCGATGCCGTGCTGCTGTCGCATGACGACGTAACACCCGGCAGCGGCGACCTGCGGGTGACGTTCAACAAGCTGAACGCAACGAAGGATGTCGGCTTCACATTGCAGTCGAACTATTCGCCGCGCGCGTTGATCGGCTTGCTCGGTAGCGACGATCTCTCGATCAAGGTCTCCGCCGATGGCGTGACCTATCGGACCGCGCTGGCAGTCGACAAGACCAGCGGGCAGGTCAGTTTCGAGCAGTCCCCGAAGTTTCTCGCCTATCTGAACTTCGACAAGTACTGCGCGGCGAACACCTTCACCAAGGTGCAGTTCAACAATAGCCGGCATAACGACCAGAGCGTTTTCGATGCCGCGAACAACCAGTTCGTCGCGCCGGTCGCCGGCATCTATGCGCTCGGATTCCGCGTGATGTTCAAGGCCAATGCGGCGGTGCCGACCATGCTGACGGCGGCCATGTACAAGAACGGCGTTGAGCTGCTCGACGACACGCGGGTGCAGACATCGTCGGCGCTCGTCAGCAACAGGACGATGCTGAGCGGCCATGCGCTTCTCAAGCTCGCCGCCGGCGATGCCATTTCGGTCTGGGCGGCGATGGAGACCAATGACGGTTATATCGCCGCCGCGCAGAACGGCTTCTACGGCCACCGCATCGCCTGATTGCGCCAAGGCGAGGATCTCGCTCTCTTACAGGATCATCATCATGAAGCTCGATGAAACAACCTTGCGGCGCCTCTGGCCGCAGGGCGATAGCCGCGTGCCCGGATTGCTGTCGGGTATGGTGCAATCGTCCGAGGCCGTGTTTGCGCGCTACGGCATCACCACGCCGTTGCTCGCCGCGCATGTGATGGCGCAGATCTCGCACGAATGCGGAGCAGGGCGCGATGTCGTCGAAAATCTGAACTACAGCGCCGGGCGGATGATGCAGGTCTGGCCGTCGCGCTTTCCGACCATGGCGAGTGCGCAGCCTTACGCCGCCAATCCGCGGGCGCTGGCCAACAAGGTCTATAACGGCCGCATGGGCAATGCCGTCGGCTCCGACGACGGCTGGAATTTCCGCGGCCGGGGCGGATCGCAGACGACGGGCCGCGAAGGTTATGAGCGGGTCAGGAAGGCCACGGGGATCGATGTGGTCAAGCATCCCGACTACCTGATCGATCCGCGTTACTTCCTCATTTGCGCCGTGTCGGATTTCATCAATTGCGGCTGCGTGCCATTTGCGAGAGCGGATGACATCGTCGGCGTCACCCGGCGGCTCAATGGCGGCACCGTGGGTCTCGCCGAGCGCAAGGCCTGGCTGGCGAAATGGAAGGCTGCGCTGCGCGATGTGTCGCTGGCGCCAGCGCCGTCCGTGGGGCTACCGCCCGTGATCGCATCGCCGCCGCTGGCGCCCGAACTGCCGGCAGCCAAACCCACCAATAAGCCCATCAATCTTTCCGCTTTCATTGCCGCGGTTGTCGCGGCCTTCCGGAGGACATGACCATGGACTGGGGTGACCTTGCCAAACAGGTGATTGCGCTGGGGGCGCCGATGCTGGGGACGGCATTGGGCGGCCCGCTCGGTGGTGTGGCCGGCGAAATCCTCGCCAAGGCGGTGGGCTCGGTGACGCTGACACCGGCGGCGGTGCAGGCGGCGCTCCCCGCGGCCGATCCGACCAGGCTGGCTGAAGCCGAGGCGCATTGGGCTGACATGATCCGCGCCGAGGCGGAGACCCAGCGCGCGGCGATATCAGAGACCCAGGCGACGATCCGGGCCGAGATCGCCAGCGACGATCCGCTGCAGCGCTGGTGGCGGCCGGCCTATGCGCTGGAATTGACGGTAGAATGCGCCGCGCTGTGGTGTGTGCTGATGCACGAATTCTGGACCGGGGATATCCAAACCATCAACGCGCTGGTCAATGCCACGGCGCTGCTGGTGACCTATTGGGGGTTCCGTTTCGGCGTGCTAGGCGTCTATATCAGCGGCCGCACCCGCGAAAAGGTCAGCGCGCTCACCGGGCAGGATTCGCCCGGCATGGTCGAGAAGCTGGTCAAGGCGGTTCTGGTCAAAGACGGTGTGAAGAAAAAGTAAGGTTGGCCGCCGTCGCCATTCATGGAGTGTTCACGCGTCCGGGCATCAATTCGGATTGTGAACGCGGAGAAGTCATTTGCGCCTGCTTGTTGTCGAAGATGATCCCGATCTCAACCGTCAGCTCACCACGGCGCTGACCGATGCCGGCTATGTCGTCGATCGCGCCTTCGATGGCGAGGAGGGGCACTTCCTCGGCGACAGCGAGCCCTACGACGCCGTGGTGCTCGATATCGGCCTGCCGAAGATGGACGGCATTTCGGTGCTGGAAGCCTGGCGCCGCAACAACCGCATCATGCCGGTACTGATCCTGACGGCGCGCGATCGCTGGAGCGATAAGGTCCAGGGCTTCGATGCCGGCGCCGACGATTACGTCGCTAAACCGTTCCACCTCGAAGAGGTGCTGGCCCGCATCCGCGCGCTATTGCGCCGCTCCACCGGCCACGCCCAGTCCGAACTCACTTGCGGACCTGTGTCGCTGGATACCCGCACCGGCCGCGTCAGCGTTTCCGGCAATCCGATCAAGATGACATCACACGAATACCGGCTGCTGTCCTATCTGATGCACCATACCGGCCGCGTGATCTCGCGCACCGAACTGGTCGAGCATCTCTACGATCAGGATTTCGATCGTGACAGCAACACCATCGAGGTGTTCGTCGGCCGTATCCGCAAGAAGCTCGACGTCGATATCATCCAGACCGTGCGCGGCCTCGGTTATCTGCTCACGCCGCCGCAGCCGTGATCGTCCCCGGGATCATGCGCTGATGCGCAACAGCTCGCTCGCAACGCGGCTGTTCCTGTCGGCGACGGCCTGGGTGGTGGTAATCCTCCTGATCACCGGCATCGTCCTGTCTTCGGTCTATCGCAGCGCGACCGAGCGCGCCTTCGATCGCCGCCTCAATCTCTATCTCCGCACCCTGGTGGCCGAAGTCGCCAATCCGCCGGACGCGCCGGATCACGACACGCCATCGCTCGGCGAGCCGCTGTTCGAACTGCCGCTGTCGGGCTGGTACTGGGAAATCGCGCCCACCGAAGGCGCGAAGACCGAGATGCGGGCCTCGCGCTCGCTGTGGGACAAGAAGCTTCCGAAACTCGAGGATCAAGGCATCGAGCTGACGGCGTCGGGCATCCGCCAGGGCTATGTGGATGGGCCGGAAGACCAGCGCCTGCGCATGGTGGAGCGTCCCGTCGATCTCGGCGCCGACGGCAAATTCCGCATCAGCGTTGCCGGCGACGCCACCGAGATTTTCGAGGAAACCCGCACCTTCGACTATTATCTTGGCGGCACATTCGCTGCCCTCTCGATCGTGCTCGTGCTCACCACGATCTTCCAGGTCCGCTTCGGCCTCGCGCCGCTGAAGCGCATGTCGGATGCCATCGCCGATATCCGGTCTGGCCGTGCCGAGCGGTTGGAGGGCACATTCCCTGTCGAGATCTCACCTTTGGCGGGCGAGATGAACGCGCTGCTCGATGCCAACCGCGCCATCGTCGAGCGCGCGCGCACCCATGTCGGCAATCTCGCCCACGCCATCAAGACGCCGCTGTCGGTGATCGTCAACGAGGCGAACAGCCGGGGTGTCGACCCCTTTGCGAGCAAGGTCTTGGAGCAGGCCGATGTGATGCGCGATCAGGTGACGCATCATCTGGAGCGTGCGCGGATCGCGGCGCGTGTCACCATCGTCGGCACCGTTACCGATGTCGCGCCGGCGCTGGAGGCGCTGTGCCGGACGATGCAGAAGATTCACCGGGATCGCGGCATCACCATCGACCTTGAGGCCGATGCCGAGGCGAAATTCCGTGGTGAAAAACAGGACATCGAGGAGATGGTCGGTAACCTCGTCGACAACGCCTGCAAATGGGCGGACTCCCATGTCACCATCGGCGTGCAGGTCGAGCGCACCGGCGGCGCTGATCCGGCGTCGAAGCTGCGGATCATCGTCGATGACGACGGACGCGGGCTGTCCGATACCGAGCGCGCCCAGGTCGCGCGCCGCGGCCAGCGGCTCGACGAGACCAGGCCGGGGTCAGGTCTGGGTCTGTCCATCGTGGTCGATCTGGCCGCGCTGTATGGCGGCAGCCTGACGCTCGGCAAGGCGCCGATCGGCGGGCTGCGGGCGGAGCTGGTGTTGCCGGGGGTGTGAGGGCTTGCCCGTCGCCGCCTGGAAATGCCTATCCCAACATGCAACCTGTAGTTTAATGTTGTGCTGTTACTGTCGGTAGATGCCGTCTCAGGCCGCTTGGGGTTTCGGGAGAAATCAAAGGGTGTTGACATTTGTTAACAGTGGAATAGGTATTGGGTGTGAGGATGGCTAGGCGGCCTTTGCATCCGAACAAAGAGATCGAAGCTGCGGTTGCTTATGCCGAGCAAAATGGCTGGTCATGGGTGAAGGTCAAAGGGCATGCCTGGGCGAAGCTCTTGTGCGCGCATCATGATCGCGAAGGGTGTGCGGTATTCGTCTGGTCGACACCCCGAAATCCGCAGAACCATGCGCGCCAGCTGAGACGCGAGATCGATCGTTGCCCGCACCGAGAACAGGAGGACAGTGATGACAGAATTTGAGTTCAGCATCATTGCATCCGGTCTCGATCCGGACGCGGAGGATTTCGCTGATCGCTTTTTCGACGCGGGTTGCGACGATGCGACAATTTCGTTCCAGAAAGGCCGCATCATTGCTGATTTTGCCCGCGAAGCGACATCGATAGATGCGGCCATCTGCTCGGCGGTCGAGAATGTCATGAAGGCGGGCGCGCAGGTCGATCGCGTCGAGCCCGACCCGCTGGTGAGCCTTTCGGATATTGCCATGCGAACCGGGCTGTCGCGCGCGGCGATCACCAACTATGCCAGCGGCAATCGTGTCGGCAATTTTCCGCCACCAGTTGCACGCGTGACGTCGAAGACCTCACTGTATGACTGGTCAGCGGTGGCGACATGGCTGTTCCAGCACGATCACTTGTCGCGCGAGAAGGCGATGGAGGCGGAGGCTGTCGGGGTCGCAAATGAGGCGATCCGCGCGCGCACGCCGAAATTGCAGGAGGCACTGCGCGATGGCTTGGCGGCCTACGCAAAGAGGCTCGACGGCGTCGCATAGGCTAGATCCGCGTCTTTTGCTCTCGCTATCGACACGCATCTCATATAACGCCGAGGCGAAGTCATGAGGATGGCAATGCGGGTAGGATTTGTTGAGTGGCCGGAAAACTTAATTGCCGATAGCGAGCAATGGCTTAGTTTGGCAGACGATCTTTCCAAGACGACAGTCGATATATTGGTAACGAATGAGTTGCCTTTCGGTCCCTGGATTGCGTCAACCCCGGATTTCGATCCGAAACTGGCCGAATATAGCATTGAGTGTCATCGGGCAGGCGTCGTGGCACTCGAAAGGCTAAATATCCCAGCGGTCATTTCTTCTCGACCTGTTTGGGAGGGGGCGCGGCTTGCAAATGAAGCTTTCTGTCTTGAAGGTGGAGAAGTAAGACATCTCCACACAAAGCAATATTTTCCAGCGGAATTGGGCTGGTATGAGTCGAATTGGTACACGACCCAATCGCGCGAATTCGAGCCGGTCGTAGTTTGCGGTGTATGCGTAGGAGTGCTGCTATGCACGGAAGTGATGTTCAACGAACATGCTCGCCATTACCGTAAACAAGGCGCCGAGTTGATCGTTGTACCGAGAGCCACGGGTAGAACCGTGGATGTTTTTCGCACAGCAGGCGCGATGGCCTCGATTGTTTCAGGCTGTTATGTCGTAAGCTCGAACCGCGTTGGGCAAGGATCAAGTGGGCCGATATTTGGAGGCAAAGGTTTCGCGTGCGCGCCTACTGGAGAATTAATCGACATGACGTCTCCGGAAAACCCGTTCGGGGTAATCGAGCTTGATATCGCTTCCGTCAAAGAGAAGCAGAAGAGCTACCCCTGTTATGTGACTGGACCTGTTTGATCAGCGCAGTGGTTCCAGCAGCCGTTTGGCCTCCGAGATATCCATTCCGCCGAATTTGCCTTTCCAATTGTACAGTGTCGCCTTGGAGACGCCGTGCCTGCGCGCGAGATCAGCGGCTTTCGCCCCCGCCTCGTGCTCGCACAACACATCGATAGTCTGTTCTTCCCTTAACCTGGCTCGCTTCTTCTTTTCTGTCCTGCTTCCCGGATGAGTCGGAGTCGCGCTTTCTCTAACTCATTTTTGACCCATCGTATGAGCTATAGGAAAGGCCGCGATAGCTCATGGGATGGAGCTGGCAGCAGCCGGATTGGCCGGAATTCAGCTACGGATAAGCGTCGCTGAGCGTCGCTTTGAATGCGCTCGCCCGTTTGCTGGAGCGCCGTATATGGTCTTCGGCTCTGTGGGCCGGCAGCCCAGTTTTATCGATGGATTTGCGACAGGCCTCCTCAGCCTATGCAAGCCCACCCCGTTTCTGAAGAGATCGAGCAGGTCCGAAACCCGCCCGCCTTGCGCCCCGTTGTCGCCCGAATTATCCCGTTCGTAACGTCTTTGACGTTTCCTGTGTTCCGGTTTGCGTTCGGGGTCTGCGGTCCATGGTCAAGTTCAACGCCTTCTGTGTTGCCGCCGTCGCGCTGGCGCTGGGTGGGTGCGACGTGACGACGTCGGACGGCGGGCTGGGCCTCGGCACCGATACGATCGCCCGGGCCTATAGCAGCACCAAGTCGGCCGTTGGCCTGTCCGAGGAAAACGCAGCAGTCGCGGTGACCAATGCCGCCTTTGGCGGGCTGATCGGCGCCAAACTCGGCGCCCAGCTCAACGACGAGGACCGCCGGCTGGCCTACGAGGCCCAGATCGCCGCCCTCGACCGCGGTGCACCCGGCGCTCCGGTGCCCTGGCGCAACGCCACGTCGGGACGCTATGGCAATATTGTCGCCGGACCGGCCTATAACCAGAAGGGCCGGGAATGCCGCGGCTTTTCCCACACGGTCACTGTGAATGGTGACCTCAAGACCGCCCGCGGTACCGCCTGCCGCAGCCCCGAAGGCACCTGGGCGGCGGCCTGATCCCGGTTCCTCAACGCCTTCTTAACGGGGCGCCTGCTACAAAAATCGGTGGCGATTTTCGGTTGTAGATCGACCGGAAAGCACGGATTCCTAGGCTGCATGAACAAAACCTCGATCGATCGCTTGCGGGAGTATTTGGCGCAACTGCCCGAGCAGTCGCAGATGCTGCTGATGCGCGAATATGAGCGCGCGATCGAGCGCGGCGAAGACGTCGTGGTCGCCAATTTCGTGCTCGACCTGCTGCGCGGCGTGGTTCGCGGCCACGAGAATGCAGTGCGCCCGCGCGTCGAGGATCCCACCCGTCTCGTCTTCAAATCGCTCGAGCCGTTCCTTGTCGAAGGTGTGGGCAATGTCCGGCCCGGACAGATCCGGCGCGCCTCGCTGCTGCCGATCTGGCAGTGGCTGGAGCGCGACGCCGCGGACGCCGTGCGCGAGTTCGAGGCGGCCGTCTCTGCGTCGCCTGAGCCGGGCGCATCGGACATCGAACGTGCGGTCAAGAAATTCCAGCAGGCGGCAGCAGCCGCCATTACCACTGCCACATCGGGCAATCGCGGCGCGGCCCGCATCGGGCCGACCCATGCGGTCGAGGACCTGCCGTCCATCGGCGCGGTGCTGAAGGCGCGCGAGCAACTCGACGGCTTTGCGGGCAAGCTGCCGAGCGTGCTGCGCAGCTTCGGCGATAGCCAGATCGCCTCGGTGAATAGCGCGCTGAACGTGCCGACACTGACCACGCCGCAAGTGCTCCCATTTGCGCTGTCGCTGGTGATGCAGCGGCTGGCGGCGCCATGGCAGATCATTCGTCTGGCGGTAAAGATCGCAGCCTCCGACGATGAAATCCGCGTGGCCGCCACGCCCTATGGTGTCGCCGTGACCATGGCGCTGTCCGATCTCAATCGCGTCGCGGCCGAACTGCGCTCCGATATCAGGCGCGGCAAGTTCGACAGCGCCCCCGAACATCTCAAGGTCGCCCATGACGGCGTGCGCGGCCTGCGCACCGAACTCGACATGCGCAACGATTCCACTTGGGGTCGTCAGATGGCTTCGATCCGGGTGGAGATTTCCTCGACGCTGCAGTCGGAGATCGAGAGCGTGCCGGGCAGGGTGCGGCGTCTGCTGCGCCAGCGCCCTGACAAGGATATTGCCGCGACGGCGACGATCGATTTCGCCGAGGTCGAGGAGACCGTGGCGCTGATCAATTTCGTCGCGGTGTGCCGGACCTATGCCAGCGAACTCGCCATCAACGAGGTGACGCTGCGGACCTATTCCGACCTGCAGCAATATGTCGAGAAGTCCACGGAGTCGCTGGTGCAGTCGCTGCGCGCCGGCGATACCCGCGTCCGTAGCTACCGGCAGATGCAGGCCAAGGCCGCTATCCGCTTCTGCCAGGTGTTATTCGGCCAGGAATATGCTTCGCTGATGAGCCGCGCCGCCGAACAGGCCATGGTCGTGGTCGAGCGCAAGCCGAAGCGGGCCGGCTAGGCCAGGCGATGCGAAATGGCTCGTCGGCGATGTGACATCCGCATCGCCTGATCCCGAGATCAGAGCGCCAATTGAATGCGATTTGCTTCGTTGCCGTTCTGTGCGGCCGGAACGGCACAGCAGATCAGGACTTCATCGTCGGCCACCGCAGCGGCTGGCTCTTTGACGTAGGTCACCACTCCCGCCAGAAGCTTCGTTCGGCAGGTGCCGCAATGTCCTTCCCGACAACCGAAATCGGGGCTCAGGCCGCGCGATTCCGCGAGGTCGAGCAACGATCCCGACTCTGGTGTCCAGCGCGCTTCCTTCAATGACTCTGTGAACACGACATGCACCGATGTCGACGACGATGGCTGGCGCGCCGGCGCTGTCGCTGGGCTGTCGACGGTTCGTACCAGTGACGCGGGGCCGAATGCTTCGGCGTGGATACGGTTGTCGGCGATGTTCAGTGCACGAAGACCGTCATAGATCGACTGCATGAATCCGGAAGGGCCGCAGAGATAGTAATCGTAGTCGCCAACCGACATGAACCGTGACAGCAGGGCCATGTCGATACGCCCCGCAGCGTCGTAGTCGGGGCCTTCTTCGGCATCCGTGATGTCGCCGAGAACTCGGATGACCCGGACTGCGTCTCCAGCGGAGGCCGCAAGTTCATCCAATTCGTTGCCGAAGGGGCGCTCGTTCTTCGAACGGGCTGCCTGAAAAAGCACGGTCGCTCGAATCTTGAGCGTCCGCAGCCCTTCGTAAATCACATGCCGCAGCATCGCGAGCATCGGCGTGATGCCGATGCCGCCCGCCAGCAGCACCGCTGGTCGCGCCTCAGCGGCATCGATCGTGAATTCACCGGCGGGCGCCCTTGCTTCGATCACGTCGCCAATATTGATGCCGTCGTGTAGCCGCTGCGATACGAGTCCGTCGCGTTTGACGCTGATGCGGTAGACGTGATCCGAAGGCGCGACCGACAGCGTATAGGTTCGGATGGCGGTCTTCTCCGCTCCGTCAATGGATAGTCTGATCGGGAGATACTGCCCGGCGCGATGAGGCAGGAGACCGGCGCCGTCGGTCGGCTCCAGATGGAACGACCTGACCGTTGCGCTCTCATCGACGATGTTGATGACCTTGAATGGCCGCCATTTGGTCGCAAGTTCTGCAGCCCGCAGACGACCGGCTGCCTGCTCCCAACTGCCTGTCATGAGCGTGCTCGGAGCCCATCCGTCCGGCCGGAACGCCCAGCGCAGGGGCAGGGCACCGCGCCGAAGAACGACACGCCGCGCGTTGAATTGCCAGAGGCGCTCGGCGCCCTGAAAAGCGGCGATCTCCGGGGAGTCCAGGATGACCCGGGCGTCGCCGGTCATTTGCAGCACGTCGCCGGTCTCGAAATCGACGAACAAGAGTCCGGCTTTGCCGTTGATGAGGATGTTGCCCAGCGTGGCGAAAAAGAGATTGCCTGCGAAATCCGGGATTGTGAGCGTGCCGTCGTCGGCAACGCGAACGAAACCGGGATTGCCACCGCGGCTTGAGACGTCGACCTGTCGACGGGATTCTCGCTCGACATAGGACGCGACAAAGAACATGTCGGCGGCTTCGATCACACGGCGTGCCGTTGCGTCGATCTCGGCTTTCTCTTCGATATTTCCCGTAAACAGTTCGCGTGGATCGCGCACGAACTCGTAATCGCGGAGCTGGATGTAGCGCGGGCAATTGCCGAAACTTTGGTCGACGTCAAAATGAATGGCGTAATTGTCCGACGGTCCGATGATGCCGTTGACCCGATTTCGCCGGCGCGTATGAAGTTCGATGCCGAGCAGGCCGATCGCATCGCCCTCGTGCATCCCTTCGCTGGCGGGATCGCTTGGCTCCCTGACGACATCGATATCGAGCGATTGCGCTGTTGGCGATGAGATGAAGCCGGGCTTGCCGGTGACAAATGTGGCCCATGCGTCACCTGCGCCGTCGACGCTGCCGAGCGCGATAAAGGGGATCTGGGCGTAGAAATCCCGGTGTTGCGTCGGCATGTAGTCGCGCACGATACGCCTGCCGAGCTCGTCCATGTGAGTCGAAACGCCGACCTTTTCCTGAATCGCCTTCTCGCCGGCGTGCCAGATGTCCAGTTTTGATAGCGACATAGTATCGGTCATCGGTCCGCTCTCGTTGGCGGTGTCGGGCGTATGCCTGGATACGCCCGACACACGCAGTTAAGCCGCAGCGGCGAGGCCGACGGGGGTCTTGGCGAAAGGCACGAAGCCGGGCAGCGCTTCGATGCGGCGCAAGAAGGCGGTCACCTTGGGATAGCCGGACAGATCGACATTTCCTTCCGGCGCGCTTGCGATGTAGCTGTAGAGCGCCACATCCGCGATGGTCGGACCATTGCCGACAAGCCAGTCGCGATCGGCGAGATGCGCTTCGACGAGTGCCAACAAGGCGTGCGCGCGCTCGATGACTTCCTCTGGATTGAAGTTCCTGCCGAAAACGGTGATCAGCCGTGCAGCGGCAGGACCATAGGCCAGTTGGCCGGCAGCGACAGACAGCCAGCGCTGGATGGCCGCGCTTCCCTTCGCGTCATCGGGCAGCCACTCGGCTCGGCCGGACGTCTTGGCGAGATAAACGAGGATGGCGTTCGAGTCGGAGACAATGCTGCCACTGTCATCGAGGACCGGCACCTGACCGAACGGATTGAGCGCAAGGAAATCCGGCGTCTTGTGCGCGCCCGACTTCAGGTCGACCTCGATGAGTTCGTGGGGCAGGCCAAGGAGCGAAGCGAACAGATGCGCGCGATGAGAGTGGCCGGACAGTGGATGGTGATAGAGCTTCATGATTGTGATCCTGAATTCGTGGTCGGGTCCATTCCCGTTCAGCGAATGCAAGTTGCTTCATGATCCGGCGCGCGAGAATGCACGCTCTGCGCACTTCATCATTGCGCCGGATGAAATAACCGCGGCCTTTGTCGGCGCGCGGCAGGCCCGATAGCGGTTTCGTCAATCGCGTCGATGGGTCTTCCCGGAGGGCATCCACGTCGCGGAGGGGGCATTACTCGGAAAGCGGGCTCGGAGCCGCCGCAATTCTTGATCCAGAACAAGCGGCTGGACGTCGCGATGGCATAAAAGTCAATTGCGCGGCGTCGATGGCCATGGTGTAACCCGGCAAAGACGTCGTTTAGATCGACTCAAGACTACGCCGGAACCCATTGATGGCCTTATGGTTTGTGTTCGCCTTGATGACCGCCGCGGCGACTTTCGCCGTGTTGTGGCCGCTTGGCCGGACCCGCTCCGATGCCGGGGGTACCGAGGCCACTGTCTACCGGGATCAGCTCGCTGAAATCACCCGCGATACCGCCGCCGGTCTGATCGGACCGACGGAGGCGGAGGCGGCGCGTGTCGAGATCAGCCGCCGTCTGCTGGCAGCCGTCGATGCCGAGGGCGCGGCGTCCGTGGGCAGCAGTCCTGGCTTTCGCCGCGCGGTGGCGCTGGTGGCGCTGATCGGCCTGCCGCTGCTGGCCGTCGGCTTCTATCTGCCGCTCGGTTCGCCTGCCATGCCGGACTTTCCGCTCGCCGCGCGCAACCAGTCGCCGAGTCCCACCCAGCCGCTGGACAATCTCGTCGCACAGGTCGAGCAGCATCTCGAGAAAAACCCGACCGACGGCCGTGGCTGGACCGTGCTGGCGCCTGTGCTGGCGAAGATCGGCCGCACCGACGATGCGGTGCGCGCGTTCCGCAATGCGATCACCTATGCCGGCGATACGGCCGCGCGCCGCGCCGATCTCGGCGAGGCCATGGCGATGGCCGCCAATGGTGTCATCACCGCGGATGCCAAGACCGAATTCGAACGCGCTGTCGCGCTCGACGCCGGTGAGGTGAAGGCACGCTACTTCCTGGGCCTCGCGGCCGAGCAGGACGGGCGTGGCAGCGACGCGGCGGTGATCTGGCGCGACATGCTGACAAAGGGACCTGCGGATGCGCCGTGGCGTCCGGTGGTCACGGCGGCCCTGGCGCGCGTCGGCGGCAGCGCTCCGAAATCAGGTCCGAACCTGCCGGCGCTGTCGGAAGACACGATCGCGTCGGTACAGGGCATGAATGCCGGCGACCGCAATGCGATGATCCATGGCATGGTCGACCGGCTTGCCACGCGGCTGAAGCAGGATGGCAGCGATGTCGAGGGATGGTTGCGGCTGGTGCGTGCCTATATGGTGCTCGGTGAGCGCGACAAGGCAAAGAGCGCGCTGGCGGATGCACGGGAGGCGGTCGGCACGGATGCCGAGCGGCTGCGCAAGCTGAACGATGGCCTGAAGGACTCCGGGCTGGATGGGTGACTTCCAATGACGCGCAAGCAGCGACGATTGACGATGATCGGTGGAGCGCTGGTGGTGCTCGCCATCGCGGCCGGGCTGGTGCTGAACGCGCTGCGCGACTCCATCGTGTTCTTCTCGACGCCGCAGATGGTTGCCGAAAAGCAGATCCCCGTTGGCAAGCGCTTTCGTCTCGGCGGCATGGTCGAGCAGGGCTCGCTGGTGCGCGGCGATAATCTCGCCGTGAGCTTCAAGGTCTCCGATGGTGGCGCAACCTTGCCGGTGAACTACAAGGGCATCCTGCCGGATCTGTTCCGCGAGGGGCAGGGCGTTGTCGCCGAAGGCGCGATGGATGCGTCGGGCGTGTTCAAGGCCGATACGGTGCTGGCGAAGCATGACGAGAACTACATGCCGAAGGAAGTCGCTGACGCGCTCAAGAAACAGGGGCGCTGGCAGGAAGGCGAGGGCGGCAAGCCGGTGATGTCGCAGGGCGCTGCCAAGCCTGTGGTGACCCCTGCAAAACAGAGTGTTTTGCAGTGATTGCCGAAGCGGGACACTATGCACTGGTGCTGGCGCTCGCGCTGGCGCTGATCCAGTCGACGGTGCCGATCATCGGTGCGCGGCTGCGCGATCCCGCCTTGATGAATGTTGCGCGCTCGACCGCGCTGGCGCAATTGCTGTTCGCCGGACTCTCGTTCCTGGCGCTGACGACGCTCTATGTCACGTCGGATTTCTCCGTCGCCAATGTGTTCGAGAATTCGCATTCGGCCAAGCCGCTGCTCTACAAGATCACCGGCGTATGGGGAAACCACGAAGGCTCGATGCTGCTGTGGGTGTCGATCCTCGCACTGTTCGGCGGGCTCGTCGCCGCCTTCGGCAATAATCTGCCGCTGTCGCTGCGCGCGCATGTGCTGGCGGTGCAGGGCTGGATCGCCGCGGCGTTCTATCTGTTCATCCTGATGACCTCGAATCCGTTCCTGCGGCTGGCACAGCCGCCGCTCGAGGGCCGCGATCTCAATCCGGTGCTGCAGGATATCGGCCTCGCGGTGCATCCGCCGATGCTCTATCTCGGCTATGTCGGCTTCTCCATCGCATTCTCCTTCGCCGTCGCTGCATTGATCGAAGGCCGCATCGATGCCGCTTGGGCGCGCTGGGTGCGGCCATGGACGCTGGTGGCGTGGATATTTCTGACGCTCGGCATCGCGATGGGCTCGTACTGGGCTTATTACGAACTCGGCTGGGGTGGCTGGTGGTTCTGGGATCCCGTCGAGAACGCCTCGCTGATGCCATGGCTGTCCGGCACCGCGTTGCTGCACTCCGCGGTGGTGATGGAGAAACGCAACGCGCTGAAGGTCTGGACCATCTTGCTGGCGATCCTTACCTTCTCGCTGTCGCTGCTCGGCACATTCCTGGTGCGCTCCGGCGTCCTCACCTCGGTTCATGCCTTTGCGACCGACCCGACGCGCGGCGTGTTCATCCTGCTGATCCTGTGCGTGTTCATTGGCGGCAGCCTGACGCTGTATATGTGGCGTGCGTCGTCGCTGAAGCAGGGCGGATTGTTCGCGCCCATCTCGCGCGAAGGCGCGCTGGTGCTGAACAACCTGTTCCTCACCACGGCCTGCGCCACGGTGTTCATCGGCACGTTGTATCCGCTGGCGCTGGAAATGCTGACCGGCGAGAAAATCTCTGTCGGCGCGCCGTTCTTCAACCTCACATTCGGCCCGCTGTTCGTGCCGTTGCTGCTGGCGATGCCGTTCGGGCCGCTGCTGGCGTGGAAACGCGGCGATCTCCGAGGCGTCACGCAGCGGCTGATGGCGGCCGGCATTGCCGCGCTGCTGGCGGTGGCATTGGTCTGGGCATGGACGACCGGCGGCGCGGCGCTGGCGCCGCTGGCGATCGGGCTCGGCGTGTTCGTCATTGCCGGATCGATCGTCGATATCGCCGAACGCACCATGCTGTTTCGTTTGCCGTTCGGCGCCGCGTTCCGCCGTGCGCGCGGATTGCCGCGCGCGGCCTGGGGCACGGCCTTTGCTCATGCTGGCATCGGCGTCGCGCTGATCGGTATCGTTTGCGAGAGCACCTGGAATACCGAATATATCGGCACCATGCAGCCGAATGATGTGGCGAAGCTTGCCGGCTATGAGCTCACGCTCAAGGACGTGACGCAGCGGCAGGGGCCGAATTTCCGTGAGAGCATCGCACGCTTCAGGGTGACGCGCGGCGGCGATGAGATCGGCGAGATGATGCCATCGAAGCGCAACTTCGCGGCGCGGCAGTCCTCCACCACGGAAGCCGCGCTGCTGTCGCGCGGCGCCAGCCAGCTCTATATCTCGCTCGGGGAGGAAGCCGCGGGCGGCGCTGTCGCCGTGCGGATGTATCACAAGCCGCTGGTGCTGATGATCTGGTGGGGGCCGGTGCTGATGGCCTTTGGCGGGCTGCTGTCACTGTCCGACCGGCGGCTACGCGTCGGCGCGCCGAAGCCGGCCAAGGCGGCGCGCGCACTACAGCCGGCGGAGTGATGGCGTGACACGCATTGTCGCAGGCCTCATCGCCGTCATGTTCCTGCTCGCTGCGCCGCTCGCGCATGCGGTGCAGCCCGACGAGATCATGAAGGACCCGGCCCAGGAAGGCCGCGCGCGCAACCTGTCGAAGGAGCTGCGCTGCATGGTCTGCCAGAACCAGTCCATTGACGATTCCGACGCACCGCTGGCGCGCGATCTGCGTTTGCTGGTGCGCGAGCGCATTGCCACCGGCGAGAGCGACAAGCAGGTGCTGGATTTCCTGGTGGCGCGCTATGGCGAATTCGTGTTGCTGAAGCCGCGCCTCAACCTGCATACGCTGCTGCTGTGGCTGCTGACGCCGCTGGTGCTGATCGGCGGCGGCTTCGCCTTGTGGTGGCACAACCGGCGACGGGGCAGGGCTGCAGGCGATGATGATGCCGTGATGCAGCTCACCGCCGAGGAAGAAGCGCGGATCGAGCGGCTAATTGCCAAGGAAACGGTGCAGGACAAGCCGGTTTAGTTCGCCGCCCCCGGCCAGCAGCCGACTATTGAGAGCTCGCATCTAGATCACAAGGCAAAGTCCCGAAAACAGCAACAAGCCCAGGATAATTCGTTTGAAGGCTGCTTCGTTGACCCGTCCGAACAGGACGATGCCTAAAGCCGTTCCAGCAGCCAAGGCGGGTAGAGACATGCCAAAGTTGATCAAGACCTTTAACGAAAGGCTGTGGTGCGAAAGCATGAGAGCAAGGGCGAAAAGCTGCATCACCCCGATGTAGGGTTGAACCAGACCGCGCTGCTGATTTTTCGGGAGACCATGGATGTCGCACCAGATCGCAGGAAGTGCGCCGGGCATCGCCGTCAATCCGCCGACCAGTCCCCCACCAAACCCCACCAGCGCGTTTCTGCTCTGGCTCTCCATCTGACGCGAGCAGGCAGGCGTTGGCCGGAACAAGGCATATGTCGCGTAAAGGGATACGAGAGCTCCAAAACCCAGTCTGAAGGTTTCAGTACCCACATTCTGCAGGAGATAGATCGCGATCGGAATGCCTAGCAGTCCACCCGCGATGAAAACGAGGCTGGTTTTCCATTGCATGTTCTTGCGTAGCGCAAACAGAGTGGCCGCTTGTACAGTGATGCTGCAAGCCATCATCAATGGCACAGCTTCCATAGGCGGAAAAACGTGTAGCAGGACAGCACCGGCGACCGCCGAGAACGCAAACCCGGAAAGGCCGGAAACGAACGCGCCCGCAAAAACCGCCCCGCTTAGCGTCAAATAAGCCGCTATATCTGACATGGCATCGCTTCCTTTGGAACGGTGATCGTCTTCAATAGCGGGACAGCGTGGGGCGTCCGAACTCACTCAAGTGACAATAACAAATCCATCTAGTCGCCGTGGATCGCCGTTGTTGCCGTTTCGATAGGTTGGATACTCGACACGTGGTTCAGCATGTATCCTCCGACAACGTGCAAAATGCCGAAGCCAGCCAGGACAGCGATTGCCCACGCTTTGAGAGGAGACGGAGGAGGCGTTGGTCGACGGACGTGGGAGCTCTTGGTAACTGCCATATCCAATTTCCTTCTTGCACGCGTTCGGAAAATTCGACTGTCACTTTGAAAGCGCGCTCCTGCTTCCAACTGCCGAATTCAAGATCGGCTGTTCAAGCGCGTCCAGTTGGGGTGAACGATATCGCTGGGTTCATGCGCGAGCGATACGGCAGATGTCGTATTTCGTCGTCGGCGAGGAGGCTAATGTCGAAAGGCCCTGCGCCGCCAGGTGGCGCCGCCGTGGGAGATCAGCGCCGAGACGCTATCTCGACCGTGACCCGGTGATCGCCAATCCGGGGCAGCTACATATTTTTAGCGACCGCTATCGATCGATTCCTTGCCGTCAACACAGGCTGCAACGATCGCTTCGTGCAATTCCTCGCCGGTGATCGGCTTGTGCAGAATACGATGACCGCTGGCGATGGCTTCCTTGATCCGCGACGGCGAGGTATCGCCGGTCACGATAACGGCAGGGACCGAGCGGCCGATATGCGCGCAAAGAGCCTCGATTACGTCCAGGCCCGTAGCCCCATCTCCGAGGCGGTAGTCGGCAATGATCAGATCGACCGGTGCCTTGCCGGCCTCGATCGCCTCTGCATGAATCTGTTGCACCTCGGCGGCAGATCGGCCGGCATAGACGCGATGCCCCTGCAGTGTGAGCAACTGCACCATGATATCGAGAACATCCCTCTCGTCTTCCACGACCATGATGCCGACGGCGATGCCGGCTGGTGATGCCTTGTTGTCGGGCAAGGGCGTTTCCACCGCACTGGCTATCGGAACCGTAAGGGAAAACATCGAGCCGCGTCCGGTGACGGAGACCAGCTTTAGCGGATGTTGCAGCAGTACGGCGGTGCGGCGAACGATGGCGAGGCCAAGGCCGAGGCCGAGCGCGCGATCCCTCGCCGGGTTCTGCAATTGCACGAATTCCTCGAAGACCATTGCTTGCTGATCTGCGGGGATGCCGGGGCCGGTATCCCATATCTGGATTTCCACCGAAGCGTCGCGCCTACGGCAGCCGAGCAGAACGCCGCCGGATCTCGTGTATCGAAAAGCGTTCGACAGCAAATTGTCCAAAACCCGTTTCAGCATCATGGGATCGCTGTCCACCAGCAGACGGCTTTCAACAACACGCCAATCAAGGCGGCGATCCTTCGCCACGGGCGCGAATTCGCTGCCGAGTTGATTGAAAAGTTGCGACAAATTCACCGTCTCCTTCGCAACAGTGACGACGCCGGCATCGAGCCGGGAGATGTCGAGCAGTCCATTCAGGAGGGCGCTGAGATTGCCGACAATGGATTTTGCCTTGCCGGCCAGATCGCGAGCATCGCCCGATGCGACAGCGCCGCGGTGACCCAGCGCCGCGAGCGTGGCGATCAGTAGACTCAAGGCATGGATCGGCTGGCGCAGGTCATGACTGGCGGCCGCAAGGAAACGCGTTTTCGCATGATCGGCCGCTTGCGCGCGGTCGCGTTCTTCCTGCAGGTGGCTCACCAGTTCGACATTTTCCAGACGCAACCTGATGGTCTCACGCAGCATGTGGTACGTTGTGCGGCAGTAATAGAGATTGATGGCCACAAGCCCCGCAAGCAGGGAGAGATATGCGCCGGAGATATCACCTCCATTGGTAATAGAGCGTACCGTGATCGGCAGCACCGTTGCGATGATCGAGCCGACGAGAGCAGGCGGAAAGGCCGAGAGCGACGGAACGGTGCCGCAGATCAGACCGGTCAAAACGATGACCGTGAATGAAAAAGGAATGGGCGCCTCAGGAAGGAACCCAACCCAGCCGAGCATTCCCCACAGCAGGCCTGACACGCAGGAAAACGCCGCCGCAAGCCAGGCCCATCGCAACGCGGACGTCGGCTCTCTATCTCGGTTGAAGAACCGGCGCGCCGCCAGAACGCGTATGGCAGTGAGCAGATATAACGCGCCGAGCCATCCGATCAACCAGCTCGCCGATACGACGCTCCTCAGTACGTACGCTGCCGCCAGGGAGATCAGGATGTTGGCGACCACCACTCCGTAGGAATTGCGATATAAAAGCTCGACGAGCGCCTCGCGTATCTTCTCTTCTTGCATCGAAACCTCTTCGCGCGCCGGTCGGTGCGGCGGCTTCGTTCGCGAGTTGCCGTTGCGCTAGCCCGCTGGAAGGCCGAGACGAATTGCGTAGGCTGTCAATTCAGCACCGCTGTGCAGATCAAGCTTCCGCATCAGATTCTCGCGATGTTTCCGGGCGGTCAGCGGACTAATGCCGAGCCGGCTGGCGATGTCGCGGCTGGTGGCACCGTGAGGGATCATCCCCAGGATTTGCCGCTCGCGCCGTGTAAGCGTGACCGGAGATATGATCGCAGCCGTGGGCTCCGGGGAGTCGTTCGGGCCGTCATGCTGGTCCACCGCAAAACGAACCTCCTCCGCCACATAGGCGTTGCCTTTTCTGATGGCATCGACTGCAGCGATGAGCTCGGATGGATCGCCGCTCTTGGTCAAATAGCCATTCGCGCCCGCGGAAAAAGCTGCGCGAACGGAACGTGGCTCAACATTGGCGGTGACGACAAGAACTCGCAGCTCCGGCCATTCGGTTCTCAGGTTAGCTATGAATTGAAACCCGTTCACACCCGGCATGCCGAGATCGAGTATGAGAAGATCGACGGAGCTTTCGTTCAGCAGCCGGTGAACGGCTTCACCGTCCGCCGCTTCTCCACTGACCGTAAGCCTGTCCACAGTCGATAGAAGCTGTTTCAGACCTTGCCGGATGAAGGCATGATCGTCGGCAATGATCGTCCTCACCAGTCCGCTCATGTATCGCCCCGCTACAACGGCGCTAGGATATAAGTCAGATCCAATCAAAGATTGGAATCCATGCATTCATTTGCCTGATGATCTTAATACAAAATACGCGAGTTGCCGTATTTTTACATATGGCCGCTGAGGCTCAGGACTCGCTTCGTTATCGAAACCAACGCCGATCCAAAGCCCTTTGTCTGGACGGCCAATCCCAAACTCGTCCTCGTCGCTATCAAACGGGGGAAGCGTCAATCCACTAGTGCAGCTGTTGTCGCGGCCGGCGTCTATTCGGCCGCCAGCACGGCCTGGATATTCCGACCCGTGCGTTCGATATGCTCCCGCAGGATCCGTGTTGCATCGCGCGTGCGCCGCTCGATCATCGCATGGGCCATGGCCGTGTGTTCTGCAGGCACATCGCGATCCGGCTGATGCTTCTTCAGGAAGATGCGGCGATAGCGATCGCTCTGGTCGTGCAGCGTCGCACAGAACTGCCGCAGCAGCGGCATCTGGCATGCCGAGATCAGTTCGGCATGGAAGGCGCGATGCGCAATCTCCCAGGCTTCCTGTTCAGCCGCCGAGCGTGAGCCGCGCTTGCAGCGGCTGAGCTGATGCAGCGAGCCGAGCACGCGTCCTTCCCAGGCGACATCGCCGTGTTCGATGGCTTCCTTGACGGCGAGGCCTTCGAGTTCGACGCGCAGCCGGATGATCTCGGCAAGATTGCTCGCAGAAACCGGCGTGACGCGATAGCCGCGCTGGTCGATCAGCGCGACGAGTCCGTCATTCTCCAGACGGCATAGCGCTTCGCGGAGCGGGCTGAGGCTGACGCCGAAGGCGGTGCGCAGGCGATCAAGATTGAGTTTGCTGCCCGGCAGTAGGTCGCCGCGCATGATGGAGTCCCGCAAGCGGGCGACGAGCGTGGTGGACAATGTGGTCGGGATCGCGCCGGCCGTAGTGGTGTGTGCGGTGCTCATGATGCCTGTCCGATGCTCTCGAAACCGTAAAGCGAAGCCGGATTATCCACCAGTGCCAATTGCTGCGCTTTGGGATCCGGCAGCCAGTGCGGGATGAGATCGACGAGGTCGCCATCGTTCGGCATCGCGACCGGGCAGATCGGATGCGGCCAGTTGCTGCCCCAGAGGATGCGGTCGGGACGCGCTTCGACCACGCGCGCGATCATCGGCAGCATGTCGCGATGCGGATAGGGCTCTGCAGAGAGGCGATACAGGCTGGCGAGCTTGACCCAGCAGCGGTCGGTGTCGAGCAATCGCAGCAAGGTTTGGAACGGTTCGGAGTCGACGCCTTCTGCAGCGCTGATCCGGGCGAGGTGATCCAGCACGAACGGACTGCTGACCTGCATCAGTTGCGGCGCGACATCGACCAGTTCGCTCGCTCTGTTGAAATGCAGCACGAGGTGCCAGCCGAAATCGAAGGTCTCGTCCGCGAGGCCCGCCAGATGCGCAAAGGATGCGCCGCCGCTGACGACGGTGGACATGCGGCAGCCCCGCATGCCGCGGAGGTGCATGTCTTCGAGCGCCTGTTGCGGCAGGCCCGACGGGATCACGGCAACCCCGCGCAGTCGTCGCGGATTGAGGTCGAGGGCCGCGAGGGTCGCACTATTGTCGGTGCCATGAGCGCCGCCATGCACGATGACGGCGCGGTCGATCCCGAGCGTTTCGTGGAGCTGCATCAGGTCGTCATAGGTGCAGTCTTCGGGCGTGTAGCTGCGCTGTTCGCTGAACGGAAATTCGGCCTGCGGGCCGAAGACGTGGACATGGGTATCGCAGGCACCACGCGGCATCACGAATGCCGGCCGCTTTGGATGGCGATCGGGGCCGGGGCAGGGCTTCGGTGGGGCGCCATGCGTATGCGCACTCATCGTGGCAACTCCCTTCAAATAAGCGATCTTTGTTCGCTGAAAATAAACGGTGGCAATCAGCCGATTTGACGACAGCCTTAAGTAGTGCCAACATAAAATCGACGAAGCAAGAAAAATCGATTATTTGGAGGTTCGCATGCGGCACGTGGTTTCTGCACTGGTGGCTCTGGTCATGGTTTCGCTGGTCGGCCAGGTTGCCCATGCAGGGTTTCCCGAACGCGGCATCAAGATCGTGGTGCCGTTTCCCGCCGGCGGATCGAACGACGTCGTTGCCCGCTTGCTTGGCACCAAGCTGCAGGAGCTCTGGGGACAGCCGGTGGTGATCGACAACCGTGCCGGCGGCGGCGGCAACATTGGCGCGGATGCAGTCGCGCGCTCGCCCGCTGATGGCTATACGTTGCTGCTGACGGCGCCCGGACCGCTCGCGGTCAATCAGTCGCTCTACGCGCAACTCCCCTTCAATCCCGCGCAGGATTTCACGCCGGTGGCGTTGATCGCGTCGGTTCCGATCGTGTTGGCGGTCAATCCGGGCGTGAAGGCGACGACGGTGGCGGAGCTGATCGCGCTCGCCAAGGCATCGCCGGGCAAACTCAATTTCGGCTCGTCCGGCCTGGGATCAACCAATCATCTGGCCGGCGAGCTGCTGAAGGCGCGCGCCGGCATCGATATCGTCCATGTGCCGTATCGCGGCGCGGCGCCGGCGATGAATGACCTGATCGCCGGTCAGATCCCGATGATGTTCGACAACATGCCCGCCATTCGTCCGCAGGTTCAGGGCGGCACGATCCGCGCGATTGCCGTGGCCGGCGCAGCGCGCTCGCCTCTGTTCCCGGAGCTGCCGACGATGGCGGAGGCGGGTGTCGCAAATTTCGAGGCGTCGTCATGGTTTGGCCTCGTCGCGCCGGCCAAGATGCCGCCGGATGTGACGAAGGTGCTGATCGACGGGGTGACCAAGGTGCTGAAGGACCCCGACATGGTGAAACGCCTCGCCGATGTCGGCGCCGAGCCCGGCACACTGTCAGGCGACGCGTTCGCTGCGTTTCTGCGCACCGAGTCGGAAAAATGGGGCCAGGTGGTGAAGACAGCGGGTGCCAAGGTCGAGTAGGACCTCGGCGGTAATCGATTTGAAAACGGGAATCATATGACGAAGAAAATTACTGAACTCGACGAGCTGAAGTCCCGCTACGAGACCATGATTGGCTTCACGCCGCCGAAGATCGCCAAGCGGCTCGAACTCGGCATGCGCGTCGATCCCGCTTTGGTCACGGCGCTGGAGGACTGGCGGATTGCGGCGCTGACGCCGACGGCACTGGACCAGAAGACCGTGCAATTGATGTCGTTCGCAATCCTGCTGGTCCAGACGTCTGAAGCTGCTGCCAATCACGCAAAGGCTGCGATCAAGGCCGGGGCCACGCTTGAGGAACTGCACGCAAGCGCCGGAATCGCGGCGCTGTTCCGCGGCGTTGCAGCCTTCAACATGGCCGGCGAAATCCTGGCCGGTCTGTTCCCGGAGACGGGTCAAAAGACCGGCGGTTGATACCGCCGCTGCATCTGCCGATATCGGGGTGATTCAGGCGCGGTTTTCCCTGCGTCACCCCGCCACACCTGTATCCGCCAGATTACCAAACCTTAATTCCCCTGCCAGCCCGCGGTAAGGTGGAAACCTCCATCTTCAGATCACACAAGGCGCCTTGCCCCCGCGCCGTTGCTCTGGAGATTTTCTCGATGTCCGACCGCCCCAACGATTTTTCCGAATTGCCGTCCTACAAGGCGTCCCGCCGTTCGCTGTTCTCTGCGCGTAAATTCGCGCTGATGGCGTCGGTTGTTGCGGGCCTTGGTGTTGCCGCTTATGGCCTGTCGCCCTCCAACGGTCCGGTCGACATCTTCACCACCACTGCGCATGCGCAGGTTGACAAGCAGGTCAAGTCGCAGGCCGCGCAGCCGGTCGGCTTCGCCGATATCGTTGAGCGCGTGAAGCCGTCGGTGATCTCGGTCAAGGTCAACATGAAGGAGAAGGTCGCATCGAAGGATGACGACAACAACGGCGACTCGCCGTTCCAGCCGGGCTCCCCGATGGAGCGCTTCTTCAAGCGCTTCGGCCAGGACGGCGTGCCCCCGGGCATGCGCGGTGGTCCGCGCGGCGGCGGCCGTGGCGTCGTGAGCGGTCAGGGCTCGGGCTTCTTCATCTCGGCTGACGGTTTCGCCGTAACCAACAATCACGTGGTCGATGGCGCCGACAAGGTCGAGGTCTCGACCGACGACGGCAAGACCTATTCGGCCAAGGTGATCGGCACCGATCCGCGTACCGATCTGGCGCTGATCAAGGTCGAGGGCCGCACCGATTTCCCGTTCGCCAAGCTTGCTGACGGCAAGCCGCGGATCGGCGACTGGGTGCTGGCAGTCGGCAACCCGTTCGGACTCGGCGGCACCGTGACCGCCGGTATCGTCTCGGCCTCGGGCCGTGACATCGGCAGCGGTCCGTATGACGATTTCATCCAGATCGATGCGCCCGTGAACAAGGGCAATTCGGGTGGTCCGGCTTTCGATACGTCGGGCGAAGTGATGGGCGTCAACACCGCGATCTATTCGCCCTCGGGCGGCAGCGTCGGTATCGCGTTCTCGATCCCGGCCTCGACCGTGAAGACGGTGGTGGCGCAGCTCAAGGACAAGGGTTCGGTCTCGCGTGGCTGGATCGGCGTGCAGATTCAGCCGGTGACCCAGGATATCGCCGACAGTCTCGGCCTGAAGAAGGCGGAAGGTGCGCTGGTCGCCGAGCCCCAGGCCGATGGTCCGGCAGCCAAGGCTGGCATCAAGTCGGGTGACGTCATCACCGCGGTGAATGGCACGCCGGTCAAAGATGCACGCGAACTCGCCCGCACCATTGGCGGCTTCGCGCCGGGCAACACGGTGAAGATCAACGTGCTGCACAAGGGCGAGGACAAGGTTCTGTCCATGACCCTCGGCCAGTTGCCGAACACGATAGAGGCGAAGGCCGATGTCGATAGCGGTGACAAGGGATCGTCATCGCGCGGCAGCGACGTGCCGCGGCTCGGCCTCACGGTCTCGCCCGCGAGCAGTGTCGCCGGTGCCGGCAAGGACGGCGTGGTCGTGACCGGCGTCGATCCGAAGAGCGCCGCTGCCGAGCGTGGCTTCAAGGAAGGCGACGTCATTCTCGAAGTCGCCGGCAAGAGTGTGACCAATCCCGGCGATGTGCGCGAGGCGATTGTCGCCGCGCACAACGACAACAAGAACAGCGTGCTGATCAGGGTTCGCTCGAACGGCTCCTCGAAGTTCGTCGCCGTTCCCCTCGCGAAGAGCTGATCACCGCACATGAACGGAGAGTGTCGCCGGCATAGTCGCCCCCGCTGACGGCTCTTTCCAGGGGGCGAGCCACAAACTCGCTCCCGCTGCTTCCTTTCGATGGAAAACGCCCCCCTCCGTTGAAAGGCCAATGGGCGGTGAAGTTCCCCCAGCTTCACCGCCTATTCTTCTTTCTGCCCCGAAGGATAACCGGCGGGCATTCCGCCGCCTTGCATGAAAGCCCGGTGCGCGCCATGGTGACCGAGACTCACAAGATCCACAGCGAATCCGATCCCCAGATGCGTCTGCTCATCATCGAAGACGACCGCGAATCCGCCGACTATCTGGTCAAGGCTTTCCGTGAGGTCGGCCATGTCGCCGATCACGCCAGTGATGGCGAGGAAGGTTTCGCGCTCGCCGATTCCGGCGATTACGACGTGCTGGTGGTCGATCGCATGTTGCCGAAGCGCGATGGACTCTCCGTTATCGGCGGCCTGCGCGACAAGGGTAACCGGACGCCGGCGCTGATCCTCTCGGCGCTGGGCCAGGTCGACGATCGCATCAAGGGCCTGCGCGCCGGCGGTGACGACTATCTGCCGAAGCCTTATTCATTCGCGGAGCTGCTCGCGCGCGTCGAAGTGCTGTCGCGCCGCCAGGGTGGTCCCGCCGAAGAAACGACCTATCGCGTCGGTGATCTCGAACTCGACCGGCTGTCCCATGGCGTGACGCGCGGCGGCCAGGAGCTGGTCCTGCAGCCTCGCGAATTCCGGCTGCTCGAATATCTCATGAAACATGCCGGGCAGGTGGTCACCCGCACCATGCTGCTGGAAAACGTCTGGGATTATCATTTCGATCCGCAGACCAACGTGATCGACGTCCATATCTCGCGCCTGCGCTCGAAGATCGACAAGGGCTTCGAGCGTCCGCTGCTGCACACGATTCGCGGCGCCGGCTATATGGTCCGCGACGGCATGAAGTAAGCGGCGGCCCCGTCGCGCATCTATGGCTGTTCTTCGTCGAACGGCGCGTTGATCACCAGTTCGACGACGGAGCTTGCCTTGTAGCCCGCCACGAAACGTTCGCCGAAATCGCGAATGAAGTTGTCGTAAGTGGTGCCGGGTTGGGTCCGGGCGATATGGCAGAAGCAGCGAGTCATTTTCTGCTTCATTCCCAAACGTGGAAATTCCGCGACAATTGCCGCAACGTCGCTCGGTGGAATAAGCTCATACTGCAAGCCGACGACATCGAAGCAGATGCCGGCGGTGCAGAGCGCGACTTCGGCTTCCTTGAACAGCCCAATCGACGGCGTGGAATTGAGCGCAACGCTATCCCAGATCAACTGTGCACGGCTTCGGTCGAAGCCATGCTCCCGTGCAAAGAGACGCGCGAGGTCGGCGCCTTCTACTTCGAAGCGACGCGGTCCGGCGAAGCGTTCATTGAGCGTGATGTCATGCAGTAGTGCTGCGACGGCGAGAACCTCGCCGTCGTGCTCGATGTTCTGCAGTTGAGCGAGCCGCACCGCAAACAACCATGACCTGACGACATGGTTGAACAGGTATGGTTCGCAACTGTTCCGGGCGTGGTCGATCGCGCTGGCGATGATGGCCGTATCGGGGACGGTCACTCCCGCCAGTTGCCTGTCATTGATCTGTTGCATGTTCGTCGCCTCGCTCTGTCGGACCGTGAAGGTTGCCTGTGCTAGCTCTTCAGGAATTTCAGCAGCTCGGCATTGACCTGATCTGCATGGGTCGCCGTGATGCCGTGCGGTGCGCCGGGATAATAGACATCCTTGGCACCCTTGATCAGCTTGGCTGATTTCACTGCGGAATCCTTCACGGGCACGATCTGATCGTCCTCGCCATGCAGGACGAGGGTGGGGATGTCGAACTTCTTCAGGTCTTCCGTGAAATCCGTCTCCGAGAATGCCTTCACGCTCTCATAGGCATTCTTCGCGCCGGCCTGCATGCTCCACAGCCAGAACTGATCCAGCGTGCCCTGCGAGACTTTCGCGCCGGGCCGGTTGGCGCCGTAGAAGGCGATCGCCAAATCCTTGTAATATTGCGACCGATCTCCGGCCACGCCGGCGCGGATGCCGTCGAACACCTCGATCGGCAATCCTTCCGGATTGGCTGGTGTCTTCAGCATGATCGGTGGCACCGCCGCGATCAGCACCGCCTTCTTCACACGCTTGGTGCCGTGGCGGCCGATGTAGCGTGCGACTTCGCCGCCACCCGTGGAATGGCCGACCAGCGTCGCGTCCTTCAGATCGAGCGTCTCGATGACTGCGGCGAGATCGTCGGCATAACCGTTCATGTCATTGTTGTTTGAGGCCTGGCTGGAGCGGCCATGACCGCGGCGGTCATGGGCGACGACACGATAGCCATGCTGGGCCAGAAACAGCATCTGGCCGTCCCACGCGTCCGCATTGAGCGGCCAGCCGTGGGAGAAGGTAACGACCGGGCCCTTGCCCCAGTCCTTGTAATAGATTTCGGTGCCGTCCTTTGTGGTGATAGTGCTCATGGTGCGATGTCCTTTGTGAGCGTGAGGTTTGGTTGGCTTGTCGTCGGCCTTGCCCTCGGCGATCGAGGGCAAGCCGGCAGTGATCGCGGTGATGGCGGCAGCTGCGAGCAGATCGCGGCGGGAGGGTGTCGAGCGCGGAACGTCGTCGGTCATGGTCGGTCCTTGGTTGGTGGAGAGCAGGTTGCGTCGATCAGCCCTTGAGCCAGTCGTCGAGATTTATCGCTCCGATGCGCGCGCCGGCATCGGGCGTCAGGGAGCGGTCATTGATCGGCGTGCCGAAATAACCCGCGTGGATGTCGGCGATGACCTGGCGTGGATCCCGCTTTGCCGTCAGATATTTGCGCCCGAGTGCGTCGAGCGGGAGCGGTTCGGGCCCGGCCACCTCGACGACGCCGTTCACCGGGGTGCCCAGGGCCAGGTCCACCATGGCGGCTGCCACGTCCGCAGATGCGATGGGCTGGATCAGGGCCGGCGCCAGGCGAATCACGTCGCCGTCCACGCCGCCTTGCACGATGGCGGGGATGAATTCGAAGAACTGCGTCGCCCGCAGGATCGTGTAGGGCATTCCAGACGCCTTGATGAGATCCTCCTGGGCCAGCTTGGCACGGAAATAGCCGCTGGCTTGAAGGCGCTCGGTCCCGACCACAGACAGGGCCAGATGATGCTGGACGTCTGCGGCCTTTTCCGCCGCGAGCAGGTTGCGGGTGGATGTCTGGAAGAATTCCATCACTGGCCCGTCCTCGAATGATGGTGAATTCGCCACGTCGATGACGACGTTTGTCCCGGACATGGCCTCGGCCAGTCCTTCCCGCGTCAGCGTGTTGACGCCCGTCGACGGCGAGGCGGCGAGGACCTTGTGGCCCAGCTTCCTCAAGCCGCTCACGACCTGCGTACCGATGAGGCCGCTACCTCCGATGACGACGATTTTCATGATATTTTCTCCCTTTCACACGGTGACGATCGTGTGGGCGGACCATGCGCCGCGGCGCACAGGAAGACTTTGCCGCAATCTTCGTTTTCTCTTGAGTTTCGCTTGGATGTTCGTTCAGAAAGGGCCGGCTGGCACGTCACCGCCGATGGCGCGCGACAGGCCAGTTGTGGGGTCGGTTCTGTTGCCTCCTGAAGGTCTTGACGGTTCATTGCCGCCGGCCGAAAACGCAGGCAGTCATGGAGCGCCGAGTGCCGTATCTGTTCGCAGGCTATGTCCTCGATCCCGACCGCAGAGAGCTGTCGCATGGCAGCGACAAAGTGGCGATCACGCCGCAGGCTTTCGACCTGCTGCTGCATCTGGTGAAGAACCGCGACCACGTCGTCAGCAAGGATGCCCTTCTCGATGCCGTGTGGGTGGGACGGATCGTGTCCGAATCGACGCTGGCCAGTCACATCAATGCGGTACGCAAGGCGCTGGGCGATAGCGGCGATGAACAGCGGCTGCTGAAGACGGTGGCGCGCAAGGGATTTCGTTTCGTCGGCGATGTGACCGAGACGGCAATGCCGGCGCGGTCTGACGCGGCGGTTGCCGATCACGCCACATCGACGGTGAACCCGGACGCCGCGCTGACGTTGCCCGATCGGCCTTCGATCGCAGTGCTGCCGTTCCTCAATCTGAGCGGCGATCCGCAGCAGGACTATTTCGTCGATGGCATGGTCGAGGACATCATTCTCGCGCTTTCGCGGCTTCGCTGGCTGTTCGTCATCGCCCGCAATTCCAGTTTCACGTTTAAAGGCCGTGCCGTGGACGTCCGCGAGGTCGGGCGCGAACTTGGCGTGCGCTATGTACTGGAAGGCAGCGTGCGCCGTGTGGCGAACCGCGTGCGCATCACCGGACAGCTCGTGGATACCACCACGGGCATGCATCTGTGGGGCGAGCGCTTCGAGAGTGTTGTTGATGACATCTTCGATCTGCAGGACCAGGTCACGGAAAGCGTCGTGGGCGCCATCGCGCCGCAGCTTGAATTTGCCGAGATCGAACGCGCCAAACGGAAGCCGACTGAAAGCCTCGACGCCTATGATTACTACCTGCGCGGACTGGCGAATTTTCATGTGTCGACGCGCGATGGAATCGATGCGGCATTGGCGAATTTCTACAAAGCCATCGAGCTCGATCCAGACTTCGCTGCGGCCTATGGGATGGCTGCGGGATGCTTCTACTGGCGCAAGATGAACCGCTGGCTTTCCGATCGTGTGGCTGACGGGCGTGAGGCGGCGCGGCTTGCCGAGCGCGCTGTGACGCTTGGCAAGAACGATGCGGTAGCGCTGACACGTGGCGGCCATGCCTGGCCGCATTTCGGCGGCGACCTGCATGCCTGCGTCGCCTATGTCGATCGTGCGCTGGTGCTCAATCCCAATCTCTCGACGATCTGGTACCTCGGCGGCTATCAACGCGTCTCGCTCGGCGAACACGACGAGGCCATCGCCTATTTTTCACGCGCCATGCGGCTCAGTCCGCTCGATCCCGAGACATTCCAGATGCATACGGGAATCGCGATGTCGCATCTCTATTCGCGACGCTTTGATACCGCGCTCGATTGCTTGCGGGAGGCGTCGCGCGAGGTGCCGAACATTCTTCGGGTCGCCGCATTCCAGGCCGCTGCGCATGCCCTGGGTGGGCGAATGCAAGAGGCGCGTGAGGCGATGGGCCATGTGCGCCGGCTCGATCCTACATTACGGCTCAGCAATATTGACGACTGGCTGCTGGTGCGGCGACCGCAGGACTTCGCACTTGCATCGGAAGGCCTGCGAAAAGCCGGCCTTCCGGAATAAACTTGGCTGAAAGATAAAATTCCTGCAGTCGGGCGACATTACCAACATCTCATATTCACGCCCTGTTTGTTGCAGCTTGCGCCTGCTAGAACAGGGGATGACTTCCAGAACCTTCCATTTCCGCACGTCCCGAGCGTGACCCGTGACGGCTATCGGTAAACTGTTTCGCACGACGGCCTTCCGGTTGACGTTGGCCTATCTGCTGCTGTTCGCGCTGTTTGCAGCATCGCTGCTCGGCTATTTCGCCTGGAATACACACCGGCTGATCAACGATCAGATCACGACCACGGTCGATGACGAAATGACCGAGCTGAGCGATCTGTTCGGGCGGCGCGGCTTGCGGGGAATCGTGGGCGCCATCGAGAACCGGGCGCTGCGTCCTGGCGCCAACCTCTATCTGATCACGACACCGGCGGGCCAATCCATCGCCGGCAATGTGTCCTCACTGGCGCCCGGCGTGATGGCGACCACGGGCTGGTCCGAGACCGCCTATCGCCGGCTCGATGATCCCGACTCGTCCAACCATCGCGCACTGGTGAAGGTAACGCAATTGAGCAGCGGCTTCCGGCTGCTCATCGGCCATGATCTCGAGGAACGTCGGCGCCTGTTCGACATCGTCGGCGATGCCGCGAAGTGGTCGGTGTTGATCGTCGTTGTCCTTGGACTCGGCGGCGGCATCTTCGTCGCCAGCCGCGTGCTGCGGCGGATCGACGCCATGACCGGCACCACCCAGCGCATCATGGCGGGCGATCTCTCCGGTCGTCTGCCGGTCGGACGCAGTGGCGACGAACTCGACCGTCTCGCGGAAAATCTCAATGCCATGCTGGAGCGCATCGAAGCGCTGATGACAGGACTGAAGGAAGTCTCGGACAATATCGCCCATGACCTCAAGACGCCGCTCACGCGGCTGCGCAATCGGGCGGAGGAGGCGCTGGCGCGATCCAGCAACGAGGCCGAATATCGTGCGGCGCTGGAACGCACCATCGAGGAATCCGATGGCCTGATCCGGACCTTCAATGCGCTGCTGATGATCGCACGTGCGGAATCAGGGCAGGCGCGCGGCAATATGGACAATTTCGACGCTGCTGAAGTGGCCGAGGGCATCCACGAGCTCTATGAACCGCTTGCTGAAGACAGCGACCTCACGCTGACCGTCAAGACCGCGGCAGCGCCGCTGCGTGGCAATCGCGAACTGATCAGCCAGGCGCTCGCCAATCTCGTCGAAAACGCCATCAAATATGGCAAACCTGCGATCACGGACGAGAGTGCCGATAGCGCAGGCGCTGCGGCTGCCAAGGACATCGTGATCGAGGCGCGGCGCGAGGGCGATCAAGTGCTGCTTAGCGTGTCCGATCATGGTCCAGGCATTCCCGAAGCCGATCGGAAACATGCGGTGGAGCGCTTCGTGCGGCTGGAAGCGAGCCGCACATTGCCCGGTTCCGGCCTCGGTCTCAGTCTTGCATCTGCGGTGGCCACGCTACACGGCGGTGAATTGCAGCTGGGCGACAATCATCCAGGGTTGCGGGTCACGTTGGCGCTGCCGGCAGTGGCAGCCGAAGGCCTTGCGGGTCAAACGGGGAATGTGCCACAGAAGTCGGCATGACCTCAGCCGCAACAGGCGAGGGCCAGCTTCCGCTGGCCGCGCAATTCGTCAGCGGACCGCAGCTGTTCGCCCCCGCCGATGCCGAGCAGCGCTTCGGCGAATGGCTCGCCGATATCGCGCCGGACGATGCGGCCGCATTTCGCGCGATCACCGACCAATTTCCGCATGCCAGGGTGATCCTGCTCGGCATTGCCGAGGCGTCGCCCTATCTGTTCGATCTGATCCGTGCCGATGCCGCACGTGCATTGCGGCTGCTGCATTGCGATCCCGAGCGCCTGCTCACCACTCTGATCGCCGAGACCTCCGCGAATGTCGCTGCCGCTGGCGGCGATCCCGATGTCATGCATCTGCTGCGACGCATGAAATCCGAAGCGGCCTTGTTGATTGCGCTGTGCGACATCGGCGGCGTCTGGCCGGTGATGCGCGTCACGCGGGCGCTGACCGATCTCGCTGTATCCTCCGTCCAGACGACGGTGCGCTATCTCCTGCGCCAGGACATGGCACGCAAGCGTATCCTGCCGCCGGATCCCGAGAATCCGGAGCAGGGCAGCGGCCTGATCGTGCTGGCGATGGGCAAGATGGGCGCGGGCGAGCTGAACTATTCCAGCGACATCGATCTGATCGTGTTCTTCGATCTCGAAGCGCATACGCTGGCCGAGGATATCGAGCCGAATTCATTCTTCGTGCGCATCGCGCAGGGCGTGTCGCGGCTGCTGCAGCAGCGCACCGGCGACGGCTATGTGTTCCGCGTCGATCTGCGGCTGCGACCCGATCCGGCCTCGACGCCAGTAGCCGTCTCGACGGCATCGGCACTGCATTATTATGAGCGCGAGGGGCGCACATGGGAACGCGCGGCAATGATCAAGGCGTTTCCTTGTGCCGGCGATTTCAAGGCCGGTGAGGCCCTGCTGGCCGAGATCGCGCCGTTCGTCTGGCGCAAGCATCTGGATTTCGCCGCGCTGGCCGATGTCCACGACATGAAACGGCAAATGCAGACGTTTCGCGGGCAGAATGAAATCTCCGTCGAGGGCCATAACGTCAAGGTCGGGCGCGGCGGCATTCGTGAGATCGAGTTCTTCGCGCAGACCCAGCAGTTGATTGCCGGCGGGCGTCATCCCGAATTACGCGTGCGGCCGACGCTGGAGGCGCTGAATATTCTCGCTGCCAGCAACTGGATCACCTTTGAGGCGCGCGATGAACTGACGCTCGCCTATGAATTCCTGCGCCGTGTCGAGCATCGGCTGCAGATGGTGGCCGACGAACAGACTCACTCGCTGCCCGATGACGTCGGCGCCATGGAACGCTTTGCGCGCTTCTTCGGCTATGACAGTCGTGAAGCCTTTGCCAGTGATTTGCTCGGGCATCTCAATTGCGTGCAGGGGCATTATGGCCGCCTGTTCGAAGGCGACCCCACCGATAACGTCCATCTTCCGGCTGTCGACTATAAAGCGGGCGCGACGGACCAGCGGCTGCTCGAACATTTCACCAAGCTCGGTTTCCGCAAGCCGGCCATGGTGGCGGAGACGGTGCAGCACTGGATGACAGATGACTATCGCGCGCTCAAATATGAGGGCACGCGGCAGGCATTCATGGAATTCGTGCCTTCGCTGATCGTCGGGCTGGCCGATGCCGAAGAGCCCGACCTTGCGGTCGTTGCGTTCGACCGCTTTCTGCAGGCGTTACAGCGCGGCGGCAGGCTGATCTCGCTGCTCAGCCAGAACCGCGATCTCGTCGCGCTGGTGGCGCTTGTACTTGGCGCGGCGCCGCGGCTGGGTGACATGCTGGCGCGGCAGCCGCAGATCATGGACGGGCTCATCGATCCGCGCTTCTTCGGCGCCATGCCGGATCAGCGTGAGCTGTCGACGCGGCTGGCGGCGACCCTCGAAGACGCCAATTCCTATGAAGAGTTTCTCGATCGTCTCAGGCTGTTCGGCCAGGAAAGCCTGTTCCTGATCGGCACGCGTATCCTGTCGGGCACGGTGTCGGCGCAGCAGGCGGGCATCGCTTTCGCCGACGTCGCCGAAGGTATCGCGCATACGCTGCACGGGCTGGTGCTCGATCAGTTCGTCGCCCAGCACGGCCGCATCAAGGATCAGCAGACCGCAATCGTCGCGATGGGGAAGCTCGGCAGCCGCGAGATGACGGCGGCGTCGGATCTCGATCTGATTTTGATTTACGACTTCGATCATGACGCGCCGGATTCCGATGGACCACGCCCGCTGCATGGCGCGCAATATTTCGCCCGGCTGACGCAGCGCCTGATCAGCGCCTTCACCACGCGCACCAATTATGGCGTGCTCTACGAGGTCGATATGCGGCTTCGCCCGTCGGGCCGGGCAGGACCGCTGGCGTCGCGCATCGATTCCTTCGCTGAATATCAGGAGACCGAGGCCTGGACCTGGGAGCACATGGCGCTGACGCGCGCGCGGGTGATTTCGGCGAGGCCTGCGTTCCGCGAGAAAATCGAACGGGTCATCCGCGAGGTGCTGACGCGTCCGCGTGAAACCACGATCATCGCCAACGATGTTGCCGAGATGCGTCAGGCCATTGCCGAGGAGAAGGGCGAAGACGATATCTGGGACCTGAAACATGCAGCGGGTGGCATGGTCGATATCGAATTCATCGCGCAGTATCTGCAGCTGGTACATGCCGCAGAGAAGCCCGAGATCCTCAGCATCAGCACGCAACAGGTGCTGGAGAACGCGGCGCGGCTGGGCATTCTGCCGCCAGCCGCCGCCGATGTGCTGCGACCGGCGGTGCGTCTCTATCACGACCTCACGCAGGTGCTGCGGCTATGCGTGAGCGACAAGTTCAAGCCGGAAACCGCAGGCACGGATTTGTTGCGCATACTCGCACGCGTGAGCAACGAGCCCGACTTCTCCTCGCTGCAAGCGCGGGTGCGCGATATGCAGGCCGACGTGCGGCAGGTGTTCCGCGCTGTTGTCGAAGGTCGGACATAGACGTATCTGCCGCGCCGTGTGGCGGGCATGCGAGTTGTGTGTGACCGGCTGCGCATGATCTCGCGTGAACGGCTGGATAGATTCTAAACGCGCCGCATTGTGACCGCACCCTGACGTCCTGTAGGTCCGCATCTCGTTTGCCGATGACATGCGGCTTGAGATGTTGCTGCTGCCTGCGCCCGAATGTCGCAGCATCGGAGATGTCGTCATGCATCAGCACTGAAATGAAACCGCCGATATGGAGTCGACATGCAGGTTCTAGGCTTCCGCGCCGCTACCGTTGCTCTTGCCTTGATCGCTGCATTTGCTCCGAACGGGACCAGGGCGGATGAAATCTCCCTGATTGAGAAGTCACTTCCCGGAGAGGGGCAGCGCCCGCAGGCGATCGTCGTCGGCCCGGATGGAAATCTGTGGGTGACGGAAGTCATCAAGCACCAGATTTTTCGGGTCACGCCAAACGGTGAGATGAGTTCCTTTCGCGTTCCGGGCGATCAGGTCGGAGTTATTCAGGGGATCACGTCTGGCCCTGACGGCAATCTCTGGTTCACGTCACGCGAAGAGAACGCCATTCGCCGGATTTCAACCAAAGGGGAATTCAACGGGACATTTGCGATCCCCTCACAGGCGACGACGCCCACCAAATTCAATACGGGGTCATGGCCGCGCGGCATTACGGTCGGCCCCGATGGCCAGATCTGGTTTGCGGAAATGGCGGCGAACAAAATCGGCCGCGTGACGCTGACCGGTGAGTTTTCGGAGTTCGCAATCCCGACGGAAAATGCCGAAGCCTATGGTGTGGTGACAGGCCCCGATCAGAATTTGTGGTTCACGGAAAGCGGTGCCGGAAAGATCGGACGACTCGACGTCAAGACAGGAAAGATCACGGAATTTCCGCTCGGTAATCCGAAGTCGCGCCCGCGCGACATTACGGTCGGGCCGGATGGTCATCTCTGGTTTTCGATGAATGGCTCCGATCACATCGGCAGAATTTCTATGGCTGGGGAGATCAAGGAATTTCCATTGCCGGCAGAGACGCGCCCCATTGGTATAGCCGCGGGAGCCGATGGCAATGTCTGGTTCACCGCTTTCAAATCTCACAAGATCGGCCGCATCACGCCGACAGGTGAAGTTTCGTTCTTCGATCTTAAGACGGAGAACGCACAGCCCTTCGGCATGACGAAAGGGCCGAACGGCGTGGTCTGGTTCACGTCTCAGGCCAATCAGGTCGGACACGTTCACATCACGGCTAAGCGCCAGTGATGATCGTGATTGCGCGCCGCGAGGGCGTGCGAGCGCGTTGCTATCCAATCTGATAATCTGCAGGGTTCCAGAGTAAAATAAAGTCCTGCAGAATTCATCGTCTGTGTCAAATTGCATGCGCACGGTAGCGAGTTGCATGCGGCGTTCTGCGTATGAAGCAGCGTGAAGCATTAGATAGAATCTAGACGCGCCGCATTGTGACCGCACCATGTCATCCTGTAGGCCCCATTGAGTTAGTCGACAGAAGTCGACGAAGTTTTTTGGGGCGACTGATTCAATGATGCGCAGAACTACACTTCACAAGAAAACCATTTTGGCTGCTGCGAGCGCATTTGCGTTATTGCTTGATGCCGACGCAACCGTTGTTGCGCAGACCTCGCAAGCGCTGCCCGCCGTTGAAGTACATGCGCCAACGCCGCGTGCGGTCCGTCGTGTCGCGCCGCGCCGAAATGCCGCAGTCACGCCGCGGGCGACGCCGCGGCCGGTGGAGCGCCGCACACCCGCGACGCCGGCGACCGGAATGATCGGTTCCCTCCCGCCGGCCTATGCGGGCGGTCAGGTGGCATCGGGCGCGCAGGTCGGTCTGCTCGGCAATCGCGGCGTGATGGATACGCCATTCAATCAGACAAGCTACACCGCGAAGACAATACAGGATCAGCAGGCACGCAAGCTCGACGACGTATTCGCCAACGATCCGTCGGTGACTGTCACCGTGCCGCGTCTCAGCGGCTTCGATCGGGTCAATATCCGTGGCTTTAGCGTTGGCAGTGAGGGATACGGGATCAACGGCCTGTACGGCATCGCGTCATCGTTCTCGCTGGCGTCGCTCGGTGCGTTCGAGCGGGTCGAAGTGCTGAAAGGGCCAGCGGCACTGCTCAACGGCATGCCGCCGAGCGGCGGTGGTGTCGGCGGCAGCGTGAATCTCGTAACCAAGCGTGCAGGCGAGGTGCCGTTCGCGCAGCTCACCAACACCTATTCGTCGATTTCGAATTTCGGCACGCATCTGGATGTCGGCCAGCGGTTCGGTGAATTCAAGGAGTTCGGCGTTCGCTTCAACGGCACCTACAAAGGCGGCAGCACCGAACTCGCCTATCAGAGTCAGGAAGTTGGAAGCGCCTTTCTTGGCTTGGACTATCGCGGCGAGAACGTGCGACTGTCAGCCGATATTGGTTACGAGCACAACCGGGTCACGGCGATGACGCGTTTCGTCGATATTGCGGGCCTGCCGTCCGTTCCGGCGGCACCTGATGCGCGCGCGAACTACATGCCGAGCTGGGGCTTCTGGGACTCGGAGTCGCGCTATGCGATCGTGCAGGGCGAGGTGGATATCACCGATAATCTCACGGCCTATGCGCAGGCAGGTATCGGCACCAGCAACACGCGCTATCTCTATTCCGACATCCGCGTGACTAGCCTCGACGGAGAGTTCAACGGACTGTCGCGTCGAAACAACCAGAGGCATGAGAGAACCGCGGCGCAGGTCGGATTGCGGGCCAATGTTGATACCGGGCCGATCAACCATGCCATCAATGTCAACGCAGGTGCATCAGAGGCCGATGTCGCGCTCATCAATGTCTCCGGAGCCACGAACTTCTTTTCGAACTTGTACAATCCGCGCTCGGGCCCTGTTTCAATTCGCGATGTGGGCGCTCCGCGGACAACCAGTCTGTTCGATCTGACGAGCGTCGGCATCGCTGATACGATGTCGGTCTGGAATGGCCGCATTCAATTGACCGCCGGCGTCCGGCATCAATATGTGGAATCTGAGTCCTTCGCCATGGGCACTGGCGTGAGGTCGGGCGGCTACGAGTCGTCGGCGACGACGCCCGCCTATGCACTGGTGATCAAGCCGCTGGAGAATGTCTCGGTCTACGCCAATTATATCGAGGCGCTGGAAGCTGGGACCGTCGTGGGTGCGGGATATGCAAATACTGGCGCGGTTCTTCCACCCTATCGCACTACGCAGCACGAAATGGGCGTGAAGGTCGATTGGGGACGGATCACGACCACGGCCAGTGCCTTCGACATTATGAAGCCGATACAGCGCGTCGAGCGCTCGGGTACGCTCCCTGTGCTCACGCAGTCCGGCGAGTCACGCAATCGCGGCGTCGAGATCAATACATTCGGCGAGGTCACGGATGGTGTCCGGCTGCTCGGCGGCGTCATGTTCATCGATGCGCGCCAGCAGAACACCGAGAACGCTACTTATGATGGAAAGCATACCTTCAACGTTCCTGACACACAGTTCACTCTAGGCGGCGAATGGGACGTGCCGTTCGTTTCGGGGCTAACCCTGACGGGCCGTGCGCTCTATACGGGCTCATACTGGTCGGACCAGGCCAACACGGTCTACGGCCCGAGCTGGACCCGCTACGATGCCGGAGCGCGCTACACGTTCGCATCGCCGTGGAATGCCAAGCCGATCGTCGTGCGCTTCTCGGTCGAAAATCTGCTCGATACCAACTATTGGCAGGCCTCGACCAACGACGGCTACATCATCCTTGCCGCGCCGCGAACCTACATGGTCTCGACGACGTTCAACTTCTGATATCGCCGATCATTTGCCCGTCAGATCGGTCTGATGAGCGGCCGCCGTGATGTCATCACGGCGGCCGCAGTGTTTTTTGAACGCGCGCATTCACCCGATCAGGTGTGGGTGGCGTTTCGCGACGCGGTTATTGCTGTTCCGGCTTGACCTTGCCGATCTCGACAACCGTCTTCCAGCGGGCGAGTTCTTTTTCCAGGAAGCTCTGAAATTCCGCGCTCGTATTGGCGACCACCTCGAAGCCGCTATCGGTCAGCCGCTTCCTGAGATCGGGCGAGGTGAGGGCGGTGGTGATCGATGTCTCGAGCTTGGTCTTCACATCGGCCGGCAGGCCCTTGGGCGCGACGAAGGCCTGCCACGAATAGATATTGAGATCGTCGACGCCGACTTCCTTCATCGTTGGGGTCTGCGGGAATGAATCGGAGCGCGTGTCACTGGTAACGGCCAGAATTTTCATCCTGCCGCCTCGGATGTAGTTGGCGACTGCGCCGAGATTCTGGAAGGAGACGTCGACATGTCCGCCCATCAGGTCCGTATGAGCCTGCGAGCCGCCCTTGTAGGGCGTATGGATACCGGTGGTCCCCGTCTTCTGCCAGAACAACACGGCCGTCAGATGGTCGGACGAGCCCACGCCCGATGAGGCGAAGGTGACCTTGTCGGGATTCTTCTTGAGATAGTCGATGAGTTCCTGGACGGTATTGGCCGGGAAATCGGGGCGCGTGATCAGCACGTTGGGATTGCGCACAGCGACACTGAGCAGATCGAAATTCTGGAGCGGGTGATAGCCCGGGTCCTTGTAAAGCACCGGATTGATCGCGATGACCCCGATCGAGCCCACCATCAGTGTGTAGCCATCCGGCTTTGAGCGCGCGAGTTGCGTTGCGCCGATGGAGCCGTTGGCGCCGGGTTTGTTCTCGATGATGAAGGACTGCCCGAAGCTTTCCTGCATCTTCTGCGTGGTCATGCGCGCTGTCGTATCGCTTGCTCCGCCGGCGGTGAAAGGCACGATCACCGTGACGGATTTCGATGGATAGTCTTGCGCGACTGCCATGCCCGGCATTGTCAGACAGAATGCCGCCGCGGCGAGATGGCTCAGTTTCATCGTCGTTTCCTCCACTGGAATGCTTTTGTTTATTGAACAGGCGACAATCTCCGTGTCGCTCTTGTCTGGACGGCTCCTCCATGCGCTGAAGAGCAGTGTGGTTCGTGAGTTCAGGAATTCCCTTCAATCAGCAACCGCTGCAGTCTTGTTGGCAAATACTTCGCAGATGGTGGCTTTGAAAATTGATAGGTCACACGAGAAAGAATCGCGGTCCCAGTCCAGACCGCCCGTATCGACGCGCCAATATAGCGACCTACAACCTTTAGTATAGGTGCGGGCGGGGGCCTCCCAAGCGGCCATTTGACGCTTGAGTGTCATGCGATGGGAGTTGGCTCGGCCGGGTCAGCGGTAAGCAATCGACGCCTAGGCGGCCTCGGAGATTTCCGCTGGCCTGTGTCTGCCGCGGAGCGGGATGGTGACGCAGACCACGGTGCCGGTGCCAAGCTTGGAGCGCAGCTTCATCGATCCGCCATGCAGGTTGGTGAGCGATTTGGCGATAGCGAGGCCGAGGCCCGAGCCGTGATAGGTCTTGGCGAGCTGGCTCTCGACCTGTTCGAACGGGCGTCCCAGACGCTTCAGCGACTGCGGGGCGATGCCGATGCCACTATCGGCGATCATCAGAGCGACGGAGTCGCGCAGCACGCGGCTGCGCACGGTGACACGGCCGCCATCGGGTGTGAACTTCACGGCATTCGAAAGCAGATTGACCAGGATCTGCTTGATGGCGCGGCGGTCGGCGACCACCGGTGCATCGGCCGCGATATCGGCACTGAGTGTCAGATTCTTGTCGTCGGCGCGGCCGGAGACGACACGCAGCGCTTCGGACAGCGTCTGTCCAAGATCGAGCGGCTCGAGGTCCAGCTGCATACGACCCGCCTCAATCTTCGACATATCGAGAATGTCATTGATGACTTCGAGCAGATAGTGACCGCTGGTGAGAATGTCGTGGCAGTATTCGGCATATTTGTCGGAGCCGAGATTGCCGAACATGCCGCTGCCCATGATTTCCGAAAAGCCGATAATGGCGTTCAGCGGCGTGCGCAGTTCGTGGCTCATATTGGCCAGGAATTTCGACTTGGTCTGGTTGGCTTCTTCGGCGCGGTTCTTCTCGTCGGAATATTTCTGGGCGAGGTCGGCGAGTTCGAGCGCCTGTTTCTCCAGCGCGGCCTGGGAGTGCTTGAGATCGATGACGCTGGCGCGAAGGCGCAGGTCGTTGTCGACGAGCTTGTGCTCGTGCTCCTTGATGCGGGTGATGTCGGTGCCGACGGAGACATAGCCGCCGTCCTTGGTGCGGCGTTCGCTGATATGCAGCCAGCTGCCGTCCTCGATCTGCGCTTCGAAGGTACGCGCGCCAGGCGCCGCAGCGCCGGATTCCGCGAGACGCGAGCGGACCTCGGGCATGCTGCCGACTTCGAGCACGGTCTCGTAGGACGTCCCCGGCGACACCGCCGAGTCCGGCAGCTTGTGCAGGCGCTGGAAATGCGAGTTGCAGAGGACCAGGCGATCCTCCGCGTCCCACAGCACGAAGGCTTCGGGAATGGTCTCGATGGCGTCGCGCAGCCGGACGTCGGCCTCGACGGTCTTCTCGGCGAGGCTCTTCTGTTCGGTGACGTCGATGGCGATGCCGATCAGGTGCTGGCTGCCATCGTTCTGGCCCTGCGCGAGTTCGCAGCGCAATTGCAGCCAGATCCAGTGGCCGTTGCTGTGCTGCATGCGGAAGGTCTGGTCGATGTGATCGATCTTGAACGAAATCAGCTGATCGGCGATCTCGAACAGGTTGATGTCGTCGGATTGTACCAGCGCGTTGACTTCGCCGAAGGTCAGCAGGTCGCTGCGGCTGTCGAGGCCCAGCATGGTGAACATCGACTGCGACCAGAAGATGCGGCCGCGCGACAGATCCCAGTCCCACAATCCGCAGCGGCCGCGGTTGAGGGCGGTGTCGATGCGGCCACGCACGGCGTCGTTGATCGCGTCGCCTTCGCGGGCACGGGTCGATTGCCAGTGGAAGGCGAAGCCGAGGATCAGCACCACGAAGCCGGTGGTGGCCGAGAGCGTGATCGACAGCGCGGAGTCCGAGCGCCAGATCGGCTCGTTGTTCTCCTGAATGACGACCACCTGACCCGGCAGCGCCTTGACGATGCGGCGGGTGGCCAATGCATGGCTGTTGTCGGGCAACTTCACATCGACAACGTCGGTGCGTTGACCCTGCGCAGCCATGGCCTGTGTCGCACTGAGGACGTCGAGGATGCGATTGGCGTCGCCCGGTGGCAGGTCGATCGGCACGCGCGCGAGAATGCTCTGATCGGCGCCCAGCACGATGACGTGGCGTCCCCCGGCGATCCCCCAGGATGGAATCAGACTGGGCAGAAGGCTCTGCAGGCGCTCGACGGCAGCAGAACGATCCTGACGGATGGTGCCGTTGCGTTCGAGACGCTCGGCGAGCAGATCGGCAAGCGCTGCGAGATCGCGCTTCATCGATGCCTGCTTCTGCCGGCTCTGATCGACCACCTGCACGAAGGCGCCGAAGAAGATCGTGATGAGAAAAGCGATGATGAGTGTAGGGACGGCCCGGCGAAGTGCCGGCTCTGCGATCAGCAGCCTGTGATAGGCCGGTTTCGCGATAGACTGCGCCAATCCTTTGATCGAATCGGATTGGACGCATGCGTTGTCCGCATGCGCACGCGCCATACCTAAGCCCCCTCGAAGAATCTCGCCCGCGTCGCTCGAAACAACTGCCCCGCCACTTCGAATCGCAAGACCAATAAGAATCCACTTTGTCAGGGCTGTCGAGAGTCAACGAAACGTTAACGTGAAATAAATCGTATCCACCGGAGAATTTCATCACTGTTCGGTACTTGCATGAGTCCGAAACAGGAACGCCGCGCATGAGAATCACGCGCGGCGTTGAAATCAATGACTCGCAGAACGCGCGTTACAACGTGACCACGATCTTGCCGAGATGCTTGTTTGCTTCCATGCGGTCGAACGCCGTTCCGATGTCGTCGAATGCGTAGATCTTGTCGATCGGCAGTTTTAGTTGGCCGGCTTCGACGGCGGGCCAGATGTCCGCACGCACCGCACTGAAGATGTCACGAATCTCCTGCAGTGACCTCGTGCGGAAGGTCACGCCGATATAGGTGATGCGGCGGGCGGCATGGAGATCGAAATTGAAATCGCCATGCGTGCCGCCGAGGCGGCCGACATTGACGATGCGTCCCATCACCTTCGTGGCTTTCAGGTTCTGGTTGGCGACGGGCCCTGAGATCTGGTCGACGATCAGATCGACGCCATCGCCACCCGTGGCCTTGAGCACCTGATCGACCCAGCCGGCATCTTTCGAATCGATGGCGAGGTCGGCGCCGAAGTCCTTCAGCCGGGCGCGACGTGCGGCGTCGGTGGATGAACCGATCACCGTCTTTGCGCCCTTGAGCCTGGCGATCTGCAGCGCCATCAGGCCGACGCCGGAACTGGCGCCCTGGATCAGGACCGATTGGCCGGGCTGCAGCCCACCATTGGTCACCAGCGCATTGTGCATCGTGGTGATGGCGACGGGCAGGGTGCAGGCATCCTCGAAGCTCATGCTGGCTGGCATGTGGAACAGCCGGCCGTGATCGGTGACGGCGAATTCGGCAAAGGCCGCACCGCCGGAACCCATCACGCGATCCCCGACCTTGACGCCCTTGGCCTCCGGGCCGAGTTCGGCGATCTCGCCCGCCCATTCCATTCCCAGCACCGTGCCGACGCCGCCGGCAGCACCGTGGACATGGCCTTTGGTCATGCCGAGGTCGGCGCGGTTGAGGCCGCAGGCCTTCACCTTGACCAGCACCTGCGTGCCCGTGGGTGAGGGTTTCGGGGCATCACCGATCGCAGCGCCGTTGGCGCCGTAGACATAAGCTTTCATGGCTCTGCTTTCCGTTCCGTCTATTCAGCGGCCTGGCGCTGGCTGCCATCAAGCATGGCTTCGAAGCGTGCGCGGATAATCGTCTCGGCATCATGCATGATGCGCGACACGAGTTCCTGGCAGCTCGGGATGTCGTGGATCAGGCCCTGGACCTGGCCGGCCGACCAGATGCCATCTTCGGCGTCGCCGTGCGAATAGACCAGCTTGCCGCGGGCACCGGCGACGAGTTCCTTGATCTGTTCGAAAGTGGCGCCTTCCTTCTCCATGGCGACGACCTGTTTGCTCACCGCGTTCCTGGCGACGCGCGAGGTGTTGCGCATGGTGCGGAAGATCAGGTCGGTCTCGCGTTCGTCATTGGCAACGATGCGTTCCTTCACCAGCTGATGGATCGGGCTTTCCTTGGTGCACATGAAGCGGGTGCCCATGTTGATGCCCTCGGCACCAAGCGCCAGCGCGGCGACAAGGCCGCGGCCGTCGCCGAAGCCGCCCGAGGCGATCATCGGGATCTTGATCTTGTCGGCCGCGGCCGGAATCAGGATCAGGCCGGGGGTGTCGTCCTCACCGGGATGGCCGGCGCATTCGAAGCCGTCGATGGAGATCGCATCGACGCCCATCCGCTCGGCGGAGAGGCCGTGGCGCACGCTGGTGCATTTATGGATGACCTTGATGCCGTGCTTCTTGAATTCGGTGACGTGTTCCTGCGGCTTGTTGCCGGCAGTCTCGACCACCTTGATGCCGGCCTCGATGATGGCCTGGCGATATTCCGCATAGGGTGGCGGCTTGATGGTTGGCAGAATGGTCAGGTTCACGCCGAACGGCTTGTCGGTCATGTCGCGGCAGCGCGCGATTTCCTTGGTGAGGTCTTCCGGCGTCGGCTGGGTCAGTGCGGTGATCAGGCCGAGCGCGCCGGCATTGGCCACTGCGGCGACGAGCTCGGCGCGGCCGACCCACTGCATGCCGCCCTGGACGATCGGGTGTTCGACACCCACGAGCTCGGTGAAGCGCGTCTTGATCATGATTGGTCCTCTTGTTTCCCCGGAGACGCGCTTGGCGCCGAATGGTTCTTGCTTGTTCGGGGCGAAGGATGCCGGTGGGGCGCAGCAATGTCTACCGCCACGGGATACGGCCCCATGCGCCGCCGATGCAGGTCTGATGCGTGGGGCGTGCCGTCGTGATCGCTGGAACTCGCGGCGCGAACATGCTTTTCTCCCGCGCATGACCGAGCCGACCCCGCAACAGATCGAACAACTCACGCGCGCTTTTGAACGTTTCACGCGCAAATTCAAAGTCGCGGAGGCAGCCGCTGCCGCCGACAACGCGCTCAATGCGCTCGACGCGCAGACGCTGGTGTTTGTCGGTGACAATCCCGGCTGCCTGATAGGCGACGTCGCCCGCTATCTCAATGTCGCTATGACCACCATGTCCTCTGCCATCGACCGGCTCGTCAAAAAGGCCCTGGTCGAGCGTCGCCGGCCCGAAGACAATCGCCGGTCCGTGGCGTTGACCGCGACCGAGAAGGGCAAGCAGGTGGTGGAAGAACAGGTCGCCGGCTATCGCGCGGCCTGTCAGATGATGCTGCGGTCACTCGACCCGATCGAGCGTAACGAATTGATCCGGTTGACGGAAAAAATCGCCGACAACGAAACTTGAACATTACGAAGTTCGTACTATCTTGAGCGTGCCGCCGGCCGTAAGCCGGTTCCTCACGGAGGCGCTCATGGCCATCGCCATCAATGGTACGGACTACTCGTTGCCCGCCGATCCCCGGGTTTCGCTGCTCGACCTTCTGCGTGAACGGATCGGCCTGACCGGCACCAAGCTGGGCTGCAATCAGGGCGCCTGCGGCGCCTGCACCGTCATTCTCGATGGCGAGCGAGTGCTGTCCTGTCTGACACTTGCCGTGCAGGCGGACGGGCGCGTAGTGACCACCATCGAAGGCCTGAGCAAGCAGGGTGACATGCATCCCCTGCAGCGCGCATTCATCGAGCACGATGGCTTGCAGTGCGGCTATTGTACGCCCGGGCAGATCTGCTCGGCGGTCGCGATGCTCGGCGAGATGCGCCGCGGCGATCCCAGTTATGTCACCGCCGATCTCGTTGCGGGGCAGGGCAGCACCACCCGCGAGGAAATCCGCGAGCGCATGAGCGGCAATCTGTGCCGCTGTGGTGCCCATCACGGCATTGTCGAAGCGATCGAAGAACAGCTGGTTGGAGACGCCGCATGACGCCGTTCGATTATAGGCGCGCCGCCGACCAGACTGAAGCCCTGTCGCTCGCCGCCGCCGGGCACTGCCGCTTTCTCGGCGGTGGCACCAATCTCGTCGATCTGATGCGGCAGAATATCGAAGCGCCCGCGGCGCTGGTCGATGTCAGCCGACTGCCTGCTACTATCGATGTGACCTCCGAAGGCGGCCTGATCATCGGCGCCACCGCTCGCAACAGCGCGGTGGCCGCGCATCCGGTCGTGCGCGCGCAGTATCCGATGCTGTCCCGCGCACTGCTGGCCGGTGCGTCGGCGCAGATCCGCAACATGGCCACCGTCGGCGGCAACCTGATGCAACGAACGCGCTGCTCGTATTTTTACGATGCTGCGGGATCACGATGCAATAAACGTGAGCCCGGAGCCGGCTGCGATGCCATCGACGGCCTCAGCCGCAATCATGCGATCCTCGGCACTTCCGAGCATTGTATCGCGACGCTTCCGTCGGACATGTGCGTGGCGCTCGCGGCGCTGGATGCAATCGTGCATCTTGATGGCCCAATGGGCCCACGCAGCGTGCCGCTGCTGGATTTCCATCAACTGCCGGGGACGACGCCGCACATCGAGACCGTTTTGCGGCCAAGCGAGCTCATCACCGCAATCGCGATATCCCCCAGCGCTGCCGCAGCCAATTCTCGCTATCGCAAGGTCCGCGATCGCTCGAGCTACGCTTTCGCGCTGGTGTCCGTCGCAGCCGGGCTGGATGTCGCCGACGGCCGGATCAGGGACGTACGGATTGCTCTGGGCGGTGTCGCCGCAAAGCCATGGCGCGCTGTGCAGGCCGAAGACGTCCTGCGCGGCGAGGCGCCGACCCGGGAGAACTTCCTGCGGGCCGCCGATGTCGAACTCGCTGCGGCTAAACCCACTGAAGCCAACGCCTTCAAGATCGAACTCGCAAAGCGAACCATGGCCGCTGTTCTCGGCGATCTGACAGGAGCAGGCGCATGAGCAAGCTGCAAAATGCGATCGTCGGTGGTGTTCGCACGGCGATGGGGTATGTGCCATCGAGCTGGCTGCCGGGCGGCACGCGCGATCCGCTGATCGATAAGCGCGTCACCCTCGGCACGCAGCAGTCGCGGGTCGATGGTCCCGACAAAGTGCAGGGCGTTGCACGCTTTGCTGCGGAAGTGCGAATGGACGGGCTGGTCTATGCAGCCTGCGTGCATTCGACCATCGCGCGCGGCAAGATCACCGAACTCGATCTTGCTGCCGCGGAAGCCGCACCGGGCGTGGTGTTGGTGATGACCCATCGCAATGCGCCGAAACTGGCGTTGCCGCCGCCGATCGGCATGACCAACCTCAAGGCCGCAGGAAACAACATTCTCCCGATCATGCAGGATGCAGACATCCGCTGGAATGGGCAGACGGTAGCGCTGGTGCTGGCCGAGACCCAGGAGCAGGCGGATCATGCAGCGTCGCTTATTGTGGTTCGTTACGAGCAAGCTGCCGCACGCACCCGGTTCGAGGATGCCAAGGCTGACGCGACGACGCCGGACTCGCTGATGATCGAACGCAACCGGCTGAAGCGCGGCGATACGGACGCGGCATTTCGAAACGCTGCGGGCAGTGTCGATGCGGTCTATCGGACGCCCTGGCATAATCACAATCCGATCGAGCCCAATGCCGCGACGATTACCTGGCAAGGCGACCGCCTGATCGTGCATGACGCGACGCAGATGCTCAATGGCACCGCGGGTTCGCTCGCCAAAGTGTTCGGCATCAAGGATACGCAGGTCTTTGTCAGCTCCCCCTTCGTCGGCGGCGCTTTCGGTGGCAAGGCGCTGTGGGATCACCAGATCCTGGGCGCTGCAGCATCGAAACTCGCGGGCCGGCCGGTGCGGATCGCATTGTCGCGTGCCAGCATGCATCGATTGATCGGCGGCCGGAGCCAGACCGAGCAGCGCGTGGCGCTGGCCGCCGATGCGACCGGAAAGCTGAAGGCACTGTTGCATCAAGGTTTCTCCGTCAAACCCCCGCATAGCGTCTGCGACGAGGCCTTCACCCTGTCAGGCCGCTCGCTTTATGAATCGGAGAGCTACGATATCGTGCAGCACACGCTCGATCTCGATCTGCTGGCCAACACATTCATGCGCGCGCCCGGCGAGGCGGTCGGCACCTTTGCCATCGAGAGCGCGATGGACGAGCTCGCGCATGATCTCGGCATCGATCCGATCGCATTGAGGCTGCGCAATATCGGCGATACCGATCCGGTCAGCGGTGCGCCGCATTCCCAAAGTGACCTGACGCTGGCCTATGAGCTCGGCGCGAAAAAGTTCGGTTGGGATCGCCGCGCGGCGACACCAAAGTCGCGTCAGGACGGCGAATGGCTGATCGGCATGGGCTGTGCCACCGGCTCTTTCCCCTATGTGCGCATGCCCGGCATGTCGGCGCGGATCACGATCGACAGCAATGGCCACGCCACGGTGTCGAGTGCCGCGCATGAGATGGGCATGGGCACTGCGACGGTGCAGCGACAGCATGCTGCGGATCGTCTCGGTTTGCCGCTCGATCACGTCACCGTGCGGATTGGCGACACCGATCTGCCTTTCGGCAGCTTTGCGGGCGGCTCATCGCAGACAGCTTCGCTCGGCGCTGCGATCAACGCGGCCAGCGTGAAACTGGCCGGAGATCTGCTGCGGCTGGCTGGTAACGACACGCCGCTGGCGGGATTGCGGGCGAACGAGATCGAATTCGCCAATCACGGCCTGCGCAAGGTCGGCGAGCCATCGCGCTACGAGAGCTTCGCGTCGATCCTCGAGCGCGCGTCGCGCAGCGAGATCAGCGCGATGGGAGAGAGCGGGGCACCGCTCGAAATCCTGAAATTCTCCATGCACAGCCGATCGGCCATCTTTTGTGAACTCCGCGTTAGCGAGGTGACCGGCGAGGTCCGGGTCACCCGTCTTGTTGGAGCGTTCGATTGCGGCCGCATCCTCAATCCCAAGACGGCGACCAGCCAGTTTCGCGGCGGCATGATCATGGGGCTTGGTATGGCGCTCACCGAAGAGACGCTACTCGACAAACGTAACGGGCGGATCATGAGTGCGTCGATGACGGACTATCACGTGCCCGTGCATCTCGACGTGCCGGAGATCGACGTGTTGTGGACCGACATTCCGGACCCTCGCACGCCGATGGGCGCGCGCGGGATCGGCGAGATCGGCATCGCCGGTGTTGCCGCCGCCATCGCCAATGCGGTGTTCAACGCGACCGGAAAACGCGTCCGCGATCTGCCGCTGACGCCGGACAAGCTGTTCGGCGATTGAAGGATCTCGATCGCGTGCAGCGCGGACAAGGCAAAAGAACTGGCATCACGGACCGCTGGCGGTCCGTGTCGATACCGGTATGGAAACGCGAAGTGAGCTTGAGGCTAGGCCTCAGGCGACCGCTGCATGCGCTTGCGGTGCATCCTCATGATCGAGCGCCCTGCTGATGTCGCGGATGCTGATCACGCCGATCAGCGTGTGATCGTCGATGACCGGGACGTGCCGAATGTGATGCTTGTTCATCAGGTGTCGCACATGTTCGAGCGTGTCGGTCGAGTGGCAGGAAATCAATTCCTGGACCGAGATCATATCCGAGACCTTGCGATTGACGCCGGCGGCGCCGTGTTCGGCGATCGCGCGCACCACGTCGCGTTCCGAGAACATGCCGACCGCGGTGTTGCCCTCGGTGCGGCACACGTCCTTCACGACCAGTGCGCTGATATTGCCCGTCCGGAGCAATTGCGCCGCGATGGCGACGGTCTCGTTCATGCGGACAGTGGCGATACGGGTGCTCTTCCTACGCAGGATATCTCCGACTTGCATGGCAATAACCTCCCTTGGCTGATCGGCTGAGGATCGATCTTGTAGGCGCAAGATTGGTATACGGTATGCCAGTTGTCAACGCGGAAACGAGGATATCGAAGCCCGGTGGTCAAGAAAGAGAGTCAGTGTTTCTGACGTTTATTGCTGCGTGGCGCGTGTTTTTCGCCGTGCTTCTATCGCACCAGCGAATCCAGTCGGAACTCTGGTATGCCAGTTGGGCATGAAAAAAGGGGCGCACTCGCGTGCGCCCCTGAAATCTTGAACGAGCTTCCATTGATCAGGCGGTCTTGGCGCTGTGCGCCGCGGCTTCCGTTACGGCAGGCTCGCTTCCCAGAATGAATGCACGCCGCATCGGCTTGATAACGAACAAAGCGAGCAACGCAGCCGTGGCATTGAGTGCAACGGCGATCACAAACACGGCCTGCCATCCATAGCTCGCTGCAATCAGGCTCGCGAGCGGTACCAACAATGCCGCCGTGCCCTTTGCGGTGTAGAGCATGCCGTTATTCGTCGCGGCATATTTGGCACCGAACGTATCGCCTGATGTTGCCGGGAACAAACTGTAGATCTCACCGAACACGCCGAAATAGACCGCAGTCGCCAGTACGAAGACGAGTGGGTTGTGGCCATAGGCCGACAGCGTCAGCAGCATCAGCGCGGCGGTGCCGAAGGCGATGAACATGGTGTGTTCACGACCGATCTGATCCGACAACCAACCGAAGAGCGGGCGGCCGAACCCGTCAAAGATGCGATCGAGCGAGATGGCGAAGGTCAGTGCTGCCATCTGGAAGCCGGCCAATGTCACCGGAGAATTCGCAATATTGTAGTCATGCGCGATGGGCGCGATCTGCGCTGCGGTCATCAAGCCACCGGCGGCGACCATCACGAAGACCAGATACATGACCCAGAAGATCGGGCTGCGCAGGACTTGCGGCGGCGTGAAATCCGTCTTTGTCTGCGGCAGATTGAGTTGTTTCCTCGTTACCGGCACGGCCTGCCCAGGCGGACGCATGAAGAAGGCGAGCATGAACACGATCACGCCCTGGCCAATGCCGAAGGTGAAGAACGCATGTTGATAGCCGCTCTCGGCTATCATATGCGCGATCGGCACGACGGTGATCGCAGCGCCAGCGCCGAAGCCTGCCGCCGTGGCGCCCGCAGCGAGGCCGCGGCGATCGGGAAACCACTTCAGAGCATTGCCGACGCAGGTGCCGTAGACCGAACCGGCGCCGATGCCGCCGACGACGGCGCCGGCGTAAAGCATCACCAGTGAGTCCGCATAGGAGTTCAGCACCCAGGCGAGGCTGATCATGGCTCCGCCGAACATGATGACGACGCGGGGACCGTATTTGTCGACGAACCACGCTTCGACCGGCACCAGCCAGGTTTCGACGACGACGAACAGGGTGAAGGCAAGCTGGATCGCGGCGCGACCCCAGTGATATTTGGCGTCGATGGGATCGACGAACAGCGTCCATCCGTATTGCAGATTGGCGATCATCGCCATGCAGACGATGCCCATCACGAGTTGAATCCAGCGGAAGCTGCCGCGTGGGTTGGACGCGGTGGTGAAGTCTGGTTGAGCCATCGTGTTTCCTCCGATGCGCGCTTTTTCCCTTGCGGCGTGGTGTCGCTAAGGTTGTGGCGTATTGCCGCAGGCGTCGCTTGGTCGGAGACTGGTATATTATATTCCACGATGCAAGGTGGTCTTGGCCGATTGTTGCGTGAAGGTGATCACGCCTTGGCGAGCGGCGCATCGCCCACGCAAAACGCGCCCAGCCGGGGCTGAGCGCGTTGTTTTCTTGAGGCTTTTTGCGTTTTTAGGTCGCCAGCGCCTTGCTGACGACGACCTTACGCCAAGGCTTCAGCACCGCGATCGCGAGGAGTGATGCCAGGATATTGGCACCGGCGGCGATCAGGAACACGCTGTCCCACGTGCCCGACGACTGCTGCATATAGTTCGCGACCGGCACCAGAAGTGCTGCCGTCCCCTTTGCCGTATAGAGCAGGCCGGCATTGGTCGTTGCGAACTTGGAGCCGAAGGTGTCGGTGCAGGTCGATGGGAAGAGCGAATAGATCTCACCCCAGGCGAAGAATACAAAGCCCGACAACAACACGAACCACAGCGGATCGTGACCCCACATATACAGCGCCCAGATGCCGACGCCTTCCATGCCGAAGGCGATGAACATCGTGTTCTCGCGGCCGATCATGTCGGAGATCCAGCCGAAGAACGGACGTGTCAGGCCGTTGAGTACGCGGTCGATGGTGGCTGCGAAGGTGACCGCCGTCATCGTCATGGCCATGAGCGTGACGGGTACGTTGTCGATCTTCCAGTCGGCCGCAATGGGCTTCAGGTTGGCCGTCACCATCAGGCCGCCGGCACCGACGATCACGAACATGAAGTACATCAGCCAGAAGATCGGATGACGGATGACTTCTGTCGGCGCGTAGTTACGGCGGGTCTGGATCACGTTGGCGTTCTGCGTGACCGCCGGTACCTGTCCAGCCTTTGGCGCGAACAGGAAGAAGGAGAGGATCACGATGATGATGCCTTGCCCGAGACCGAAATACAGAAATGCGGTCTGGAAGCCGGAATCCTGGATCATGGCCTGGATCGGCGCGACCGTGAGGGCGGAGCCGGCACCAAAGCCTGCGGCGGTGATGCCAGCCGCGAGGCCGCGCTTGTCAGGAAACCACTTCAGGGCATTGCCGACGCAGGTGCCGTAGACGCCGCCAGCGCCGATGCCCGCAACGATCATGCCGAGATAGAAGCCGTTGAGCGTTTCCGCCTGTGCATTGATCGCCCAGCCGATGCCGCAGAGGATGCCGCCGATAAGGACGACGAGCTTCGGGCCGTATTTATCGACGAACCATCCTTCGACCGGCACCAGCCAGGTCTCGAACAGAACGAAGAGGGTGAAGGCCCACTGGATCGACGCACGATCCCAGCCGAACTTCTTCTGGATGTCGGGGACGAAGAAGGTCCAGCCGTATTGATAGTTGGCGATCATCACCATCGCGCCAACGCCGATGGCGAGTTGTGTCCAGCGGTAGGCATCGCTGACACGTGCGGCAGCTGGCGCCACCCCGTGAACTGCATCAGTCATAGTTCCTCCTAAAGCGCTGTTCTATTGAGAGCTCGACAGCTGCGAAGGATAGTTTGGTATATGATATGCCAACTAACAAGCGAAATCTTGCCAATTTGCCGCTGCAAGTTTCGCATGACTGAATGCTGTACTGCGATACTACAAGACAGCACAAAGCCGGCGGTCCAGACCGCCGGCTTTTGGGTTTGAACAGTTATTTGTATCGTTACTTACGCTGCTGCAGTGCGAGTACGCAGCCGGGTGAAGCCGTTCTGGATCACCGACCAGAACAGCGCGATCAGGCCGAGGATCATGATGCTGCTGACCAGTGTGTTCGAGAAGAAGATCCCGAGCGATCCCTGCGACCCCAGCAGCGACTGACGGAAGGCTTCCTCGGCCTTGTCGCCAAGCACAATGGCCAGCACCAGCGGGGCGAGGGGATAGTTACACTTCTTCAGTGCGTAACCGATGATTCCGAATACCAGCATCATCACCACGTCGAAGGTCGAGTTGTGGACGGAGTAAGCTCCGATCGCACAGAGCACCAGGATAAGAGGTGCGATGATGCTGAATGGAACCCGCAGGATTGCTGCGAAGATCGGTACGCAGGTCAGCACGATGATCAGGCCGACGAGGTTGCCGAGATACATCGAGGCGATCAGGCCCCAGACGAACTCCTTCTGCTCGACGAATAGCATCGGACCAGGCTGCAGGCCCCAGATCAGCAGACCACCAAGAAGCACAGCGGCAGTTGGCGAACCGGGGACGCCGAGTGACAGCATCGGAAGCAGGGCTGCGGTACCGGCGGCATGCGCGGCCGTTTCCGGAGCGATGACGCCTTCGATCTCGCCTTTGCCGAAATTGTTGCCGTTCTTGGAGACGCGCTTGGCGATCCCGTAACTCATGAACGACGCGGGTGTAGCGCCTGCGGGCGTAACACCCATCCAGCAGCCGATGACGCAGGAGCGCAGCGAGGTCATCCAGTATTGCGGCAAGCTCATCCAGGTACGGAGCACGACGCGAAGATCGATCTTCGCCTTGCCGCCCTGGAAGCGCAGTCCTTCCTCCATGGTGAGGAAGATTTCGCCGAGGCCGAACAGGCCGATGACTGCGATCAGGAAGTCGAAGCCATTGAGAAGTTCGGTCGAGCCAAACGTGAGTCGCAGTTGTCCGGTAATGGAATCGAGGCCGACCGCGGCGAGGGCAAAACCGATCATCATCGCCGCAATGGTCTTGAAAGGGGGCTCCTTACTCAGCCCGACGAAACTGCAGAACGCCAGGAAATAGACCGCGAATTTTTCCGCGGGTCCGAATCGTAAGGCGAAGCCTGCGACCAGCGGCGCGACCAGGGTGATCATGACGACGGCGAACAGCGCACCAACGAAAGAGGACGTGAAGGCGGCGGTCAGTGCTTCGGCAGCCTTGCCCTGCTGGGCCATCGGATAGCCGTCGAATGTCGTGGCGACCGACCATGGCTCTCCGGGGATGTTGAACAGGATCGAGGTGATCGCACCTCCGAACAATGCGCCCCAATAGATGCAGGACAGCATGATGATGGCCGATGTCGGCGGCATGCTGAAGGTGAGGGGCAGCAGGATCGCAACGCCATTGGCGCCGCCAAGGCCGGGCAGCACGCCGATGATGACGCCAAGCACGATGCCGAGCACCATCACCGCGATGTTGAATGGCTGCAGCGCGACCGCAAAGCCCTGGAACAGATTAGCAATTTCTTCCATTTCGAGTAGTCCTCAGAAAGAGACCGGCAGACGCAACGGAATTAAAGATCGCGGAAATCAGAGACCGAGCAGATCCTCAAGCGGTCCTTTGGGGAGCGGCACGAGAAACCAGCGTTCGAAGATCAGGTAGGTAACGACAGGCATGCCAAGAGAGATAGCGGCGATGATCGGCCACTCATATTTGCCGAGCCAGCGCATGAACCATGCGATGAAGATCATCGACGACACGTAGAGTCCGATGAACGGCAGGACGCCGACATAGATGCCGGTGGGAATGACGACGCTGAAAACCTGGCGCAACTGGCCCCATTCGGCGAAAAGGCTGCCGTCGTCCTCGCGCAGCGTGTTCCAAATATTGACAAGGCTGGAGATGATAATGAACAGCCCGATATAGAACGGGAAGAATCCGGCTTTCGGTCCCTCTGCGCCCCAGTTGATGCCGGCCTTGACGCTGCCATAGACGACGATGGCGCCGAACAGGCCGATGACTGTGGTGACGCCGGCTTCGACCGATTTGTGAGATGGGCCTGCGTTGTGAGATTGCTGCGTGGTCATGGAAAACTCTGTGTGAGAGATCAGCGTCGATCAGCGTGTTGCATGTGCCGGACCTGATGTGCGATCAGGTCCGGCGTCATGGCGCCTGCGTCAGTTGCCTTGCGCGAGGAAGCCGGCTTCCTTCATCAGCGTCTCGTGGCGCTTCTCTTCGGTGCCAACCCAGCTGGCATATTCACCGCCGGTCATGAAGGTCGTGTTGAAGGCGCCGCTCTTCATCAGGTCCTGCCACTCGGGCGTCGCGCGGACCTTCTTGAACAGTTCGACATAATAGTCGATCTGATCCTTGGTTGCTTTCGGCCCCATGAAGATGCCGCGCAGCATCACATATTCGATGTCGAGCCCCTGCGACTTGCAGGTCGGAATGTCCTTCCAGCCCTTGCCGTCGGCAACCTGTTCGTCATAGGCCATCGGCTTGCTGTCGAAGACGCAGAGCGGACGCACCTTGCCGCCGCGCCATTGCGCGACTGCCTCGATCGGATTGTTCACGGTTGAATCGACATGCTGGCCAACGAGCTGCACTGCGACTTCACCGCCGCCCTTGTAAGGGATGTAAGTGAACTTGCTGCCGATCGCTTTCTCGACCGCGACCGTGATGATCTGGTCTTCCTGTTTCGAGCCGGTGCCGCCCATCTTGATCGTGCCGGCCGGTGCGGCCTTCACAGCATCGATATAGTCCTTCACCGTCTTGTACGGTTTGTCGGCATTCACCCACAGCACGAACTCGTCGAGCGCCAGCATCGCGACCGGGGTGAGATCCTTCCAGTTGAAGGGAATGCCGGTGGCGAGCGGTGTCGTGAACAGGTTCGACAACGTGATGATGATCTTGTGCGGATTGTTGTTCGCCGACTTCACGTCGAGGAAACCTTCGCCGCCCGCGCCTCCCGACTTGTTGATGACGACAAGCGGCTGTTTCATCAGACTGTGCTTGGTGATGATGCCCTGAATGGTGCGCGCCATCTGATCGGCGCCGCCGCCGGTGCCCGCGGGAACGATCAATTCGACGGGGCGCGTCGGCTCCCATGCAGCAGATGCCGGGAGAGACGCTCCCAGGCAGAGAATTGATGCAGCGGCGGCCAGCGTGAGACATGAACCTAGGCGTTTCATTGTTTCTCTCCCATTCGTTTTGATAGCGTCGATCGTTCGTCGACTTTGAAATCGTCAGTGCGTGGTCGGGTCTTCCTTCGAATGTCCTGACTGCAGGTGTTCAAACGCGCCCTTGCATGCGCCATATGCGCACGTCAGACTGTCGAGCATCGAAGCGGCTCGCCCGCAAAAAGGATGAGTGGGTCTGGATCGCTCTGTCATTGCGCATACGGCATCGCGTGCCCGCGAAGGCAGCGCAGCCTTTGTCCTCCCCAGGTATGCTTTCTATTCAGACGTGAAGCATTACCGTTCGCGCATTTTGGTATGCGATATGCCAAGCGGCAAGCGATTAGAGCCGTTAAAAGCCGGGGAGGCTGAAATGTCGCAGGGAACGCGAGACGTCGCTGCGATGCAACTACACAAACAAAAAAATGGCCCCGGAAATCCGGGGCCATCGTCGGGAGGAACGCAGAGAATTTTGCGCGGGCTGGCCGCGCAAAAGTAGTGACGTCGCAGCCTTACAGGCCGAAGCGGGGCAGGTCGCCGTTGCGGGCCGAGATGCGTGCGCTGGCCATCAGCGCGCGATCGAGCGAGGCCATGAAACGAGCGAAGAAGCTGGTGGATGTGGTGAGGTCGAGAGAAGCAGTCTTCGACATTGATCTGATCCTTTGCTGGAGGCCGCCGCGTCTTGGCGCCTCATCATCTGGGATCAATTTACGTATACCAGATGCCAAGGACAATTGTCTTGTTTGCATAGCAGCATGAGGATTTTGCAGTGCGATATAGATCGATTTGATTTTCTTATTAAAGTTCCGCTTGGATCACCGTAAATGAAAAAGGCCGCCAATCGGCGGCCTTTCGCATGTAATTATTTGAAATAACTGGCGAAATTACTCAGCGGCAACCTTGCGCGGCGGGTCGAGCGCGCCTGAATCGTGGATTTCGGCCACTTGATGATCGCTGAAGCCCAGCACCTGCTTGAGGATTTCGTCGGTATGTTCGCCGAGCAGGGGCGAGCGGGTCACTTCGGTGGGGCTTTCCGATAGCTTAATCGGATTACCAACTGACAGATACTTGCCGCGCTCGGGGTGATCGACCTCGACCACGGTGCCGGTCGCACGCAATGACTGGTCTTCGGCCAGTTCCTTCATGGACAGGATCGGGCCGCACGGGATGTCGTCCTGGTTGAGGATTTCCATCGCCTCGAACTTGGTCTTGGTCATCGTCCACTGTTCGATGCGCGCGAAGATCGCGTTGAGCTTGGGCAGGCGCACCGCCGGCTTGGCATAGGCCGGGTCGGTCTTCCAGGTCGGTTCGCCGATCACGTCGCAGATCTTCTCCCACACCGGCGCCTGAGTGATGAAGTAGATGTAGGCGTTCGGGTCGGTTTCCCAGCCCTTGCACTTCAGGATGCGGCCGGGCTGACCACCGCCGGAGTCGTTGCCGGCGCGGGGCACGGCATCGCCGAACGGAATGCCTTCGCCGAACTGGCTGTATTCCTTGAGTGGACCGTGAGCGAGGCGCTGCTGGTCGCGCAGCTTGACGCGCGACAGGTTGAGCACGCCGTCCTGCATCGCGGCGGTGACCTTCTGGCCCTTGCCGGTTTGCGTGCGCTGATAGAGCGCGGTGACGATGCCGAGTGCGAGATGCAGGCCAGTGCCGCTATCGCCGATCTGTGCGCCGGTGACGAGCGGCAGGCCGTCGCGGAAGCCGGTGGTGGAAGCTGCGCCGCCGGTGCACTGCGCGACGTTCTCATAGACCTTGCAGTCCTCATAGGGACCAGGACCAAACCCCTTGATCGAGGCGACGATCATCTTCGGGTTGATCTGCTGAATCTTTTCGAACGGGAAGCCCATGCGGTCGAGCACGCCGGGTCCGAAGTTCTCGACGAGAACATCGCACTCTTTCATCAGCGCGGTGAGGACTTCCTTACCCTTCGGGTTCTTGGTGTCGAGGGTGATCGAACGCTTGTTGTGGTTCAGCATGGTGAAATACAGGCTGTCCACATTCGGCACGTCCTGCAATTGGCCGCGGGTGATGTCGCCAACGCCGGGGCGTTCGACCTTGATCACATCGGCGCCGAACCATGCCAGCAACTGCGTGCAGGTCGGGCCAGATTGAACGTGGGTGAAGTCCAGAATGCGAACGCCTTTGAGCGCCTGTGTCATTGTTTTGCTCCCGTAAACTAGTTTTGCCGCCTCGGCATATGAGAAAAGGAGGCGGGGTCTCGCGACCCCGCCGGATGCGGTGTTATTTCTTCTTGCTGAGCACGCTCTGCGGATTGAGGTTGCCGATACGGCCGCTCTCGCTGCCGGCCGCCGGATCGATCACCGCATTGATGAGCGTCGGCTTGCCGGAATCCATCGCCGCATTGACGGCGCGCTTGAGTTCGTCGGGCGAGGTTGCGTTCACGCCGATGCCGCCGAAGGCTTCCATCATCTTGTCGTAGCGCGAGCCCTTGACGAACACCGTCGGTGCCACGTCGGAACCGCCGGTCGGATTCACGTCGGTGCCGCGATAGATGCCGTCATTGTTGAAGACAACGATGCAGACCGGCAGATTGTAGCGGCAGATCGTCTCCACCTCCATGCCGGAGAAACCGAAGGCGCTGTCGCCTTCGATCGCGAGGACCGGCTTGCCGGTCTCGACGGCCGCAGCGATGCAATAACCCATGCCGATGCCCATGATGCCCCAGGTGCCGACATCGATGCGCTTGCGCGGCTGATACATGTCGACGATGCCGCGGGCGAGGTCGAGCGTGTTGGCACCTTCGTTGACGAGCATCGCATCCGGACGCTCGGCGATGATGGTGCGCAGAACACCAAGCGCGCCGTGGTAATCCATCGGCGAATTGTTGTTCATCAGCTTCGGTGCCATCTTCGCGACGTTCTCGTCGCGCTTCGTGGTGACTGCTGATGTCCAGTCGGACGATGCCTTCTGCCAGCTCTTGCCCATGCCATCGAGCAAAGCAGTGACGCAGGAGCCGATATCGCCAACGACGGGCGCGACGATCTCGACGTTGGAATCCATTTCCTTCGGCTCGATGTCGATCTGGATGAACTTCTTGGGCGCGCTGCCCCAGGCCTTGCCCTTGCCGTGCGACAGCAGCCAGTTGAGGCGTGCGCCGATCAGCATGACGACGTCGCTGTCTTTCAGGACCGTCGAACGTGCAGCACCCGCACACTGCGGATGGGTGTCAGGCAGAAGGCCCTTGGCCATGCTCATGGGCAGGAACGGAATGCCTGAGGTTTCGACCAGCGCCTTCACGGCATCGTCGGCCTGCGCATAAGCGGCGCCTTTGCCGAGAATGATCAGCGGCTTCTTCGCCGATTTCAGCACCTCGAGTGCGCGCTTGATCGAATCCGGGGCAGGGATCTGCGCCGGCGCGGCGTCGATCACCTTCACGAGCGACTTCTTGCCTGCATCGGCATTCATCACCTGACCGAACAGCTTGGCAGGCAGATCGAGATAGACGCCGCCGGGACGGCCGGACACCGCAGCGCGGATCGCGCGCGCGAGGCCGATACCGATATCGGCCGCATGCAGCACGCGGAACGCGGCCTTACACAGCGGCTTGGCGATCGCGAGCTGATCCATTTCCTCGTAGTCGCCCTGCTGCAGATCGACGATCTCACGCTCGGACGAGCCGGAGATCAGGATCATCGGGAAGCAGTTGGTGGTGGCATGGGCCAGCGCCGTAAGGCCGTTGAGGAAGCCGGGGGCCGACACGGTCAGGCAGACGCCAGGCTTCTTGGTGAGATAGCCCGCGATTGATGCGGCATAGCCGGCGGCCTGTTCGTGACGGAACGACAGCACCCGGATCCCCTCGGCCTGCGCCATGCGGCCGAAGTCGGTAATCGGAATGCCCGGCACGCCATAGATCGTGTTGAGGCCATTGAGCTTGAGTGCATCGATGATCAGATGGAAGCCATCGGTCAATTCCTGCTCGGCGGCTGCGTTGGTATCGATGCTCTGGACTACTGCGGACATCCCGCTCTCCCTGACTTTTCTTGTGACTGTTGGTCGTTGCTCAATTGGACGTGGTGCGGAGTGGTGAACCGTCGCGAGACGGCGCTTACGTAAACAATTCCTGGCCGTGGGCTTCGACATAAGAAGCCAGACCGAGCGTGTGATCGCGCGCGCGCTTTTCTGCGAGCTCGGTGTTGCGCTCCTCAAGCGCTTCAATGATGGCCAGATGTTCGGGCAGGGACGTCGCGGTACGGTCCGTGCGTCCGATCGTCAGCTGACGATAGCCACGCACATGCAGCAGAATATCGTTGGTCATATCGACCAGCACCGGCGACTCGCTGAGCGAGATCAGTGCCTGGTGGAAAGCGATATTCGCTTTCGAATATTCCTCAACGTGGTCCTGTGGCAGACGGTCCTTGTTGAAGTCCTTGAAAAAGTCGCGCAGCGCCGAGATATCTTTTTTGCGTGCGGTAGTCGTGATCAGACGCGCAGCCATGCTTTCCAGCGCCGCCCAGGCGCGGATCATGTCGACGATCTCGACCTTGGTCTTTCTGACAACGACGATGCCGCGGCGTGGCACAGTCTTTACGAAGCCATCCTGTTCCAGCATCGCAATGGCTTCGCGGATAGGCGTGCGGCTGACACCGAGTCGTTCCGACAATGCACGCTCGTCAAGCATCACCGGATCGGGCGAGGTGTAGATGTCCATCTTAAGAATGGCTTCTTTCAAGGCTTCATAGGCCTTGGTCTTGAAGCTGGTCTCCGGTGCAATCCGAACGATCGCGATATCGGCTTCAGACATGACGGACGGCGCCTTGGTTTGTTTTCGCGTGGGCATGAATCATCTCCAGTCGAGATGTCCTACCACAGAAATAACGTCAAGAATTTTTGGCATACCAGATGCCAGCATGTCAAGATGACAGCTATTTCAGCAATTTTGCGCTGCAACGCGCCTTGACAATCAAGTTTCTGGCATACCAAATGCCATCAATCCGTCTATTGGAAAAGACGTGAAGGAGGAAGCCATGTCCCAATCGAATCTTGCCGTCAAAGAAGCAACACCATCGGCTAAACAGGCCGTCCGCAAAGTTCTCGATGCGGTCAAAGCCGACAAGCGCACCAGCCTGACCGCCCCCGAGGGCAAGCTTGTGTGTGACGCATACGGCATTCCCGTGCCGAAAGAAGGCGTGGCCACCTCAGCCGCTGACGCTGCCAAGATGGCAAGCGGCATGGGCTTCCCGGTCGTGATGAAGATCGTCTCGCCGGACATTCTCCACAAGACCGAAGCGGGCGGTGTCATTGTCGGCGTCAAGACCGCCGAAGACGCGCAGAAAGCTTACGACACCATTCTGGCCAATGCCAAGAAGTACAAGGCCGATGCGAAGATAGAAGGTATCCAGGTTCAGCAGATGCTGATGGGCGGCACCGAAGTGATCATCGGTTCGATCACCGATGGTTCGTTCGGCAAGCTGGTGGCCTTCGGCCTCGGCGGCGTGCTCGTCGAAGTGCTGAAGGACGTCACTTTCCGTCTCGCGCCCGCAACCAATGATGACGCGCTGTCGATGCTTGATGGCATTCAGGCCGCAGAGATGCTGCACGGCGTGCGCGGCGGCGATCCCGCCAACCGCGAGGCGCTGGCTGACATCATCGTCAAGGTATCGCAGCTCGTCAGCGATTTCCCGGAAATGGTCGAACTCGATCTCAACCCGGTCTTCGCCACCAAGAAAGACGCGATTGCCGCCGACGTGCGCATCGTCGTCGATTTCGACTACAAACCGCGCCCCGCGCCGCGCTCCAATGCCGAAATCGTCACGGCAATGAATCGCATCATGATGCCGAAGGCCGTCGCCGTGATCGGCGCCTCCGCCGAAGACGGCAAGATCGGCAATTCGGTGATGAAGAACCTCATCAACGGTGGCTACAAGGGCGACATCTACCCGATCCATCCGAAGGCCGAAGAGATCATGGGCCGCAAGGCCTATAAGAGCGTCAAGGATGTTCCGGGCGTGATCGACACGGCGGTATTCGCGATTCCCGCCAAGTTTGTGGCCGGCGCGCTGATCGAGTGCGGCGAGAAGAAAATTCCGGGCGCGGTGCTGATTCCGTCGGGCTTTGCCGAAGCCAACGAGCCTGCGCTGCAGGAAGAGATTGTCGAAATCGGCAAGAAATATGACGTCCGTCTGATGGGGCCGAATATCTATGGCTTCTATTATACGCCGGCCAATCTCTGCGCGACTTTCTGTACAGCCTATGACGTGAAGGGTTCGGCGGCATTGTCGTCGCAGTCCGGCGGCATCGGCATGGCGATCATCGGCTTCTCGCGCTCCGCCAAGATGGGCGTGTCGGCAATCGTCGGTCTCGGCAACAAGTCGGATATCGACGAGGACGATCTGCTCGCTTTTTTCGAGCAGGATCCGAACACCACGATCATCGCGCAGCACTGCGAAGATCTGAAGGATGGCCGCGCCTTCGCCGAAGCCGCCAAGCGCGTCTCCAAGATCAAGCCGGTCGTCGTTCTCAAGGCTGGCCGCACCTCGGCGGGCGCCAAGGCCGCCTCGTCGCATACCGGCGCACTTGCCGGCAACGACAAGATCTATGAGGACGTGCTGAAGCAGTCGGGCGTCATTCGCGCTCGCTCGCTGCGCCAGCTGCTCGAATTCGCGCGTGGCATTCCCGTGCTACCGACGCCGAAGGGCGAGAACGTGCTGATTATCACCGGTGCCGGTGGGTCGGGCGTGCTGCTGTCGGATGCGGTGGTCGATAACGGCATGTCGCTGATGGCGATGCCGCCGGATCTGGATGCGGCGTTCCGCAAGTTCATCCCGCCGTTCGGCGCCGCCGGCAACCCGGTCGACATCACCGGTGGCGAACCGCCGATCACCTACGTCAACACCGTGAAGCTGGGCCTCACCGATGATCGCATCCACTCGCTGATCCTCGGCTACTGGCACACGATCGTGACGCCGCCGATGGTGTTCGCGAAGAACATGGTCGAGATCAAGAACGAGATGAAGGCCAAGGGCATCGAGAAGCCGATGGTGGCTTCGCTCGCGGGCGACGTGGAAGTCGAGGAAGCCGCCGAATATCTCTACCAGAACGGCATTCCGGCTTACGCTTATTCGACCGAACTCCCGGTCGAGGTGCTTGGTGCCAAGTACAAGTGGGCACGCGGAGCGGGCCTGCTGTAAGCAGCTTCGATCTATACACAAAAACAAAGCGCCGTCCGGGAAACCGGGCGGCGCTTTTTTGCGTTTGCGGTTCTGGCTAGACGATCACCGGCTGTTCGGCGACGCCCTCGCGGCCGAAGATGCGCAGATAGCGTTCGATCTCTGCAGGGCTGCTGCCGGTGGTCTTGGCCGGATTGTCCGAGAGCTTCACCGCCGAGCGGCCGTTGGCATAGGTGACCTTGCAGACCAGGCTGATCGGGTCGAGTGAATCGAGCCCGCGCGGATGCGCGCCGCGGAAGTCGTTGGTGGCCATGGTGCCCCAGCCGAAGCTCTCGCGGATGCGCCCACGGAAACGCTGATGCAGATCGATCATCAGGTCGACCTCAAGGCCGTCGCTGAACATCGCGCGCTTCTTGCGCGGATCCTCGCCACGCATAGCGTACCAGGCGATCATCTCTTCGCCCGCCGCAACCGGCTCCTTGCTGTCCATGCGCATGCCGGTCCATTGTGAGGCCCAGGGCGGTGCGTCGCGCAGGAACTGCGTCATGCCGAACGTATCGGGCAGAATGATCAGCAATTCGCCGTCATAGACCTCCTGCCATTTCGCCAGCACGTCATATTGCGCGGTCTTCAGCTGGTCGTCGTTTTCGGCGAGGCAGGCGAACACCATCGGCAGTTCGTGCGAATTGGTGCCGATGGCTTCGAATGAATGCTTGAAGGCGAGCAGGGCGTTCGACGTTCCGACGAAGCTGCGGCCAAGCTCGTTGGCCATCGCGTCCGTCACCCATTCTTGCCACAGGAAGCCGTGGCGGCGACGGGTGCCGAATTCCGCGAGCCGCATGTCCGGATAGGATTTCAGCTTCTTGATCTTGTTCCAGATCTTGGTCTTGGTCTGGGCGTAGAGAATATCCAGCTCGAACTTGTCCAGCGTGGCCATGGCGATCCGCGATCGCAATTCGCTGACGATGGCGAGGGCGTAGATCTCCCACATCGTGACTTCGGCCCAGTCACCTTCGAAGGTGAGGACATATTGACCATCGATGGTCTCAAGCTTGTAGTCAGGCAACCTGAAGCTGCGCAGATATTCGATATATTCAGGACGGAAAATGTCGCGGCGGCCATAGAAGCGGTTGCCGGCCAGCCAGATCAGTTCGTTCTCGCGGAATGAAAGCGTGCGGGCATGATCGAGCTGCGCGCGCAGCACCGCTTCCGGAATGATCTCGGCAAGGCGGACGGTCTTGGTGCGGTTGATCAGGCCGAAGGTCACGGGCACCTTCGGATAAAGCATCCAGATGAACTGATGCATCAGGAATTTGTAGAAGTCGGTGTCCAGCAGCGACCGGATGATCGGATCAAGCCGGTAGTTGTGGTTGTGGACCCGGGTGGCGAAATCCATCATGGCAACGCCACTCCTGGTAACGTGCCTGATCGTGGCACCTGCACCGAAACGGCAGTGGCCGCATCGCTGACGCTGTCTTTGCAGCAGTTCATTAAATTGGCGTATCCGCCGGGTTTATCGATGTCAACGCAAGCGCTGAACGGCGCTTTCACAATCGAGGATTGTCGTGGCAGCCCAGCGTTTGTCCGTCTGTTTTTGGCCCTGATCCTGCATCTGGGGGCATTGCGCAGAATTGTTTGCATGCTTACGATTTCCACCTGCCGGTGGGCGCCCCGAAACGATGAAGGACAGCACCATGAAAGTCGTCGATCTCTCCCACGTCATGAACATCCACACGCCCGGCTGGGTCGGCTATGCCGGCAACAAGATGTATTATGCGCAGAACCTGCAGACGCAGATGATCGTGGCGCAGCGGATCGAGACGGCGCTGCATGCCGGCACCCATTTCGACGGCGCGATGCACGCCACCGACGGGCGCAAGGGCGACATGGCCTCGCTGCCGCTGGACTACCTGTTCAATCGCGGCGTGGTGGTCGACATCTCAAGCCAGATGCATGACTGGGCGGTCATCACGCCGGAGATGCTTGAGAAGTCCGGCGCGGATATTCGCGAAGGTGACATTCTGATCCTGCACACCGGCTGGCACAAATATTACGAAGGTCAGGCGCAGCAGGATCTGGTGAAGTACTTCTGCTATCACCCCGGTCCGAATCTCGACACGCTGCACTGGATGCTGGAGAAGAAGATCAAGTGGTTCGGCATGGACACGGGCTCCTGCGATCACTCGATGAACACCTCGATCCGCAACATGCGACCGGACATCGCTGCGCAGTTCACCAAGAAGCACGGCAAGACGCCGGCGGAATTCTTCGGCACGTTTGAGTATAATCACAAGCTCTCGGGCCGCCACGTGACTGCCGACATGTTTCCGTTCCACAATTACGCGTTCCAGGAAGGCTTGTTGCATGCCGAGAATATCGGCGGCGACATCGAACTGATGCTGAACCAGCGCTGCCTGATCGGTGCATTCCCGTGGCGCTATGATGGGCTTGAGTCATGCCCGTGTCGTATCCTGTGCTTCACAGATACGGGCGATGCCTCGGTGGAAGCCATGGGCAATGCCGCAAAGGCGATCATGGGGTGATGTAGTTTAGGTCCACACCGTCATGGCCGGGCTTGTCCCGGCCACCCACGTCCGTCTGGACTAGCGGCCAAGTCGTGGATGCCCGGGACAAGCCCGGGCACGACGTGGAGAGGTCGGTGGATCGTTGTCTAGCGCCTCAGTCTCGCATCTGGCACGTTTGCCTGCAGCGTATTCTGGATCGCCTCGCGGAGCAGGGGATAGTCCGCACGATCCCAGTCCGACATTCGCACGTCCGCCAAAAGCGCCGCTGACTTGCCGAACACGACGATGCGGTCGCCCACCGCCATGGCCTCTTCGAGCTGATGCGTAATCAGGATCGCGGTCGATTTGAACTCCCGTGCCAGATCGACGAAGGTCTTGCGCAGCTCGTTGGCGGTGACTTCATCTAACGCGCTGAAAGATTCATCCGCCAACAGGATCTCCGGCTGTACGGCAAAGGCGCGCGCAATCGCCACACGCTGGCGCATGCCGCCGGAAAGTTCGCGCGGATAGGCGTTAGCGAATTTTTCCAATCCCAGCCGTTTCAGCCAGGTCATCGCGCGCTCCTGCTGAACGTCTTCAGCGATGCCGATCAGTTCGAGCGGGAGCTTGACGTTGTCGAGCGCGGAGCGCCACGGAAACAGCCGATCCTGCTGGAAGATCGTCGCTATCTTGCCGCGAAAGGCATTGAAGTCGTCATAGGGTGTTTTTCCGCCGATGGTGATACTGCCGGCGGTGGGATGTTCGAGCCCGATCAACAGATCGAACAGCGTCGACTTTCCGCAGCCGGTCTTGCCGACTATGGCGATGAGTTCGCCGGGATCGATCCGCAGCGACAACTGATCGATGGCCGTGATCGACTGGCCGGAGGTGGTCTGGCGAAATATCTTGCGCAACTGCGCGATCTCGATGGGTGCTGAAGCTGCCGTCATGCCCGCCACCGCAATACGTGCGTTTCAAGCCTGACGAGCAATGCTTCGAGGAAGAACAGCAGCACGACCAGCACCAGCGTCCAGGCAAACACGTCGGCCACGGAGAACAACTCCTGGGCCACCGAGAGCTGATGCCCGATGCCGGTCACTGCGCCGACCAGCTCGGCGATGGTCACGACGCGGATGGCCAGGCTGAGTGTGATCTTCCAGCTCGTGATGATCCCCGGCGTGATCGCAGGCAGCATCAGCTTGTGAAAGAACTGCAATGGCGTCGGCCGGAAGGAGCGGATCATCTGCTTCAGATCGCGCGACACCTCGCGCATGTTGTCGAGGGCATCGACGGTGAAGACCGGGGCGCAGACCACGACCAGCACGAAGACGATGCGGAATTCGACGCCCTTGAACCACAATACCGCGAACAGGATCCAGGAGACGACTGGTACGGCCATCAGGATACGGACCATCGGGCGCAGATATTTCTCGACGCTGTCAGACAGATACATCAGCACTGCCACCAATAGTCCGATGACGAAGGAGACGACCAGCGACAGCAGTACGCGGCCGAGCGTCACTGCGACGTCGAGCGGGGTGATCTTGGTCAGGCTTTCGGCAATACGCCCGAGGCCCGGGATCGCGAAAGCGGGGATGCCCAGCGACGGTGCCAGATAGGACATGACCTGCCAGACCGCTGCGAAGAGCACGATCGATATGATCGTCTCGCGCGGCAGGCTGGAGATCATCAGGCTTCGCGGTGACCTTTCGAAGATCGGTTCCTCGAATGGCGTGGCAGGTCTCGGCTCGTCAGGGGGCATAGATGATCGCTTCGTCAGGCAGCTTTGGATGGAAGCCGGCGGCGACGGCGCGCTCGAACGTATCCCAGATGCTCTTGCGTTCGGTTGCGTCCCAGGCTGGCTTGGCGTCGAAGTCCCAGCGCTTGGCGAGCACGGCTTCCTTCAAGATGCCGGGCGGCAGCTTCACGGTCTCGACTGCGATCTTGTCGGCACCATCCAGATCGCTGCGCAGATATTTGGTGACGTCCGCAAGCGCCGCGACGAACTTCTTCGGCGCATCCGGGGCTTTCTTGATGGTATCCTCGCGCATGGCATAGACCAGCTCCCAGCCGGTGGTGCCCGCAATCTCTTTCCATCCGTCATTGGCGTTGAAGATGATCTTCAGCGACGGATCGTCCTTCATCATCATGGTGGCGATCGGCTCGATGATCATCGCGGCATCGACGCGGCCGGCGGCAAGCTGCGCACGCGCTACAGCAAAGTTCGCGTTGACCAATGTCATGTCCTTGGCGAGGTCCATCTTTTTGGATTTCGCGTAGATCGACAGGATCTGGAATTGCCCGCTGCCCATATCGGCGGCGAGTTGCTTGCCTTTCAGGTCGGCCAGCGACTTGATGGCCGGGTCCTTGGTGATGATGACGAGATCGGCGAGCGTGGCACCTGTTGCGACGATTTGCAGCGGCACGCCTTCGAGGCGCAGCTTCTGGAAGTAGGTGGGCCCGCCGATCAGCGTGTCGATTTCGCCGGTGGCGAGGCCCGCATAATAAGAGGAGAAAGAAGGGTAGACCTGAACTTCGGCCTCGAAACCGTTCTTGGTATCGAACTTCTGCGCCTTCATGATGTTGATGATGATCGGCGCGAAGACGGGAAGTGTCAGGCTACCCACGCGGATTTTTGTCGGCACCTGCGCCTGCGAATTTGTTGCGAGCGCGCTGCTCATCAGCGTAGCAGCCGTGCCCATTGTGAAGGCGCGTCGCGAAAGACCGGTCATGACATCTCCTCAAGAAACGTTGTGGCGCGTGGCTTTTCGATCGGTTTATGCGGCGTTGCGATATTTGTTTGTAAGCAAATGATATGCCAAAATTGAATCCACTAAATCCTCTTGCAGTCGTGAAATAACGCTACTAGCATTTCGTTTGTGTACAAATGAAATCTGCTCTGGCTGCAGGAGGCGATGATGCCGCACGTGACGACGCCCGACGGGACGCAACTCTATTATGAGGAAGTCGGCACCGGGAGTCCTGTGGTTTTCGTTCATGAGTATGCGGGAGATTACCGCACCTGGGAGCCGCAGCTTCGTTACTTCTCGCGCTCTTATCGTTGCGTCACCTACAGCCAGCGCGGTTATCCGCCATCGGATGTACCGACCGATCCAGCGCGTTACGGCCAGGATATTGCACGCGATGACGTCATCGCACTGATGGATGCACTGAAGATCGACAAGGCGCATATCGTCGGTCATTCCATGGGCGCATCGACGGCGCTGCATGTCGGCATTCACTATCCGGATCGCTGTTTGTCGGTAACCGCTGCAAGCTGCGGCTATGGCTCCAGTCCCGATCCTGCCTTTGTGGAGCAGGGCCGTGCAGCCTCGCGCGAAACCGCAAAAATGTTCGAGACAGTCGATTTTCCGACCGCTGCAGCGCGCTATGCCGATGGTGCAACGCGTCAGACGCACAAGAACAAGGACCCGCGTGGTTTCGCCGAGTTTGCGCGCATGCTGGCGGATCATTCTCCGGTCGGGCACGCGCTGACCATGCGCGAGCTGCAGGCCAAGCGGCCGATGCTGTGGGAGATGAAGCCGCAACTCGAGACATTCACGCCGCCACTGCTGATCATCGTCGGCGACGAGGACGATTGGTGCCTCGATCCCAGCATCTTTCTCAAGCGTACGGTGCCGACAGCAGGTCTTCTGGTATTGCCGCGTGCCGGCCATACCATCACCAGCGAAGAGCCGGCGGCATTCAATGCAGCGCTGGCTGAGCTTTTCCCGGCGGCCGAGTCCGGTCGCTGGATGTCGCACAAGCCGGCGGCCTGAGCGATGAGCACGCCCGGCGATATCGTCATTGATATTGCGGACGGCATCGCAACGCTGCGTCTGGCCAATCCGGCACGACGTAACGCGATCTCCACGGCGATGTGGAACAAGATCGCCGCCTTTGCCGGCGACGTCGCCACCCGCAAGGATATCCGTGTCGTGGTCATCCGCGGCGAGGGCGACCTGATGTTTTCCGCGGGCGCAGACATTTCCGACTTTGCCACGGCTCGATCAGGCGAGGGCAATGCCCGGGCCTATGACGATCTGGTCGAGAATACCTGTCTGGCGATCGAGGCGATCCCGCAGCCGACCATCGGCCTGATCTATGGCGGCTGCATGGGTGCCGGGTCATCCGTTGCTGCGAGTTGCGACATGCGCGTTGCTGCGGATGATGCCTTCTTCGCAGTACCCGCCGCCAAGCTCGGTCTGGGCTACGATCCGCGCGGCATCGCGCGTTTCATTCGCGTGTTCGGCGCCGGTGCGACGCGGCAAGTCCTGTTTACGGCCGATCGTCTGCCTGCCATGCGCGCTCACGCGCTGGGCGCGGTGCATGTCATCGCACCGAAGGCTGACATTGAATCGCTGGCCGGTGAGCTTGCAAGGAAGATCGCGGGCAATGCGCCGCTGACGATCAAGGCGGCCAAGGCTGCGATCCGTGCGCTGAGCACCAACAACGCCGAACTCCTGGCTGAAGCCGAGCAGTTCTATGCCGCGGCGGACGCCAGCGCCGACTACGCCGAAGGCCGCAAGGCCTTTGCCGAGAAACGACCCCCGCGCCTTAGGGGAAGCTGATTGACCTAAGAATTTTCGTTTTCACTTCCGCCAACCTCAGAAGGACACGCACATGGATCTCCAACTCAAAGGCAAATGCGCTCTCGTCACCGGCGGCAGCGAAGGTATAGGCAAGGCGATTGCCATGACGCTGGCAAAGGAGGGCGTCAATGTTGCCATCTGCGCCCGCCGTATGGAGCCGCTCGAGAAAACTGCCGAAGAGATCAGGAACGCTTACGGCGTGACGGTTGTCGCAATCACCGCCGACCTCACCAAGGACGCCGACGCTAAGGCGTTCGTCGAGAAGGCCGCCAAGGAACTCGGCAGCATCGATCTGATGATCAACAATGCCGGTTCGGCACCGGGCGGCGTCATCGAGACGCTCACCGAAGCCGACTGGGAGCAGGCGCTGCAGCTCAAATTCATGGGCTATGTGCGCTGCCTGCGCTACGCTCTGCCGATCATGGTCAAGCAGGGTGGTGGCCGCGTGGTCAATCTGATCGGCAATGACGGCGTCAAGCCATCGTATTGGGAAATCGCACCGGGTGCTGCGAACGCTGCTGGTCAGAACATGACCCTGTCGCTCGCCGGTCAGTACGGCCGTCACAACATCTCGTTCTGCGCCGTCAATCCGGGCCCGGTTCGCACCGAGCGCTGGGCTGGCCTCGTCAACGCCATGTCGCGCGACATGAAGATCTCCTACGAGGAAGCCGACAAGCTGGCGCCGGCCTCGATCCCGCTCGGCCGCATCGCCGAAGTCGAGGAAGTTGCAAACCTCGTGGTCATGCTCGCGTCGCCTCTGGTGCAGATGGCCAACGGCACGATGATCGAAATCGATGGCGGTCAGGACAAGGCGCTGATGGACCGTTTCCGCGATCGGTAGTCGTCAAAACAGGACGCGCGGCGGCGGAATACCCGCTGCGCGGCTCTGCGAAATTACGCCGCAGTTGCGCACGCAATCTGCTGACATCGGATGATCAAAACTTCAGCGGTGTGCTAGGCATGTTGCACCAAGACCAGTCTTGACAACGAAGAGGGTGCGCCGGACTATTTGCGTACAAACTAATTCGCGTTGCAAACATGGGCTGCAAGCGACGCAAGGGCGAACGGTTGATCCGTTTCTTGCGAAGGCTTCGGCGAGAATCACTTCTATCGCAAACGTCGATCACAACGGAGTTCGATCATGATGACGGCTCGTTCCCTTCACTCACTCGCGATTGCCGGCACAATGGCCGGCGCACTGACATTGTCGTTCGGCCACGCGGTTCTCGCGCAGGACACGATCAAGATCGGTGAGCTCAACAGCTACAAGACACAGACCGCGTTCCTCGATCCCTACAAGAAGGGCTGGGAGCTGGCGATCGAGCAGATCAATGCCAAGGGCGGCGTGCTTGGCAAGAAGCTTGAAGTGATCTCGCGCGATGATGGCTCGACGCCGGGCGATGCAGTACGCGTGGCTGATGAGCTGGTGACGCGCGAAGGCGTCAACATTATCGCCGGCACGTTCCTCTCGCATATCGGTCTCGCGGTGACCGAATTCGCCGGCAAGAAGAAAGTGTTCTTCCTCGCTGCAGAACCGCTGACCGACAAGATCACCTGGCAGAACGGCAACAAGTATACGTTCCGCCTGCGCGCCACGACCTATATGCAGGTCGCGATGCTGCTGCCGGATGCGCTTGCTGCCAAGAAGAAGCGTTGGGCACTGGTCTATCCGAACTTCGAATATGGCCAGGCGGCGGTCGCGACCTTCAAGGAAATGATGAAGGCCAAGCAGCCTGACATCGAATTCGTCACCGAGCAGGCACCGCCGCTCGGCAAGGTCGATGCCGGCGCCGTGGTGCAGGCCATTGACGATGCCAAGCCGGACGCGATCTTCAATGTGCTGTTCGGCGCGGACTTCTCCAAGCTGGTCCGTGAAGGCACCACACGTGGCGTGTTCAAGGATCGCACCGTCGTGAGCCTGCTGTCGGGTGAGCCGGAATATCTCGATCCGGTGAAGGAGGAAGCGCCCGTTGGCTGGATCGTCACCGGCTATCCCTGGGACAAGATTAAGACCCCGGAATACCTGGCGTTCCTGACGGCCTATCAGAAGAAGTACAACGACTATCCGCGTCTCGGGTCGATCGTCGGCTATGTCACGATGACTTCTCTGGCTGCCGGTATCGCCAAGGCAGGTTCGACGGACACCGACAAGCTGATTACGGCCTTTGAAGGTCTGAAACTCGACAGCCCGTTCGGTCCGTTCATGTATCGCGCCAGCGATCATCAGGCGACGATGGGCGCTTACGTGGGCAAGATCGCGCTCGAAGGCGGCAAAGGCACCATGAGCGACTTCAAATATGTCGATGGTGCATCTGTGCTGCCCAGCGACGCAGAAGTGAAGAAGCTCCGTCCCGCGACCGAGTAACAGGAAGCACGACGATGATCGCCGTTGATACTCTCCTCGCACGTTCAACGCGGGGAGGGGGATTCCTCCGATGAGTTTCAACGCGTTTCTGTTTCAGGCACTAAACGGCCTGTCGGCCGCCTCCGGCCTGTTCTTCGTGGCGGCCGGGTTGTCGCTGATTTTCGGCGTCACCCGGATCGTCAATATCGCTCACGGGTCGCTCTATATGATCGGGACCTATATCGCCTACAGCATCGCCACCAAGGTCGGCGGTGCCGTCGGCTTCTGGGGCGGCATTGTTCTGACCGCATTGCTGGTGGCCCTGATCGGCGCTGCGATCGAGATCCTTCTGCTGCGGCGGATCTATCGCGCGCCTGAGTTGTTTCAATTGCTCGCCACTTTCGCGCTGGTGCTCGTTATCAACGACGCGACGCTGTGGATCTGGGGCCCTGAGGATTTGCTTGGCCCGCGCGCGCCAGGCCTGACCGGCTCCATCGAGGTGCTCGGCCGCCGGCTGCCCACTTACGATATCTTCCTGATTTTCGTTGGCCCGTTCGTGCTGTGGATGTTGCATCTGGCGCTGGCCAAGACCCGCTTCGGTCGTTTGATGCGCGCAGCCACGCAGGACCGTGAGATGGTGGGCGCGCTCGGCGTCAACCAGGCCATGCTGTTCACGGGCGTGTTCGCGCTGGGCGCTTTGCTCGCAGGTCTTGGCGGTGCGCTGCAGATCGCGCGTGAGCCTGCGACTCTGGCGACCGACTTGATCGTGATCGGCGACGCCTTCGTCGTCGTTGTGGTCGGCGGCATGGGCTCGATCTCCGGCGCCTATCTTGCGGCGGTCATCATCGCCGAGGTGAAGGCGTTGTGCATCGGCCTTGGCGTCGTGAATTTTGGCGGCTTCACCGTCAATTTCTCCAAGATGACGCTGGTTGCCGAATTTCTCGTGATGGCCGCGGTGCTGATCGCACGGCCCTACGGCTTGCTCGGTCGGGAGCAGGTGGCTGTGCGCAGTGTCGCGGAGCCCGAAGAGCCGCTACGTCCGGCGACAACGGCCACGAAGATTGCCGGCCTCATTCTTCTGGTCGTCCTCGTGTGCCTGCCGCTGATCGCCAAGAACTCGCCCTATACGCTCGTGCTCGGCATCGACGTGTTGATTGCCGTGCTGTTTGCAACGAGCCTGCATTTCATCATGGGGCCGGGTGGCATGCATTCGTTCGGCCACGCGGCCTATTTTGGCTTGGGTGCTTACGGCGCAGCGCTGCTGGTGAAATGGTTTGCGGCGCCGATGGGACTCGCACTGGCAGCCGCGCCAGTGCTGGCGCTGGTCGGCGCGCTGCTGTTCGGCTGGTTCGCCGTGCGTCTGTCTGGTGTCTATCTGGCGATGCTCACGCTGGCTTTCGCCCAGATCGTATGGGCGGCCGTGTTCCAATGGGAAACACTCACAGGTGGCTCCAACGGCGTGCTCGGGGTGTGGCCGTCGGTGCCATTCGACAGCCGTGGAGCATTCTATTTCCTGACACTCGCACTCGCTGCGCTCGGGGTGTTGCTACTCCGCAAATTCCTGTTCGCGCCATTCGGTTACGCGATGCGGGCAGGGCGTGACTCTCCCTTGCGCGCCGAAGCGATCGGTCTTGATGTCAAGCGTGTGCACTGGCTGGCCTTCGCCATTGCTGGCGGCATCTGCGGCATCGCCGGTGGATTGTTCGCCTTCGCCAAGGGCTCGATCTCGCCGGAGACCATCGGCGTCAGCCGCTCCATTGATGGTCTCGTCATGGTGCTGCTCGGTGGCATCCAGACGCTGACCGGCCCAATCGTCGGTGCGTCGGTCTATGCGGTGCTGCAGGATTTCATGATGCGTTCCACAGAATACTGGCGGGCCTTGCTCGGCGGCATCATTCTGCTGCTGGTGCTTGCGTTCCCGAGTGGCATCGTCGGCGGCTTCGTCAAGCTGATCTCGCGACGAAAGACAACATCGAAGGCCGCATCATGAGCGACCTCGCCATTCGTTCGCTCTCGAAATCCTTCGGCGGCGTGCGTGCCGTCAACGAAGTGTCGTTCGACATCAAGCGTGGTGAATTCCTTGCGCTGATCGGCCCCAATGGCGCCGGCAAGTCGACCTGTTTCAACATGATCAACGGCCAGTTGCCGCTGGATTCCGGCGAGATCTGGTTCGAGGGCGCCAAGCTCAATGGCAGGAAACCGCGCGATATCTGGCGCCTTGGTATTGGTCGTACCTTTCAGGTCGCCGCCACCTTCAACTCGATGACGGTCGTCGAGAATGTGCAGATGGCGCTGATCTCCCACGCCAATCAGGTCTACCGGCTGTGGAAGCCGGCATCCTCGCTGCATCGCGAGCGCGCGCTGGAGTTGCTGGCCCAGGTCGGCATGCAGGACGCCGCTGATCGGCCGAGCCGTGAACTGGCTTATGGCGACGTCAAGCGTGTCGAGCTTGCGATTGCGCTCGCCAACGATCCACGGCTGCTGCTGATGGACGAGCCGACCGCCGGCATGGCGCCCAAGGAGCGCAACGATCTGATCGCGCTGGTGAAACGTCTGGTGATCGAGAAGGGCATCTCCGTGCTGTTCACCGAACATTCGATGGATGTCGTGTTCGCCTTCGCTGATCGCATCATCGTGTTGGCGCGGGGCCGGCTGATCGCCGACGGCGATGCGAAGTCGATCCGCGACAATCCGCAGGTGAGGGAAGTGTATTTCGGCACCGGCAAGACATTCCAGAAATCGGAGGCACATAGATGAGCGCCCCGATGCTCTCGGTCGAAAATCTCGGTGCGTCTTACGGAGCCGCGCAGATCCTCTATGACCTCAGCTTGAATGTCGGGCGCGGCGAAGTCGTCGCACTGATGGGCCGCAACGGTGCCGGTAAGACCACGACCATGAAAGCCATCATGGGCCTGATGGCGCAGTCTACCGGCAAGATCCGGTTCGATGGCCACGATATCTCCGGCCGGCAGCCTTACGAGATAGCGCGGCTCGGCCTCGGCTTCACGCCGGAAGACCGTCGTATTTTCTCCGATCTGACGGTGCTGGAAAATCTCGATATCGGCCGCCAGCAGCCACGCAAGTTCAGCGACGGCGTTCCGGCGCCGGTCTGGACCGAAGAGAAGCTGCTGGCGCTGTTCCCGAACTTGGGCGAAATGCCGAACCGTCCGGGAGGGCGGATGAGCGGTGGCGAACAGCAGATGCTCACCGTGGCACGGACGCTGATGGGCAATCCGCTGCTGATCCTGCTGGACGAGCCCTCCGAGGGCGTTGCCCCCCTGATCGTCGAGTTGATGGCCAATACCATTCTCGAGCTCAAGAAGGCCGGGGTGTCGATCCTGCTGTCGGAGCAGAACGTGCATTTCGCCGAACTGGTCTCGGACAGGGCCTATGTCCTCGAAAAGGGCCAGATCCAATGGAATGGCACGATGGCCGAGCTTGCGGAGAATATTGACATTCAACGCGCTTATTTGACGGTGTAACGACCAAAACTTCAACTGTCGCGGCAACCGAAGATCGTTCATAACTAGCAAGAGATCATCGGGGACGACATGGCGCAGAAACCGACCAAGCTGAAGGCCCTTCCGACCGCGGAGCCATCGCCGGACTATGTCCTCGACTCCCAAGTCGGCTTCCTGATGCGCGTGGCGATGCAGCGCCACACCTCCATCTTCATGTCCAACATGATCGAGGATCTGACCCAGACGCAATTCGCCGTGCTGGCGAAGCTGCATGAGGTCGGCCCGAGTTCACAGAACCATCTCGGGCGGCTGGTCTATCTCGATGCCGCGACCATCAAGGGCGTGGTGGACCGACTGGGTCTGCGCGGCTTCATCACCACTGGTAGCGACCCCACGGATCGCCGTCGCCGTGCAGTGTCGCTGACCGAGAAGGGCGCCCGTGTGGTCGAGGCCGCAATCCGCGTCGCGGCGGAGGTCAGCGCCAAGACGCTGCGCCCCTTGACCGCCGAAGAGCAACGCACACTGACGCGATTGCTGAAGAAGATTACCTGATCACATTTTGCTATTGAGCAGCGCCTTGATCCTCTGCGGCGAGACCGGCAGCTGCGTGATGGCGCCGGGCTGGCCGAGCGCGTCGTCGATCGCCGCTGCAATCGCCGCGCCGACGGCATTGGTGCCGCCTTCGCCGGCGCCCTTGAGCCCCATTGGGTTGAGCGGGCTCGGCGCATCCTCGGAAATGATCACTTCGACATCAGGTACTTCGCGGGCCGTCGGCATCAAATAGTCGGCGAAGGTTACCGCCAGCGGTTCGCCGCGGTCGTCGTAGGTGAACTCTTCATAAAGCGCACCACCGATGCCTTGGGCCACGCCGCCAACGATTTGGCCATCGACCAGCATCGGGTTGATCGCTTTGCCGATGTCATAGGCGACAAGATACCGCTCGACGCTGATGCCGCCTGTATCGCGCGCCAACGAGACGACGGCGACATGGACGCCGTATGGGTAGGTCATATGCTTGGATTCGAACGATGCTTCGGCGAACAGGCCAGGTTCGCTATCACCAACCAGATTGCCTCCCGGTTCCAGCGCCTTTGCGATCTCGGCGAGCGTCATTGATGGGCCAGTGCCGCCATCGAGGCGGACAATCTCGCCATCGACGATATCGAGTTGATCGGCCGTCAACTGCATCAATTCAGCTGCGGCCGCGAGAGCCTTGTCGCGCAGCTTCAGCGCGGCTTGCCGCGTCGCTTCGCCGGTCATCACGGAAACGCGCGAGGCAAACGCGCCGAGGCCTCTGGCGATACGGTTGGTCTGGCCGTGGATCACGCTGACATTGTCATAGCTGGCGCCGAGTTTCTCTGCGCAAATCTGAGCGATGACAGTTTCGACGCCCTGGCCGACCGAAGCGGCGCCGGTGACGACTTCCACGAGCCCGTCGGTCCCGACATTGATCCGCACATCGTCGAACGGGCCAAGACCGCTTTTCTCGACGAACATGGCGACACCGGAGCCGACCAGTTCGCCCGCCTTGCGACGCGACGTAATCTGCGTCTGCAGGTCGTCCCAGCCGATGCCATTCAGCGCCTTGTCCAGCAGCTTCGGGTAGTCGCCTGAATCCAGCACGATGTCGGTGCCGAGCGTTTCCAATGCACGCGTGACCGGCATCTCGCCGGTCGCGATGAGGTTGCGGCGACGGACCTCGACGCCGCTGATCCCCACTCTGGCCGCGACCGCATCCAGCAAGCGTTCGCGCACGAAAGTGCTCTCATAGCGGCCGGGCGCGCGATAGGTGCCGCCAGGCGTCTTGTTGGTCAGGCGGATATGGCCGAGCACGCGATAGGCAGGAATGCGATAGGGGCCGGGCAGCATCGCAGCGGCGAGGTCGGGCACGGTGGCGGCATGCGTGCGCATATAGCCGCCCTGATCGTGGAAGAACTCGTTGTCGATGGCCAGAATATTGCCGTCACGATCGATCGCCGCGCGGATGTGATGGGTCTGCTGCCGCGAGTGATTGGCCGCGATCAGATGCTCGCGGCGATCCTCGATCCATTTCACGGGGCGGCCGAGGCGCAGCGCGGCCAGACACACCAGTACGTCTTCGGGATACATCTCGCCGCGAATGCCGAAGCCGCCGCCGACATGGCCTTCGAACAGATTGGTGTTGGCAGCGGTGCGGCCAAACATTTTCGCAAGCTGGTCGCGATTCCAGTGCGGCACTTTCGCAGCGCCGTACATTTCCAGCATGTCTGTCTCGGCGATGTAACGGCCAATGGCCCCGCGCGTCTCCAGGGGAACGCCGGAATGACGGCCGATGGAGAGCGAAAGGCTGACTACGGCATGCGCTTTGGCGAACGCTCCATCGACGTCGCCATAACCTTTCTCGATCAGTGCGGTCTCGGTCGGTAGTCCGTCGCGGAACTCGCCGACCTCGCCATCGGCCTGCAGGATCACCGGCAGTTCTTCTATCTCGACCTCGACATGCTCGGCGGCATCTTCGGCAAGATAGGGGTCTTCGGCGAACACGACGGCGACGGGATCGCCGACATAGCGCACCTTGTCCTTGGCCAGAATGGTCTGGCGATAGGCGGCGAGTTGCTCCAGCCGCGTCAGACGGAAATCAATCGGCGGAATCTCGGAGACATCGGCAAAGCTCCAGGCGGCGACCACGCCCGGAATCGCCAGAGCCGGCGCGAGATCGACCGAGACGATATTGCCGTGGGCGTAGGTCGAGCGCACCACACGCATATGGAGTTGGTTCGGGAAATTGATATCGGCGGCAAACTTGCCCTGGCCGCGCAGCAGCGGGCCGTCTTCCTTGCGAGTGACGGATTGGCCAACCAGTCCCGGTTTGGCGGCAGCAGTCACGACTGGCGCATCTCCACCGCGGCGGCGCGGACCGCCTTGATGATGTTCTGGTAGCCGGTACAGCGGCACAGATTCGACGACAGCACGTCGACCAGATCATGGTCGGAAATATCCGGTTCGCGCTCCAGCACGCCGACGGCAAGCATCAGGAAGCCGGGTGTGCAGAAGCCGCATTGCAGGCCGTGGTTCTCCATGAAGGCGCGCTGCATCGGATGCATCTCGTCGCCATCGGCGAGGCCTTCGACGGTGCGGATCTGCTTGCCGTCCGCCTGCTGCGCGAACATCAGGCAGGAGCGCACCGGTTCGCCATTCACCAGCACCGTGCAGGCGCCGCACACGCCGTGCTCACAGCCGATATGCGTACCCGTTTGACCGCAATCCTCGCGGATCGCGTCGGCGAGGGTCCGGCGCGACTCGACGCAGATGGCGTGGGACTGGCCGTTGATGATGAGGGTGATGTCGGTCTTGTCGCTCATGCAAGTTTTCCGTTGCTTGGCAATTTTCCGCTTGCGCGCAGCGCCGCACGAATGCGCTGCGGCGTTGCCGGCATTTCGTCGATGGAGATTCCGAAGCAGGACAACGCGTCGTTGATTGCGGAGATCACCGCTGCCGGCGCGCCGATGGCGCCGCCTTCGCCGAGGCCCTTGGCCTTGGTGATGGAGTTACCGGTCAGGGTCTCGATGTGATGCAACTCGATCTCGGGAATTTCGTGCGTCGTCGGCGGCAGGAAATCCGCCAGCGTGCTGGTCAGGATGTTGCCGGTCTCGTCATAGATGATCTCTTCCAGCAGCGCGTTGCCGATGCCCTGAGCGACCCCGCCATGGACCTGACCATCGGCGATCATCGGATTGATGATCAGCCCGGCATCCTCCGCGACCAGAAATTTCTCCATCTCGACGCGGCCGGTCTCGATATCGACCTCGACAATCGCGACATGGCAGGCGTTGGAGAAGGTGCCCGACGGATCGTAGGTGCCGGTCTCGGTGAGGCCCGGTTCGATCTCGCCCTTGAAGATGTGGGTCTGGTGATAGGCCGCACGCGCCATCGACGCGATGGTGACGGAGCGATCGGTGCCGATGACATGCGCCGATCCGGATTGCAGCGTGATGTCCTCGGGCGCGGCTTCCAGCAGATGGCTCGCCATCTTCAGCAGTTTGGCGCGGATCTTTTGCGCGGCGAGCAGGCTGGCGCCGCCCGACAGCACCAGAGAGCGGCTGGCGAATGTGCCCCAGCCATAGGGCGAGCGGTCTGTGTCGCCGTGAACGACCTTGATGAATTCCGGATCGATGCCGATCTCGTCGGCGATGATCTGCGCCAGTGATGTGCGCAGTCCCTGGCCATGCGGCGACGAGCCGATCCGCGCTTCGACGAAGCCCGAGGGATCGATGGTCAGATACACGGTCTCGAAGCCAGGAGTGATCTCCATCCCGCGTGCCGCGAAAGCCGGGCTGCCATAGCCAGTACGCTCGGAGAAGGTGGCAAAGCCGATACCGAGATAGCGGCCGGCATCGCGCGCGAGCTTCTGGCGCTTGCGGAATGCGTCGAGGTCGATGGCCTTGATGGCCATCTCCATGGTTTCCTTGTAGCTACCGTCATCGAAGACGAGCCCGGTCGCCGACGTGTAGGGGAACTTGTCGATCAGATTGCGGCGGCGTAGTTCGGTCGGCTCTATGCCGAAGGCTGCGGCAGCCTTGTCCATCAAGCGTTCGAGCACGAAGGTGATGACCGGCCGCGAGACGCCGCGATAGGGCGCCATCGGACAGGTATTGGTCATCACGCCGCGCGAGCGACAGTCATAGGCGCGGACGTCATAGGGGCCGGGGAGCTCGGCCAGTGCCATCAAGGGCTCGACGCCGCAGGTCGTCGGGAAACAGGAATAGGCGCCGATATTCGCGACAATGTCGCCGCGCAAAGCGAGCAGCTTTCCGCTCTTGTCGAATGCGCCTTCGAGCTGGACGTGTTGATCGCGGCTGTGAAAGCTCGCAATCAGGTTTTCGCGGCGATCCTCGGTCCAGGCCACGGAGCTGCGCAATTTGCGCGCCAGCCAGACCAGCAGCACATATTCCGGCGCCAGCGACATCTTTTGGCCGAAGCCGCCGCCGACGTCAGGCGCGATGACACGCAGATCCGATTCCGGAATGCCGAGGATGTCGCACACCGCCGTGCGCGTCAGATGCGGCATCTGTGTGGTGCAGGTCAGTGTCACGCGACCGGTCGATGCGTCATAGGAGGCATGACCTGCGCGGGCCTCCATCGGCGTCGCATTCTGACGGTGCGAGCGCGCTTCAACATGCAGCACCTTGTGTGCGGTCTTCCAAACATCCTCGAAGCCGGGTGTCGCGATGCGACCCTCGACGATCACGTTGTGCTTGGTGTCGGCGTGAACCAGCGGAGCGTCCTCGGCGAGCGCATCCATCGCGTCGATCAGCGGTGCGCCTTGGGATATCTCGACCTCGACCTGATCGGCGATGTCCTCCGCCTGATCCTTGCTCGACGCGTAGACGGCCGCGATGGACTCACCTGTGAACCGCACGACTCCATCGGCAAGGATCGGCTGACCGACCGCGACATAATTGAACTTGCTCAGCATCGGCCGGATCGGCTTCAGCTTTGCGAGGTCCTTGGCCGTGACGATGCCTGTGCCCTCTGGTGCCGCAATATTCTCGATCGTTCCGGCAGCCACGCTGCTGCGGACGAAGCGCACCCAGTGTGTGGCTGGCATATCCGCCGTGAAGCGGCCGCGGCCGGTGACGAGGGCGGGATCTTCGAGCCGGCGGATCGAGCGCCCGACCCAGGTCGTGCCGGTGCCCTTGGTGTGGATCGTCATTGCGTCGACCGCTCCAGCGCGCGGCGCGTCACGGCGCGGACCAGATCGCAGCGATATTCGGCCGTGGTCTGAATATCCTCCAGGGGTTCGATTGCATTCGCTGCGGCTTCACCGGCGGCGACGAACAGGTCCGGCGAGGGCGCGTTACCGTTCAAGACGTCTTCGGCCTCGATAATGCGCCGCGCGCGATCCTCGGCACCGCCGATGCCGACATGCGCATCGGCGATCACGCCATCGACGAGACGATAGGTAACGAGCGCGGCAGACATCGCAAAATCGCCGGCACGGCGGCTGAACTCGTAGAAGCCGAATTTGGTATCGTCGGGTAGCAGCGGCAACCGTGCTTCGGCGAGAAATTCGTCCTCGGCCAGCGATGTCGACATGATGCCTTCGAGGAAATCGGTGACAGGCACGATGCGTTCGCCGCGCACACTCTTCACGACCAGTTGGGCGTCCAGTGTTGCCGCGACGAGGCACCACTCCGATGCAGGATCGGCATGGGCGAGGCTGCCGCAAAACGTGCCGCGCATCCGGATCGGATAATGCGCGATGTGGCTGACGACGAAAGCGAGGAGCTTACCGAGCGGACCGTCGATGACAGGCTTGTGGAATGCGCCGTGGCGCACCCGCGCGCCAATCGAGAGATAGTCGCCGTCGACAGCGAGGCGGTCGAGCCCTTCGACCTCATTGATATCGATCAAGTGTGCTGGCCGCGCCATGCGGAACGCCATGATCGGCACCAGGCTCTGGCCGCCCGCCAGAATGCGGCCATCGAGCGGCGCAAACTCGGCCAATGCACTCACAACTTCATCCACGGTGCGTGGGACGTGTCGCGTGAACGGCGCCGGCTTCATATGGAAAAACCCCGGGCAGGAGGGCCAAAATTCACTTGTATGCTAACAATCGTCTTTTGGAAGTCAATCAGTGTCGCTGACGCAAAACGGGGCGTTCGCCGCCTGCGTTTTGATCACATGGGGATAGCTGAATTCGCCGAGTCGAGCGCGCTAAGTTTCAGGCGATATCGCGCTGCAGCGCGAAGTCATCCAGCAATGGCGAGCGTTTGCCCGCGATCATCCCGCCGATCAGTTGCGCTGCAAGATAACTGAAGGTGATGCCGTTCCCGCCATAACCATAGGCGGCATAGAGATGCGGATGGCCGGGGACAGGGCCGATCAGGGGCAGGCCATCGCGCGTGGTGTCGAAAGTGCCGGCCCAGCGATAGTCGATGGCAAGTTCGGCGCGTGGCCAGAGTGATGCGAGCTTCTCCTTCAGCGCACGTGCCTTGGCAGGTATCAGGGCATCGCGTGCATCGGGATCGATGATCTCGTCGCTGTCTTCGCCGCCGATGATGATGCGGCCGGATGCGGTGGTTCGGGCGTAGAGATAATCCTTGCTGTCTTCCCAGATCAGCACGCCGTCGCGCCAGAGTCTGTCCGGCTGCGGCTTCGTCGCGATCGCCCAGCTCGAAGAGGGTTTCTGTACCGTTGTGTGCACGATGTCGGGCATCACATAGCCCGTCGCCAGCACGACATGGCGCGCCTCGACGATACGGCCGTCCGTCAATTGAACGCCGACGGCGTGGCCTGCGGAGTCGAACGCGGCCGTCTCCGCCTCGAATAATCGCGCGCCGCGCGCCGTCGCGACATTCAGCAGCCCCAGTGCCAGTTGCAACGGATCGGAATCTGCCGAGTCCGGCGAGATGATGGCACCCGCCCGGGCAATGTCGTATTCGGACAGGAGGGTCTTGTGATCGAGGAGTGTGCCGGGCAGGCCGGCGCGCGCGCGAAGCGCGTGTTCCTCGATCAGCCCTTTGGCACTTTCGCCTGCGGCAAGATAGAGCGAGTCCTTCGGGCGCATGTCACATCGCAGGTTGAGCGTCCGGACCAGCGCCTTCAATCCATGGACGGCGTCATAGCTGGCGCGATAGGCACGCGCGGCGCGCTCATAGCCATAGAGATGTGTCAGCTCCTGCAGCGAACGATCGATCTCCCACAGCAGCATCGACGTGCTCGCTACTGTACTGCCGCGCCCAGGCAATTCGCGATCGACGATCACCACATCCAGTCCCTGCCGCGTCAGTTGCTCGGCCATCAGGGCGCCGGTGATGCCGCCGCCGACGATCAGGGCATCGCATGTGATGTCTTCGGTAAGGGGCCGACGGGGGGCATGCTGCAGGCCGGCAAACCACGGCGAATGTCCGCCGCGCAAATCAGCGTGCTCGGTGGTATCGGGATTGAGATCGGAAATGGGGCACCATGAGGCTGGGGAAGGAAGGCGCTGTCCGCGCCTCGTACTGAAGTCACGTGACAATTTCCCGGGTCCTGTTCCGTTCCCTGGGGGAGCGCGCGGGCGCGCAGGCTGCTCCAGATTCTCGCGGTCTCAGGTAGGGTCGCGCGCCGGTCCCTCATCATCTTGGATTAGAGATAAGTGATTTCAACGGGTTAGATACCCGTAGCAAGATCGCCGCGGTGACGTTAAACAGGCGCCAAACCAAACCAGACGATGTGAGCCGGACCAACCGGGGCTTTACCGCTCCAGCGTGGTTTCTATCTCATTCATTGCTCAAAGGACGCCGCGACCGTGACCATGAACAGCCTGCCTTTGCCGCAGCTTTCCCTCCCGAAAGACAAGATCAAAATCCTTCTGCTCGAAGGCGTGAACGACAGCGCGGTCGAGCTGATCGAGGCAGCGGGCTATTCGAGCGTGACGCGGCTCTCCAAGGCGCTCGGTGGCAATGAGCTGAAGGAAGCACTCAAGGGCGTACACATTCTCGGTATCCGGTCGCGCACGCAGATCACCCAGGACGTGCTCGATGCCGCGGACCGGCTGATCGCGATCGGTTGCTTCAGCGTCGGCACCAATCAGGTGGATATCGACGCGGCGCGCCGTAGTGGCATTCCGGTGTTCAATGCGCCGTTCTCGAATACGCGCTCGGTTGCCGAACTGGTGATCGGCGAGATCGTCATGCTGTTCCGCCGGATCATCTCGCGCTCCAATCTGGCGCATGAAGGCGGTTGGGAGAAATCGGCCAATAACAGCTATGAAGTGCGCGGTAAGACGCTCGGCATCGTTGGCTACGGCAGCATCGGCTCGCAGCTCTCGAACCTGGCGGAAGCGCTGGGCATGCGCGTAATCTTCTACGATCACACCGATCGATTGCGTCACGGCAACACCGAACCTGTCGGAAGCCTGCAGGAACTGCTGGCGCAGAGCGATGTGGTCAGCATGCATGTGCCGGAGACACCGGCCACGCAGGGGATGATCGGTCGCGACGAATTCGCCGCCATGAAGGACGGCGCCTATTTCATCAACAACAGCCGCGGCACCGTGGTCGATCTCGATGCGTTGGCCGATGCACTGCGCCAGGGCAAATTGCGCGGTGCGGCCGTCGACGTATTCCCGGTCGAGCCCAGCTCCAATCAGGAGCGCTTCGTTACCCCGCTGCAGGGTCTGGAGAACGTCATCTTGACGCCGCATGTCGGCGGCTCCACCGAAGAAGCTCAGGAGCGCATCGGTGCGGAAGTCGCACGCAAACTGATCGACTACAGCGACAGCGGGTCGACTATGGGCACGGTGAACTTCCCGCAGGTACAACTGCCGGCACGCCCGTCAGGTACCCGGTTCATCCAGGTCCAGCGCAACGTTCCGGGCATGCTGGGACGGCTGAACGAGGTGCTGGCGCGCCATGCGGTCAACATTGCCGCGCAATATTACGAGACCAACAACGACATCGGCTATGTCGTCCTCGATGCCGACGCATCGGCGGCGGATAGCGAGCGGGTGCTGGCAGATATTCGGGCGCTGGAAGGTACGATCCGCGCCCGCTTGTTGTATGAATACAAAGACTGAGCCCTGGTTCTGCTCAACGAACGACATGGAATAGACGCTTGAAGCACGAGGACATCCGTTTCTCCATTGCCCCGATGATGGACTGGACCGACCGGCATTGCCGCGTCTTCCATCGTCTGCTGTCGCGACGGGCGCGGCTCTATACGGAGATGCTGACGACGGGCGCCGTGATCCATGGCGACCGCGCGCGGTTGCTTGGCTTTGACGTCAGCGAACATCCGGTGGCGCTGCAGCTTGGTGGTTCGGAGCCGGCGCACCTCGCAGAGGCTGCGAAGATCGGCGCGGATTTCGGCTATGACGAAATCAACATCAATGTCGGCTGCCCCTCGGATCGGGTGAAGGACGGCCGCTTCGGTGCTTGCCTGATGGCCGAGCCGGATCTGGTAGCGCGCGGTGTGGCCGCGATGAAGCAGGCGGTGGACGTGCCGGTCACCGTGAAGTGCCGCATCGGCATCGACGATCAGGATCCCGAAGTGGCCCTCGACACGCTGGCGCGCGCGGTGGTCGCCGCCGGCGCCGATGGTCTGATCGTCCATGCGCGCAAGGCGTGGCTCAATGGCCTGTCGCCGAAAGAGAACCGCAACATTCCGCCGCTGAACTACGACCGCGTCTATCGGCTCAAGGCGGCAATGCCCGACGTGCCGATCGTCATCAATGGCGGCATCATCGGCATCACTGAAGCCGCCGAACATCTGGCGCATGTGGATGGCGCGATGCTCGGCCGCGCGGCCTATCAGGAGCCGTGGCGGCTGCTGTCGGTGGATCCCGAATTGTTCGGCGAGCCCGCGCCGCATGCGACGATGAAAGACGCCTTCGCGGCGATGATGCCCTATATCGAGGATCAACTCGCGCAGGGCACGCGGCTGCATTCGATCACCCGGCATTTTGTCGGCGCGTTCCACGGCGTGCGCGGCGCACGCGCATTCCGGCGTTATCTGGCGGAGAATGGCGTCAAGCATGGTGCGAGCATCAATGTCCTGCGCGAGGCAATTACGTTGGTCGAGGATGAGCCTGCGGAGTCGGTCGCGGCCTAGTTACGGATAGCCGCGCAGCATCAGTCTGTCGGCGCGGACTTCCCAGCTTTCCAGGCGGTCGAGAAAGCTCATGCCGAGCAGGTTGGTCTTCATCTGGCCGCGCGGCACCACCAGTGCCGGGACGGATCGCTCGACCAGCTTGCCGACGGCGAGGCGATCCAGCGTCAATCGTGCCGCCTTGGTGCGACCACCCGCAGTTTCCACATCGACATTGTAGTCGAGCAATTCGAGCGGCAGACCCGCGGCCTTGGCGGTTTCATAAGTCAGCACCACCGACGTTGCGCCAGTATCGATCACCATGGCTGTCTTGACGCCGTTGATCTTCGCCTGAAGTCCGAATTCGCCAGTGTTGCCGCGCGGGACGTCGACCAGCCGCAGTGGCGGTGGGCTTTGCTTGCGCAAGATTTCTGTGACGAGATTGCCGGCCTTGGAAATTTGTTTGGGATCGCCATAGGCGAGGGCGGCGCCCGCAGTCGCGACGATGACGACGACGAGAAGAAAAACCCGGCTCATGGCGAGCCTCTCAGGTGGCCGCGGATGTCCTCTTCGCTGCGTATGTTGACGAAGGCTCCAGCCCCGCCTCGGCCATGCGGGCCGGTAGCAGTGCCATCGTATCCAGACGCTCCGCACTGTCCATTTTTCCCCAGCGCGCGATCTCCGGCAGCGTGCGTCCGCAGCCGAGGCAGAGCTTGGTCTTGGGGTCGATGAAGCAGACTGCGATGCACGGCGTTTCTTTGCTCATCCAGTAATATTGAAGCGGATCGGCTCGCTTGCGCAAGCGTCGAAATCACAGCCCGGTTCCTGCATTCATGATGGGTTTGTTGCGGGCCCGACGCTTTTCGTCGGCGACGTTCATCTCGTAATCGGGTTGCAGCGGTGGCCCATCGGGCGCCATCGGAGCAAGCGCGGACATCACACGCTCCGGCGGGAAAGTGATGATCACCTCGGTGCCGACCCGCAGCTTCGATTTCAGCGTGAAGGTGCCGCCATGCATGTCGATCAAGCTCTTGGCGATCGGCAGACCGAGACCGGCACCCTGTTCGGCCGATTTGATCGAGTTCGATCCCTGGCCGAAGGAGGCCAGCACGATCGGGATCTCGTCTTCGGCGATGCCCGAGCCGGTGTCCCTGCAGCTCAGATATTGGCCGCCGGAGGCGGTCCAGCCGACCTTGAGCCAGATCTCGCCACCCTGTGGCGTGAACTTGATCGAATTCGACAGCAGGTTCAGCACGATCTGGCGGCAGGCGCGCTCGTCGCCCCAAACCCGCGGCATGCCGTGTTCGAATACTTCGTGGATGGTGATGCCGCGGCTCGATGCGCGCAGCTTCAGGAGGTGATGGCAGTCCGCGACGACATGCACGAGCGAGACGGCTTCTTCGTTGAGTTCGTAGCGGCCGGCTTCGATGCGGGACAGATCGAGGATCTCGTTGATGAGATTCAGAAGGTGCACGCCGGAATTATGGATGTCGGCCGAGTAGTCCTTGTAGACCGGCACGGCATGGCCACCGAAGATCTCGCTCTTCATCACTTCGGAGAAGCCGAGAATGGCGTTCAGCGGCGTGCGCAATTCATGGCTCATCTGCGCGAGGAAGCGCGACTTGGCGACATTGGCGGCTTCGGCGCGGTGGCGCGCTTCGTCGGAGATGGCCTTGGCCTGTTCGAGTTCGCCGATCAGGGCGTCCTTCTCGGCGCGGGCTTCCAGCGTCGCGAGCGTGGTCGAATGCAGCCGCTGCGCCAGAAGCGCGAAATAGCCTTCGGCTGCGACAGCCAGAACGGCCAGCACGTAGTTGTCGAAGGTGCCGCGCAGGATGAAGCTCAGCGCCACGCCGAGGGTTACGGGCGCGGTGGCGGCAAAGGCGGCAATCGGCAGGCTCGCGGCGAGCATGCTGGAGACCGCGACCACCAGCAGCATCAGGAACATCATCAGCGAATTGGAGACGACGTCGACGCCGGTCGGATGCACGAGGATCACCGTCCACGACAGGCCGTAGAGCAGGTCCAGAAAGATAAAGCGCAGCCGCCATTTATGCGTGCTGCTGGGTGTCGGTGTTTCCGCCAGATAGCGATTGCAGGCGCGCAGGATCACCGCGTGAATGCACAGCATTCCGCATGACCATGCGGCGGCCGGCAGCGGCTGCATCCAGAACCCGAACAGGATGCCTGTGCCGACCACCAGCAGCGTGATGACGAGCGAGGCGGAGAGGCGGGTCTGGGCGTATTGGCGGAGCAGTTCGCGATCGAAAGCGGGGCGCGTTCCTGAAGTCGAGGTCAGCCGGTCGCGCGCTTCGCGCACCCGCTGTTGTGCCGCCCGGCGATTGCGCGGCGGAACAGCGACGGGCGTTTCAGCCGGAAGCTGGACGACCTCGGGCCTGGCGGCGGGCTCACTCATCACTCGTACACAAATCCTGCACGCAAACGCGTGCGGTTTTTCACAGACCCTATCTGTGCCGCACAATCATTAAGAGGTGCCTTAAAGAACGAAGTAATCCGGTTAATATTCAATAAAAATGGTATCGACGGAGGGCGCCTGCAGGATGCCGCTCCGCCGTGATTTGTTCAGGAAACCTAGATGGTTACCGGGGCAATCTTGCCAAGAGACTTGAAGTGTCCCACCGCTTGCCGCCGAGCGCTTCGACCTCGCCGTAGAACTGATCGACAGTGGCCGTGACCGGCAGGCTGGCACCGTTGCGGCGGGCCTCGGCGAGACAGATCGAGAGGTCCTTGCGCATCCATTCGACGGCGAAGCCGAAGTCGAATTTTCCGTCATTCATGGTCTTGTGACGGTTCTCCATCTGCCACGACTGCGCGGCGCCCTTGGAGATCACCTCGACCACCGCATTCACATCGAGACCGGCCTTCTTGGCGAAGTGAATGCCTTCGGACAGCGCCTCGACAAGGCCGGCGATGCAGATCTGGTTGACCATCTTGGTGAGCTGGCCGGAGCCCGCCGGGCCGAGCAGCTTCTGCATCTTGGCGTAGGACGTGATGATCGGCTCGACCTTGGCATAGGCCGCTTGGGTGCCGCCACACATTACGGTCAGGGCGCCGTTCTCTGCGCCAGCTTGGCCGCCCGACACTGGCGCGTCGATGAACTGGAAGCCGGCTTTGGTCGCCGCGGCATCGAGCTCGCGGGCCACTTCGGCGGAGGCGGTGGTGTGATCGACGAAGATCGCGCCCTTGGTCATGCCGCTGAATGCGCCGTCAGCGCCGATGGTGACCGAACGCAGGTCGTCGTCATTGCCGACGCAGCACATCACGAAGTCCTGGCCTTCGGCAGCCGCTTTTGGGGTCGGTGCGGACTTGCCGCCGAACTTCTCGACCCACGCTTTGGCCTTGGCTGCGTTGCGGTTGTAGACGGTGACCTCGTGGCCGCCCTTGGTGGCAAGGTGGCCGGCCATGGGGAAACCCATGACGCCGAGACCGATGAATGCAACTTTGGCCATGTCCGTACCCTTTGGATGCTGTCGGCTGTGCTGCCGAACGTCGACTATTGGGAAGTGAGGCGCCGCCCTGGTTCGTGGCGGCGAGATCGCTGGTGATGAGGAGCGCCAGCATAGTCGCTGCACAGGACGCGGCAAAGCCCCCGTTACCACTCACGGCTGCAGACGCTTATGGTGCGCTGCAAAAGAAAATCTGGTGCCGGTCTTGTGCCAGAGCAATCTCGGAATTCTCAACATAGCCTAGAAACGGCATGGACTTAGGGCGGAAGTTCTCTATCTGTGCGGTCTAGTTTGTCCGTCGATCGGGAGACACGCATTGAGCGTTTCGCAGCAGCAGGTTCTGGATGGTCTGGCCAAGGTGACATCGCCGCGCGGCGTGCCGCTGATCCATGCGGATGTTTTGTCCGAGATCGTCGTGACCGACGGCAAGGTGCTGTTTTCGATCAATGTGGACGCCGCTGAAGCGCGGGCCTGGGAAAGCGTGCGCGCGCAGGCGGAAGCCGCAGTGCGGGCGATCCCTGGTGTCACCGGTGCAATGGTCGCGCTGACCGCCGAGCGCAAGCCGGGCAGCGCACCGCCTGCGCCGCAGCGCCACGACCACGCAGGACATTCCCATGGTCCCGGTGGGCATTCGCATGGTCCGCAGTCCGGCGGCGTACAGCCGGTCTCGGCGCATCGCCCGCATGCGAACCCGGCCAACTCGCCAATGTCAAAACAGGCTGAAATTCCTGGCGTTGCCGCGATCATCGCGGTGGCCTCGGGGAAGGGCGGTGTCGGCAAGTCCACGACGGCGCTCAATCTGGCGCTGGGCCTGCGCGATCTCGGCCTGAAGGTCGGTCTGCTCGACGCAGATATCTATGGTCCTTCGGTGCCGCGGCTGACCGGCATCAATGAAAAGCCTGTTCTCGACGACAACAGGAAGATGATTCCGATCGAGCGCTTTGGCCTGTCGATCATGTCGATCGGCTTCCTGGTCGAGGAAGAGACCGCGATGATCTGGCGCGGGCCGATGGTGATGTCGGCGATCACCCAGATGTTGCGCGATGTCGCCTGGGGTACGCTCGACGTCCTTATCGTCGACATGCCCCCCGGCACCGGAGATGCACAGCTCACGCTGGCGCAGAACGTGCCCCTGAAGGGCGCTGTGATTGTCTCGACGCCGCAGGATCTGGCGCTGATCGATGCGAGGCGCGGCCTTGCGATGTTTACCAAGGTCAATGTGCCCGTGCTCGGCATCATCGAGAATATGAGTTATTTCCAGTGCCCGGAATGCGGCACGCGCTCCGACATTTTCGGCCATGGCGGCGCCCGTCATGAGGCCGAGCGGCTCAAGGTGCCGTTCCTCGGCGAAGTGCCGCTGCATATGTCCATCCGCGCCATGTCGGATGCCGGCACGCCGGTGGTCGTGAGCGAGCCCAACGGCCCGCACGCCGCGATCTATCGGGCCATCGGCACGCAGATCCGCGACCGGTTGCAGGGCGTTATTGCGGCAGCGTAACCCGGCCGGTGGCCGGGGCCGAGATGTCGCATAGAACTTTCGTTCAATTGGGCTGGCAACGACGTTCGTCGTGTTTTCCGCGGCCGAATAACCGTGTTAGACAGCCTCTGCACCAGAGCGTCTTCGGTTGAATCGCGCAACGATTTGCCGCTGAATATGCTCAAAGGAATTCTAGGGAAAACGCCCGCAAAAGGAGAGCTTGAATGAAGCGTCGTGAGTTTTTGAAGGTTTCGACGGCCGGCGCCGCGGTGGCCGCCGTTGCCTCGCCGGCGATCGCGCAGTCCGCGCCCGAGGTCAAATGGCGCCTCGCATCGAGCTTCCCGAAGTCGCTCGACACCATCTATGGCGGCGCCGAGATGATGGCGAAGCAGGTCGCCGAAATGACTGACAACAAATTCCAGATCCAGGTCTTCGCGGCCGGAGAACTGGTCCCCGGTCTGCAGGCGCTCGATGCGACCTCGAACGGCACCGTCGAAATGTGCCACACTGTGTCTTACTACTATGTCGGCAAGGATCCGACCTTCGCGATCTACGCGTCGGTGCCGTTTGGCCTGAACGCGCGTCAGCAGAACTCCTGGTGGTACCAGGGCGGTGGCGAACAGCTCGGCAACGAGTTCTTCAAGAAATTTGGCGTCATCGGTCACCCTTGCGGCAATACGGGCACACAGATGGGCGGTTGGTTCCGCAAGGAGATCAAGACCGTTGCCGATCTCTCCGGCCTCAAGATGCGCATCGGCGGCATTGCCGGTCAGGTGCTGCAGAAGGTCGGCGTTGTGCCGCAGCAGCTCGCGGGCGGCGACATCTATCCGTCACTGGAAAAAGGCACCATCGACGCTGCCGAGTGGGTCGGCCCCTATGACGATCAGAAGCTCGGCTTCCAGAAGGTCGCGAAGTACTACTACTATCCAGGTTTCTGGGAAGGTGGCCCGACGGTCCACGCCTTCACCAACCTCGAGAAGTACAATGCGCTGCCGAAGAGCTATCAGGCGATCCTCACCAATGCCTGCGCCAATGCCAACAGCTGGATGGCCGCTCGTTACGACATGCAGAACCCGGCGGCGTTGAAGCAGCTCGTCGCGGGTGGCACGCAGCTGCGTCCGTTCACCAATGAAGTTCTGGATGCATGCCTCAAGGCGACCAACGAACTCTGGGCTGAAATCTCCGCGAAGAACGCCGACTTCAAGAAGTCGATCGACGCGATGCAGGCCTATCGTTCGGACGAATATCTGTGGTGGCAGGTCGCCGAATACACCTTCGACAGCTTCATGATCCGCTCGCGTACCCGCGGCTGATCTTAAGCCTCGATCAAACATGAAGCCCGGCCTTCGCGAGAAGGTCGGGCTTTTTCATTGCGTCACTCAAATCGCCGTGGCTTCTCGCTGGAACCTGGCCCATGCTGCTCCCCAACGCCCTCGCCAAGAAGGGCGCCGACACATTCACATCCAGGGAGCAACATCATGAAGCGTCGTGAGTTCATCAAGGCTGCCGGTCTGGGGGCTGCCGGTGCGGCCATTGCCGCGCCGGCCATCGCGCAATCTTCGCCGGAGATCAAATGGCGGTTGACGTCGAGCTTTCCGAAATCGCTCGATACGATCTATGGCGCCAGCGAGGTGTTTGCCAAGGCCGTTGCCGAGGCCACCGACAATAAATTCCAGATCCAGGTGTTTGCCGCCGGTGAGATCGTCCCCGGTCTGCAGGCGCTGGATGCGGCCTCCAACGGCACCGTGGAGATGTGCCACACGGCGGCCTATTATTATGTAGGCAAGGATCCAACCTTCGCGTTCGGTACTGCGGTTCCGTTCGGACTCAACAGCCGGATGCAGACCTCGTGGTTGCAGGTGGGCGGTGGCGCCGAACTCTTCAATGAATTTCTCAAAGGCTACAACGTCATCGGATTCGCGGCCGGCAACACCGGCTGCCAGATGGGCGGCTGGTTTCGCAAGGAGCTGAAGGAGCCATCCGACCTCAGTGGTCTCAAAATGCGCATCGGCGGCTTCGCCGGCCGTGTGCTCACCAGGCTCGGGCTCGTTCCGCAACAGGTGGCCGCCGGCGATATTTACCCGTCGCTGGAAAAGGGCACCATCGACGCCGCCGAATGGGTCGGACCTTACGATGATGAAAAGCTCGGTTTCCAGAAGGTCGCCAAATATTACTACTATCCCGGCTTCTGGGAGGGCGGTCCGACACTGCACAACATGGTCAACCTCGCTAAGTGGGAGCAGCTTCCTGCCAGCTACAAGTCGATCATCAGGACCGCCTCGTCGCTCGCCAACGAAACCATGCAGGCACGCTACGACGCCTACAATCCGCCGGCGCTGAAGCGCCTGGTGGCCGGTGGCACGCAGCTGCGGCCGTTCCCCGCATCCATCATGGATGCGTCGCTGAAGGCTGCCAACGAGGTTTATGCCGAGACCTCGGCCAGCAACGCGGCGTTCAAGAAAGTCTATGACAGCATGGTGGCCTTCCGCGGCGACCAGTACACTTGGTGGCAGGTCGCCGAGTACAGCTTCGACAGTTTCATGATCCGCTCGCGCACCCGCAGCTGATCGAAGACTGCTTCGGAAAAAGGAGCCCGGCCTTCGTGAGAAGGCCAGGCTTCTTGTTGAAGCGGTCTCCCTTAGCCGGTGCGCGGACAGCGAATCCGCTAAGTGTTCTGTTCCTGGAGGGAGCCGAATTTGCCATGACCGAATCTGAAATCGAAACGGCCGCCGACATTCTTGCCGGGGCGCGCCGCAGCGGAACGCAGATCGAAGCGCTGCCCGTCACGCCATCTTCGGTTGCGGAGGCGCATGAAATTCAGGATCGGGTTGCTGCGCTGGTCGGAGAGCCCATCGGTGCCTTCAAGGCCGGTGCGCCGCCCGATGGGGAGCCGACCCGCGGACTAATCGAGGCGCGCATGGTTCGCACCAGTCCGGCGCATATGTCGGTGGCCGAAGTCCCGCATCTCGGCGTCGAGGGCGAGGTCGCCTTCCGCTTTACCCGCGATCTGCCGGCGCGCAGTGTGCCCTACACGCGCGACGAGGTCGCGAAAGCCGTCGCGGTGCTTCCAGTGATCGAAGTGGTTTCAAGCCGCTTCCGCGATCCGCTCAGTCGACCGAAGATGGAGCAGCTCGCCGATTGCGGCATCAATGCCGGGCTGGTCACCGGTCCCGAACGCGCCGACTGGTCGCATCTCGATCTGCCGAACCTGCAGATGACCTTTATCGTGAATGGCGAGACGCAGATTGCGCGCAAGGGTGGCCATCCCACTGATGATCCGATCGCAGGCGCTGTCGCGCTGGTGAACATGATGCGCGACGGCGTGAAGGCCGGCCAGGTCGTGACCACAGGCAGCTGGACCGGACTGCCGTTCTTCAAACCGGGCGATCGGTGCACCGTCCGGTTCGAGGGGCTGGGCGAAGCCGAAGTGGTGTTCGACGGCTAAGCCCGACTTTCCCGTTACTTCGGGGGCCCGAAGTCCGGCATCGCCGGCATCTCGATCTGCGGAATCTCGATCTTCACGTTGGACGTATCCACAGCCGTGTTGTCGATCCAGTAAGTCACGAGACCGGGCCAGTAGATCACGATGATCACCAGGATGATCTGCATCCCGACCCATGGCAGTGCGCCGAGATAGATATCGCGGCTCCTCACTTCGGGCGGTGCAATGCCGCGCAGATAGAACAGTGCGAAGCCGAACGGCGGATGCATGAACGACGTCTGCATGTTCACGCAGAGCAGCACGCCGAACCAGACGAGATCGATGCCAAGCTTGGCGGCGACCGGCGCCAGCAACGGGATGATGATGAAGGCGATCTCGAAGAAGTCGAGAAAGAACGCCAGGAAGAACACGAAGATGTTCACGAAGATCAGGAAGCCGATCGCGCCGCCGGGCAGGCCGGTGAGCAGATGCTCGATCCAGCGTGCGCCATCCATGCCCTGGAAGACGAGGCTGAAGCAGGTCGAGCCGATCAGGATGAACACCACCATCGAGGTCAGGCGCATGGTCGATGTCATCGCCTGGTCGATCAGCGGCCAGGTCAGGCGGCGATGCAGCGCGGCGAGCACCATCGCGCCGACAGCACCCATGGCGCCGGCTTCGGTCGGCGTCGCGAGGCCGAGGCCGATGGTGCCGAGCACCAGGAAGATCAGCACGATCGAGGGGATCATGCCCCACAGCACACGGCTGATGAGCTTCCAGTTCATCGGCTCGCGCGCGTGTTCCGGGATCGGCGGCATCGCGCTCGGCTTCAGGATCGACAATACGACGATGTAGAGAATGAAGATCACGACCTGGATGATCGAGGGGCCGATGGCGCCGAGATACATGTCGCCGACCGAACGGCCGAGCTGGTCGGCGAGTACGATCAGCACCAGCGACGGGGGGATGAGCTGCGTGATGGTGCCCGATGCGGCGATGACGCCGGTGGCGAGCTTCATGTCGTAGCCGTAGCGCATCATGATCGGCAGCGAGATCACGCCCATGGCGATGACCGAAGCAGCAACGGTGCCGGTGATGGCGCCGAGCACGGCGCCGACGAGGATCACCGCATAAGCGAGACCGCCTGGGATCTTGCCGAACAGCTGGCCGGTACCTTCGAGCAGATCTTCAGCAAGGCCGCAGCGCTCGAGGATCGCGCCCATGAAAGTGAAGAACGGGATAGACAGCAGCAGGTCGTTCGAGATCGTGCCGTAGAAGCGGAACGGCAGCGCCTGCAGGAAGGACGGATCGAAGTGACCGGTGAAGATACCGAGAATGCCGAAGAACAGGCCGACCGCGGCCAGCGAAAAGGCGACCGGGAAGCCGAACACCATGAAGCAGATCATGGTGCCGAACATCAGCGGGGGGAACACGCCGTAGGAAAACATCGGTGGTCCTGACTATCGAACTCGTTCTATCGAACGGATTGGTCGAAATGCGAGAGGCTGAAAAAGCGAACGCCGCTATTGCAGCGGCGCTTCGTAATGGGTGTCGATCTTGACGACGCCGGCGAGCGCGGCGATGCGCTTGGCGAGTTCGGCCACACCCTGCAGTAGCAGCAGACCAAAGCCGAGCGGCAGCACCAGCTTCACCGGCCACAGGATCAGGCCGCCCGCATTGCTGGAGACCTCCTGCGAATTCCAGGAATTCAGGAAAAACGGGAACGTCATGTAAGTGAGGTATGTCATCGCCGGCAGCAGGAAGATGCAGAGGCCGATGATATCGATCCACAGCCGCGCGCGATCGGAGACCGCCGAATAGAGCAGATCGACGCGCACATGCTCATTGAGGCGCAGTGTCTGCGCCGCGCCGAAAAACACGATGCCCGCGAACATGTACCACTGGATTTCGAGCCAGCCGTTCGACGAGTAGTTGAAGAGATAACGGATCGTGGCATTGCCGGCGCTGACGAGGCAGGCAAGCAGCACGAGCCACTTGGCGATGAAGCCGAACACATCGCTCAGTGCATCGATCGCACGTGTGAATTTGAGTACGTCCACAGTTTCCCCCGAAAGTCGCCCCGCTGTCCGCTCATCACGTCTTTCTCACTGAGAAAGCGTAGCTTTTTCCGCTGGGCGAAAGAATTCGGCGGCACCATTTCAGCGCGTCATGCAATCGTCAATCGGAAATTGACGGTTTGTCGCAGGCCATTGGTCGAGGGGAAGGACGGAGCACCGCCGGTGGGTTACCCCCCGGTCACGCTCATATGCCGGCTGACGCTCGGCCGGTTGTGGCGGCGATCGATGATGAAATCGTGCCCCTTCGGCTTCAGGCCGATGGCGCGGTCGATCGTGGCGTTCAGGAGGTCGTTGTCGGCGGAAGCCCGCAGCGGCTTGCGCAGGTCGGATGCATCCTCGTGGCCCAGGCAGGTATGGATCGTGCCGGTACAGGTAATGCGGACGCGATTGCACGACTCGCAGAAATTGTGGGTCATCGGCGTGATGAAGCCGATCTTGCCGCCGGTCTCGGCGACGCGAACATAGCGGGCAGGACCGCCGGTATCGTCGGGCAGATCGGTCATCGTGAACTGACCGGCCAGGCGTGCGCGCAGCATAGACAGCGGTACATACTGGTCGATGCGACCTTCGCCGATATCGCCCATCGGCATCACTTCGATCAGCGTCAGCGCCATATCGCGGCCGTGGGCCCATTCGATCAATGAGGGGATCTCGTCCTCATTCATGTTCTTCAAGGCGACGGCATTGATCTTCACGGCCAGGCCCGCAGCCTGCGCCGCGTCGATACCGGCCAGCACCTTGTTGAGGTCGCCCCAGCGCGTAATGGCGCGGAATTTCGCGGGGTCGAGCGTGTCCAGGGAGACGTTGATGCGCTTCACGCCGCAATCGGCGAGCTCAGCGGCATATTTGGACAACAGCGAGCCGTTGGTGGTCAGCGTCAGCTCTTTCAGCGCGCCGGTCTTGAGGTGGCGCGACAGCGAACGCACCAGACCCATCACGTTGCGCCGGACCAGCGGTTCGCCGCCAGTGAGCCGCAGCTTGGTAACGCCCTTGGCGATGAACGCCGAGCAGAGCCGGTCGAGCTCTTCCAGTGTCAGCAGGTCGGTCTTGGGCAGGAACGTCATGTCTTCCGACATGCAATAGAAGCAGCGCAGATCGCAGCGGTCGGTCACCGAGACACGCAAATAGTTGATCCGCCGACCGAACGGATCGGTCATGGCAGAGGAGGCCAGGGCGGGGCTCAACTCGGAGACGGTCATTCAGATGCCTGACTGCAAAACATGAATTGCTCGCGCGGCGAAAAACGCCGCACGTTCAATCTAGTCACGGGTTGCAGCTGGCACAATCACGCCAACGTATATGTTTGGTGGATCAGCGGGGGGCGGGGAACGGCGAGCCCGCCGCAGATGCGGCGGCCGCCGGGGCCGCGGCAGGCGCTGCTGCACGCTTGGCAGCCTTGCGGGCGCGGCGTGGCGGTGTCGCAGGCTGCAACTCGGCGACGACCGGGCTCGGATCGACCGTGGTCCGTGCCGGCGAGGTGAAATCCCCGGGAACGCGGGTGACGGTCACCGGAACTGTCATCGGCTGGAATTTTGCGAGGGTAAAGGTTGCGCTGAACCCGGTTTCCGTCGCCAGAGGCAGCGAGCACGGGGTCTTGCAGCTCGGGCCAATGGACGTGACCACCTCTGCGCCGGGCGGAACCGAGTCGAATTGTACGGTAACCGGTTCCGGTGCCGACTTGAATGCGTCCATGGAGAACGACGTGCAACCGGCCAGGCTCAGGCCTGCCGCTGCCAAAACTATTACTCTACGCATGGGTATATCCGTCACGTTTTGCGGCTAGCCGCCATCCCCGGGCAACCATAGGAGCGTCGCACATATGACGCAACACGCAGGCCGCTTATAGTTAATTGATGGTTAATGAGGTCGCCGAACAACCTGAGAAACTCAATTATCTGAACAGGCTAGGCGAGGCGGCGGGGCAACAGGCGGTCGACAGTCGCCGGTAGATCACGGAAATGGTCGATCACGATGTCGGGCTTGAGCTCGATAATCGGGACATCGGTATAGCCGAATGTAACGCCGATCACCGGGACATTGGCCCGCCGCGCCACACCGACATCGGGGCCGGCATCGCCGACCATGACAACGGACGACATCACGCCACCGGCACGCGCTACCGTCTGCTGCAGGATGACAGGATCGGGCTTCGCGACGCCGAAGGTGTCAGCACCGCAGATCGCCGCGAATCGGTTGGTCAGCTCCAGCTTGTCGAGCAGCAGCTTCGACAGCCATTCCAGCTTGTTGGTGCAAACCGCGAAGCGGTAGCCACGCCCCGCCATTTCGTCGAGCGCGGCAATCAGGCCCTCGAAGGGGCGCGATTCGTCGGCGATATGCTCCGCGTAATAAGCGATGAAATCCTCGGTCAGGCGTGTGACCTCGTCCGGGGTCATTTCCCGCCCTTCAAGCTCGAGCCCGCGTTCGATCAGGCGCCGGGCGCCCTGGCCGATCATTTTCCGCGCAGATTCCAGCGGGACGGGGGCCAACCCCTCCTGATGGAGCACGTGATTCAGCGCGCTGATGAGATCGGGGGCGGTATCGACGAGGGTGCCGTCGAGGTCGAAAACAACGAGGGGAGGAGGGGAAGCATCTGTCATGCGGGGATCGCTACCGGTCCGCGGCCGATCCCGCAAGGGGGGCGGACGTAGCCCAGCATCCCCCTGGGAATGCAGGCCTGCATTCCCAGGGAAAGCACGTCCTTCGCCCTGTTCCTTGCCCCCAAACGTCGCTAGATATGCGGCGCATCCCGTCCGCGGGACCGTTTTTGAACTGCAAGGACCGCCGCGCCGATGAATATGGACGAGCTGAAACGACAGGCTGCCGCCAAGGCGCTCGAACATGTGCGTGATGGCATGAAGCTCGGACTCGGCACGGGATCGACAGCGAAGCACTTCGTCGAACTGCTCGGTGAACGCGTGGCGGGCGGTCTCAAGGTTATTGGCGTTCCGACGTCCGAGGCCACGCGGGCCGATGCGCAACGTTGCGGCGTGCCGCTGACCACACTCGACGAGGTCGATCGGCTCGATCTCACGGTCGACGGTGCCGACGAAGTCGATCCGGCGCTGAATCTCATCAAGGGCGGCGGCGGCGCATTGCTGCGCGAGAAGATCGTGGCGGCGGCGTCCGACCGCATGATTGTCATCGCCGACGATTCCAAATGGGTGCCGACCCTCGGCCGCTTCCCGCTGCCTGTGGAAGTGATCCCGTTCGGCCTGTCGGCCACGCGCCGCGCGATTGCCGATGTGTTCGCCAAGTGCGGGTTGCACGGCGAAATGACCATTCGCAGCGGCAAGGACGGCCATGCTTTCGTCACCGATGGCGGCCACTGGATCATCGACGCCCGGCTCGGGACCATCACCGATGCGCCCCGCCTGGCCGGGCTGCTCGGCGCCATTCCGGGCGTGGTCGAGCACGGTCTGTTTATCGGTCTGGCAAGCACCGCCATGCTGGCAGGATCGCAGGGAATTCGCGTTTTCGAGCGTCCGTAACGGCGCAATCAAGGAGAATTGGAATGAAGAAGCTCTCGCACATGCTGCTGTCCGCCGGTCTGGCGCTCAGCGTTGCAGTGATCGCGCTGCCGGTCTCCGCGCAGCAGGCATCTCCGGAAGGACAGGCTCGTCCGATCAAGCCGGCATCGCCAGCTGCGATCGGTTACGCCAAGGAAATTCTGGCGATGAAGAACGCCAGCGCGATGTATGCCAATGCCGTGCCGAACATGGTTCAGCGCGTCAAGGATTCGCTGCTGCAGAGCAATCTGAACTATCAGAAGGATCTCAATGAGGTCGCCATCACCATCGCGCAGACGATGGCCGGCCGCGACAAGGAGATCACCGAGCAGATGGCGAAGATCTATGCCAGCGACTTCACCGAGGCGGAGTTGAAGGATCTTGCGACCTTCTACAAGTCGCCGCTCGGCCAGAAACTTCTTGTGCAGGAGCCCCAGTCGATTTCCGCCAGCATGACCTATATGCAGCAGTGGGCGCAGCAGTTTTCGGAGCAGGTCAACGGCCTGTTCCGCGCTGAAATGCGCAAGCGCGGCAAGGAAATTTAAGGGCGTAAGCTGAGGCCCGTCATCCCGGGCCTCAGCCCGCAGTTCGGAGCGATCATGGCTGACGTCGACGTCGATCTGTTTGTCATTGGTGGCGGTTCAGGCGGCGTGCGCGCCGCCCGTATCGCTGCCGGCTACGGCGCGAAGGTCATGGTGGCCGAGGAATATCGCTTCGGCGGCACCTGCGTGATCCGCGGCTGCGTGCCGAAGAAGTTGATGGTCTATGCCTCGCACGTCCAGCGCGAGATCGACGATGCCGCCGGTTTCGGGTGGACCATTCCGACGGCAACATTCGACTGGTCGACCTTCATCGCCAACAAGGACAAGGAGATCGCCCGGCTCGAGGGCATCTATCAGTCCAATGTGGAGAAGACCGGTGCGACGACCGTCAAGACCCGCGCAGTGTTCGAGGATCCGCACACGCTGCGTCTCGGCACGGGCGAGACGGTGAACGCCAAGCATATCCTGATTGCGACCGGCGGCGCGCCCAATCATGGGCCTGTGATTCCCGGCATTGAGCATGTGATCTCCTCCAACGAGGTGTTTCATCTGCCCGAACTGCCGAAGCGCATCGTGATCCAGGGCGGTGGTTACATCGCGCTCGAATTCGCCTGCATCTTTGCAGGATTGGGCTCCGACGTGACGGTGGTCTATCGCGGCGACAACATCCTGCGCGGTTTCGATGAAGACGTGCGCGCTCATGTCCGCAGCGAGATGGAAAAGGATGGCATCACCATCCTGACTGGCTGCACGGTGACCAAGGTCGAGAAGCACCGGCACGAATTCACGACGCATCTGTCCAGCGGCGCAAGCATCGCGTCCGATCAGGTGTTGTTCGCGATCGGCCGCAATCCGAACACCGCCAATCTCGGCCTCGAGAAGGCTGGCGTTGCACTCAAGCCCGCCCATGGCGGCATCATCGTCAACGAGTTCTCGCAAACCAATGTGCCGCATATCTACGCGGTCGGTGACGTCACCAATCGCGTCAACCTGACGCCGGTGGCGATCCGCGAAGGCCATGCCTTTGCCGATACGGTGTTCGGCAAGAAGACCGTGAAGGTCGATCACAGCAATATCCCGACCGCCGTGTTCACCCAGCCGGAGGTCGGCACCGTCGGCATGAGCGAAGAAGAGGCGCGCGCCACCTTCAGCCACGTCGATATCTACAAGACCAATTTCCGGTCGATCAAATCGACGATTTCCGGCAGCGAAAGCCGGGTGCTGATGAAGCTGGTGGTCGACGGCGCGACGGATATCGTGGTTGGCGCCCATATCGTCGGACCGGAGGCGGCCGAACTCATCCAGGTGCTGGGCATCTGCGTGAAGCTGAAGGCGACCAAGGCTGACTTCGACGCCACGGTGGCGGTGCATCCGAGTGCGGCCGAGGAGCTGGTGACGATGCGCACGCCCACCGCACGCTACGTGCGCGAAGCCGCGGAGTAACACCAGCCCTCATGGTGAGGAGCGCGCCCTTGCGCGCGTCTCGAACCATGAGATGCAACGTATCGGTGTTTGTGGCCATCCTTCGAGACGCGGTCGAAGACGACCGCTCCTCAGGATGAGGGCGGATCGATGATCTGCGGCTTCAATGATGTGCCCCTAATCTTCCATCTGGATCCATTCGGCGGCGCCGCGCCACAGTGTGTCGCGGTGCTCCGGCCGGAAGAAGCCGAAATGGCCGACCTTTTTCGAGCCGGCCTCGATGGGGCGGATACTGTCGATCTCCGGCTTGATCGACGTGAAGCCGGCGCAGAGCATTTCGACGGCGGCGCGTGTCGCCCATGGATCGTCCGAGAAGCTCAGCGCCCGCATCTCGCCGCGGTAACGTGGAAAATTCACGAGTGCCCGCAGTTTGCTGTCGTCGAAGAAGTAGCGATCACTGGTGACCCAGCCCGCCCATTCCAGAAACACGTCGCGTGGCAGATCGTAGCCGAGGCCGATCCTGCCGGGCGCATAGCCGATGACGCGCGCCAGCGGCGCGCCGACGAATTTCATGAGCGCATAGATGCGGTAGCCCTCAGGCGGCGTCATCAGTCGCCAGGTGCCGGCTTGTGCCGCGATGAGCAGGGCGCGCGATACTTCGGAATTGTTGGGGATCAGGCCGAGCGCCTGACCGCCGAAGGAATGCCCGACAAAGGCGAGCGGCATCGTCTTGTAGCGCTCGCGCATCCAAGTCACCGCGGCGGTAACATCGAGCGCAGCCCAGTCGGTCATGGACGCCTTGAAGCCGACCAACGCGTTCGACCGGCCGGATAGGGGATCGGCCTTGGGCCGCGAATCTCCGGTGCCGCGATAGTCATAGGTCAGCACGGCGCAGCCACGGCTTGCGAGGTAGCTGGCGAAGCCTCTGTAGATTTTGCGGGGAACAGCGGTTGCGGAATTGATCAGAACCGCGTGGGTGCGGGCACCGCGGGGCAGGTACAGCGTCGCGCCCAACGAATAGCCGTCGGTCGCCTGGAAGGTGATGTCATCGGCAAAAGCGTCGTCCAGTGCAGCCTCCGACACCGCAGTTTCTCCCATGGTGTCCCATATGTTCCTTGCCCGGGCCTAGCAAATGCGAATTCGGCTTTGGCTGCAAGGGCTTGGGGCGCAATGTGGATTTCGAACTGGCGATCCCCATCTACGCTGTGTATAACGCGGCCTCCGCAGCCATAAAGCGCGGTTTTCAGGAGAGAAGTGATGTCCGAGCGGTGGACGCCCGATAGCTGGCGCGGCAAGCCCGTGCTGCAAATGCCGGAATACCCGGATCTCAAGGCCCTTGGCGATGTCGAGGCGCAGCTTGCCACGTTTCCGCCGCTGGTTTTTGCAGGCGAAGCCCGCAATCTGAAGAAGTCGCTCGCCCGCGTGGCTGTCGGCGAGGCCTTCCTGCTGCAGGGCGGCGATTGCGCCGAGAGCTTTGCCGAGCATGGCGCCAACAATATCCGCGATTTCTTCCGCGCCTTCCTGCAGATGTCGGTGGTGCTGACCTATGCCGGCGCGCTGCCCGTGGTGAAGATCGGCCGTATCGCCGGCCAGTTCGCCAAGCCGCGGTCCTCGCCGATGGAGAAGCTCAACGGCGTCGAACTGCCGAGCTATCGCGGCGACATCATCAATGACATCGCCTTCACGCCAGAATCGCGCGTGCCCGATCCACAGCGCCAGCTGATGGCCTATCGCCAGTCGGCGGCGACGCTGAATCTGCTGCGCGCTTTCGCGACCGGCGGTTTCGCCAATCTCGGCAGCGTGCATCAGTGGATGCTCGGCTTCCTGAAGGATTCGCAGCAGTCGCGCCGTTACAAGGAACTGGCCGACCGCATCTCGGACGCGCTGAACTTCATGCGCGCCTGCGGCCTCAATCTGGAAAGCCACCCGGAACTGCGGTCGACGGATTTCTACACCAGCCACGAAGCGCTGCTCCTCGGTTACGAGCAGGCCTTCACGCGCGTCGATTCCACGACGGGCGACTGGTACGCGACCTCCGGCCACATGATCTGGATCGGCGACCGCACGCGGCAGCTCGATCATGCCCATGTGGAATATTTCCGCGGCATCAAGAACCCGATCGGCCTGAAGTGCGGCCCGTCGCTGAAGCCGGATGAACTGATCAAGCTGATCGACGTCCTCAATCCGGACAATGAGCCCGGCCGCCTGACGCTGATCAACCGCTTTGGCCACGAGAAGGTTGGGGAGCATCTGCCGGGCTTCATCCGCGCGGTGCAGAAGGAAGGGCGCTCGGTGGTATGGTCGTGCGATCCGATGCACGGCAACACCATCACGTCGAATTCCGGCTACAAGACCCGTCCATTCGATCGTATCCTGTCGGAAGTGAAGTCGTTCTTCCAGATCCATGCCGCCGAAGGCACCCATCCGGGCGGCGTGCATCTGGAGATGACCGGCCAGAACGTGACGGAATGCACCGGTGGCGCGCGCGCCATTTCGGATGAGGACCTCAACGACCGCTACCACACGGTCTGCGATCCGCGTCTGAATGCCGAGCAGTCCATCGACATGGCGTTCCTGATCGCCGAATTGCTGAAGACGTCCCGCGTCGACAGGGCGGAGCCGCTGCCGGTGGCATCGGGTCTCTAAACTTGTCGCGCCTCTGGCGGGCCTGCATCAACACCTGGAATGGCCTGACCTTCGCGACGCGATCGGAGCAGGCCATTCGCGAGGAGCTGTTTGCACTGCTCCTCGCGGTGCCTTTGTCGTTTCTCATCGGGACCACCGCAGCGCGTCGGCTCGAGCTGGTGGCGGTGGTTCTGCTGCTGCTCACCGTCGAACTGCTCAACACCGCCATCGAGAAATTGGCTGACCGGCTCACCACCGACCATGATCCGCAGATCGGGCGTGTGAAGGACATGGGATCGGCGGCCGTCGGCGTCGCGCTGGTGATCGCCGGCATGACCTGGCTGTATGCGCTCGGTGAGCGCATAGGCATCTTCTAATCCTGCAGTTGCGAAGGATGAGCCGGTAGGCTTGGATGTTTCCATGACAGAATTGACGCGCTTCACGGTCACACTCGCCCAGCTCAATCCCATCGTCGGTGACATCACCGGCAATGCCGCCAAGGCGCGCGCTGCGCGGGCGCAGGCCAAAGCCGACGGCGCGACGCTGATCGTGTTTCCTGAATTGTTCATCGCCGGCTACCCACCGGAAGATCTGGTGCTGAAACCGGCCTTTCAGGCGGCCTGCCGTGCGGCCATCGAGGAGCTGGCGCGCGAGACCGCGGACGGGGGTCCGGCTGTGTTGATCGGCTCGCCCTGGGTCGATGGCGGCAAGCTCTACAATGCCTGCGCGCTGCTCGACGACGGCCGCATCAGCGCGATCCGTTTCAAGGTCAATCTGCCGAATTACGGCGTGTTCGACGAGAAGCGCGTCTTCGCGCGCGGCTCGGTCTCGGGACCCGTCACCATCCGCGGCCTGCGCGTCGGCGTGCCGATCTGCGAAGACACCTGGATGGAAGAGTCCGCCGACTACGAAGACGTGGTCGAGACGCTGACCGAGACCGGCGCCGAAATCCTGATCGTGCCGAACGGTTCGCCATATGCCCGCGGCAAGACGGATCTGCGCTTGTCGGTGCAGGTCGCCCGCGTTACCGAGAGCCATCTGCCGATGATCTACCTTAATCAGGTCGGCGGTCAGGACGAACTAGTGTTCGACGGCGCGAGCTTTGTGCTCAATGCCGACCGCTCGCTGGGGGCACAATTGCCGTCCTTCACCGAGAGCATCACGACGCTGACATTCGAGAAGATCGACGGCCACTGGCGCTGCGACGGACCGATCGCACCGGTACCGGAAGGCGACGAGGGCGACTATGCCGCCTGCGTGCTCGGCCTGCGCGATTACGTCAACAAGAACGGCTTCCCCGGCGTGCTGATGGGCATCTCCGGCGGTATCGACTCCGCGCTTTGCGCCGCGATCGCCGTGGATGCGCTCGGCGCCGACCGCGTGCGCGGCATCATGCTGCCATTCCGCTACACCGCGCAGGTGTCGCTCGACGATGCCGACAAGCTCGCGAAGGCGCTGGGTTTCCGTTACGAGATCCTGCCCATCGCCGATGCGGTCAACGGCTTCGAGAAGATCCTTGCCGATACCTTCAAGGGTCTCGCGCGCGACATCACAGAAGAGAACCTGCAGGCGCGCACCCGTGGTACGCTGTTGATGGCCGTCTCCAACAAGACCGGTGCCATGGTCGTCACGACAGGTAACAAGTCGGAAATGTCGGTCGGCTATGCCACGCTCTATGGCGACATGAATGGCGGATTCAATCCGATCAAGGATCTCTACAAGACCCAGGTGTTCCGTATCTCGACCTTGCGCAATTCATGGAAGCCCGAAGGCGCGCTCGGTCCTGATGGCGAAGTGATCCCCAACAACATCATTATCCGTCCACCCACGGCCGAACTGCGCGAAAACCAGACCGACCAAGACTCGCTACCCCCCTACGATATTCTCGATGGCATTCTCGAACGCCTCGTCGAACGCGAAGAGCCGCTGTCGGAGATCGTCGCGGCCGGTTACGAGAAAGACGTCGTGACGCGCATCGATCGGCTGCTCAACATCGCCGAATACAAGCGCCGGCAGGCGGCGCCGGGCGTGAAAGTGACGCGGAAGAATTTCGGCCGGGATCGCCGCTATCCGATCACCAACAAGTTTCGCGATCTGGCCAATCCATTGCCGAAGCCCGATGAGGACCTGGTGACTCGGCCAGGCAAGGGCACCAGCGAAGCGTTTGAATGAAGCTGTAGGGCGAATGACGCCCTACAAACCCGTCGTGTATCAGCGCGTGATCCCGTCACCGCGCCGTTTTGGCCACCGCCGCAAAGGTTGAATCGCTCAGGACGCCACCGCCCTGAAACAGGGTGACGACGGGTGAGGATGCGGCGCTGGTGCTGTTCTTGATGTCATACAGCGCCGAGAAACGGTTCAGCAGTTTGGCCAGCTTGGCGGGATCGGCGAGGTCCTTCAGATTGAGGTGTTTCTCCACCACCTTGGCCTGCTGATCGATATCCATCGCGCCGACCTCGTCCGGCAGGCTGAAGATGGTGCGGAACACTTCCGCCAGTGCCTTGTCTGCAAGCAGGTCATAGGCCGAGGTGATGCTCGGCGCCTTGCGCTCGAAGTAGAGCGCGAGCCGGACGCCCGGATTGCTTTCGCCCTGCTGCGTCTCCAGCGTCTGCTGCAGATATTTGTGCTGGATTTCCATGAACTGGTCGCGGGTCTGCGGCCCGAATTTCGGTAGCCGCGCGATCTCGCCGTCGTCGTCGAAATTGAACGAGGCCACCAGCTCCGCGAAACGCGGATCCTTCTGCGTGTTGACGAAGCTCTTGGGGTCGTTCAGGTCGGAATCGAACATCTTGCGCAGATCGGCGGTGGTCACCTTGGCGGGGTCGAGGTCCTTGGCGACGAGCGCGATGTCGATCAGCTTCCTGTCGGCAAGCAGATCCTTCACGCTCTCGATATTGGCGATGTTCTTCTGATAATAGACCGCGTCCTTGTCGGCCGCCTTGCGCAGCTCGGCCTGTTCCTTGTCCTTCGTGAAGCGTGTCTTGGCGATGATGTAGTCCTTCATCACCTGGGTGACTTCCGCCGCGTCCTGCGCCACCACAGGCGTCGTGATATTTCCGCTGCTGTCGAAATTGAATGCCCGAGCGAGCTGAACGTATCGGTCGTCGTGCAGCTTGTTCACGTAGCTCTTCGGATCGTCCGGATCGCTTTTGAGTACGTTTTTGATGATCGTCGGCGAAACCTCTTCGGGATCGAGACCAAATGATTTCAGAGCAAAATTATAGACGTTTGGCGTCTTGAGAAAGGCATCGACCGTGGTCACCTTGGCGAGACCAGAGCGATACTGCTTGATGAGCGATGCCGCGTACTTTTCGTCCGCTGCGAGATAGGTCGCGCCCTGGCTGTTGACATATTTGGCATGGGTGCTGCTCAGCTGCGCGGCTGTCTGGGCAGACGTTCCGGTGGGCAATGTGCCGTCGGGCGAGAACTCGAAAGCGCCGGCAAGCGCCACATAGCTGTCGATCGTCTCGAGTGCATCCTTATAGCTGAGGATGCTGACCTCATTCATCGACCCGCGCGTGCGCTCCAGCTCGATCTTCTGGCGCAGGTCGGCCATATCGGCGCCCGGCTGTTTCAATGCCGCCATATATGTGTCGATCTTGCTGGCGGCATCAAGCATCGCTGCCTGGGCCTTGGTGATATTCGCATTGATGTCGGCTTTCTGCGACACCCAAACGGAATTGACATAGCTGTTCGGATCGGACGGGTCGCTGCTCAGCACCTTGCTGATCGTGTCGTGGGACCAGCGATTCTTGTCGATGCCGAAGGCCGAGAAAACATAATCCCGCAGCTTGTCGTCGGCGAGCAGGCCATTGACGTTGGTGATCTTTCCGATCGTGAGATTGTAGTAGTTCTTGTTCGCGTCGATGGCATCGACCCCGCGCTGCGCTACGGCCGTGTACAGACCGATCATGTCGTCGGCCTGGTTCTCGGACTGGGCGGTGTTGGTGCTGCTGCTGGCGGTCCCGAAGGGGAAGGCCGCTGCGAAATCCCGGTAGCGTTTGTCGCTCAGCTTGTTGGCAAAACTGTTGGCGTCGGAGAGATCGCTTTCCAGCACCTTGCGTAGGAAGGCCTTGGCATAGGCCATGTCCTCAAGACCATAGGCCGTCGTTGCATAGGTATAGAGCCGATAGTCGTTCAGGAGATCATCGACGGTTTTCACCTTGCCGATGTTCTCCTTGTAATAGGCCGTATCCCGCGAGACGGTGGCCTGTTGCGAGATCCGCGTCAGCGATTGGGTGAGATTGCGGGAGACGATATTATAGTTGAGATAAGTCGAGACCATCCGAACACCCTCGCGGTTTGGCGTGAGCCTACCGTTCGGAGGTTGTCCGAAGCTGGACGCAGGGGCCGTGCGCTTGTCGCCCTGCCTGGCCGGGCGAGGACACGAGGCTTAACGCGGCGCGTTGTTCGGCAGGAATTGCGGGCCGACGGTCCGGATCTGGCCAGGAGCGGACGGCGCCGCCGGTTGCGCGGGAACTGCTGCAGCAGGCGCATCGGTCGCCGCGCCCTTCTTCAAGGCGGCAGGCGTGCCCTTTTGCGGCTGCGACATCCGCTTGGCACGTTCCTCGGTGACGATGATGTCGCCATTCTCCGCTGCCGATTTGTCGTCGACATTCTTCAACGCCTCGGACCAGGTCTGGCCTTGCGCCTTGCAGGAGCACGACGGATTGAATTCGGTGCGATACTTGAAAGCGTTCGGCGACGACGAATAGGGCTGCCCCGAAACCGAGACGGCCGAGTTCATGTCTTCGCCGGGATTGCGATAGGTGAACAGGTTGGCGTCGGAGGCCGGGCAGAGATTCTTGCAGGTTCGCTCGTCATCGCCGAAACGCGCCGGGATCGTCGCGAACGAGATCGGGAAATAGAAGCCATCGCAGGTGCGCACGCAGACGGTCCGATAGGTGCCGGACGGAACGGGTGACATATTGCCGTCCAGCGGCGCCGCGCCGGGGCTTGGCTCGTTGTTGCCGAACAGGTTGCTCAGGAAACCGCCGGGGCCTGAGTTCTGTGGCGCGGCGCGCTGCGCAGCGGCGGCGTATTGCGGGCCGCAATTGTTCTGCGCGAGGGCCAGCAGCACCGAGCGGCGCTGGGTATCACGGTCCGAACTGCCGGGCGTGCCGACGCGCAGGCGTTCGAGATTGCTGGTGATCTGATCCAGATTGCCGCGCATCTGCTGGATCTGGTTGTTGACCGGGCCGCACTGCTGCGACTGGCCATTGAACAGCGAGAAGAAGCCGGAACTGTCGCAGCCCATCCGCTTGGCCTGCGCTGAGACGCGGTCGAGCTCGCTCTGCTGCTTGGACGCGGCGTCCTCATAGCGGCGAAGCTGTTCGGCGCGTGCGGGATCGAGGCCGTTGCCGCGATCGATGGTCGCGAGCTGCGCCTCGAGGCGCCCGCACATCGGATTGGCAGAACCCTGCTGCTGCGCCTGGCTTGGTGGATAGACCTGCTGCGCAGGATAGGCCGGTGGCGGTCCGTTCTGCGCCGATGCAGGAGTGCCCAGCGACAGCGCACCAACCAGTGCGGCACCAACAAAAACCCAGCGAGAAAGGGAAGCAGTCACAGTGTCAGACATATCCGGCCAATGCGCGAGTCAGAAGCGAGCGAGACAGAAACAAGCGGAGTGGTGCGGCATCGCGCGTCGATACCGCCGCCAACCTCTCGCCGACGTTGCCAGACGCGCGCGATGAAAATGCGGCGGCGAACGCGGCTTTCCATAGCTGCTTCTCGCGGCAGGGTCACGTCGTTTCCGGGGCCTCACTGTGGCCGCAAGCGTGACGCAAGAAAATCGCAAGCCGCGGGATGTCAGCGCTGGCAGGTAATCGCAACGAATTCGTCGCATTTGCCGTGATGGCAGGCGCTGCCTGACGTCGGGACCGAGCCGGTCACTTCATCGGGATCGACGCGGCGATAGGCGACGGCCTGGTCGAAGGCGCGCGATTTGCAATAGGACAGGGCGGCATGCGCGCCGCACTTCTCGCCGCGGGCGAGGCACTGGTCGATACCGTAACCGTCAGACTGGTTGGCGATGATGAAGACGCGGGAATCGGCAAAGGCCGAGGAAGCGGCCAGAACAAATGCCGCCGTCAGAACGACTGAAATGGATTTCATAACTCACCGAATGAATGAGGAAATTCGCCCTCATTCGATACGCCCCAAAGATTAATAATCATTAACCATGGGCGGCGTAGCGATGGATTGAGGCCGAAATCAGCCCTTTGCGGCATAGTTCCACACCCTTGACGGGCCACCTGGGGTTGCCCCATGGTGCCCCGATGAACGGTTCTCTCGCCATTTGTGGCATTTGCCGCGAGATTAAGAGCTAGCGATTCGCTGGCTGAGGCCGTCTTTTCTCACACGAGATCAATCTCAAGAGGGATGAGAGGACGCCCGGCCGCTAGGGACGGACATCCATGGAACTGCGCCTTTACGACACCCTGACCCGCGAGAAGCGCGTCTTCACGCCGATCGATGCCGACAATGTCCGGATGTATGTCTGCGGGCCGACGGTCTACGACTTCGCCCATATCGGCAATGCGCGCCCGGTCATCGTGTTCGACGTGCTGTACCGGCTGCTGCGACACGTCTACGGAGTCGACAAAGTCACCTATGTCCGCAACATCACCGACGTCGATGACAAGATAAACGATCGCGCGTTGCGCGACTTTCCGGGCCTGCCGCTGAACGAGGCGATCCGCCGGGTCACCGAGACCACGGCCAATCAGTTTCAGGCCGACGTCGCAGCGCTGGGCTGCCTGTCGCCGACAGTGCAGCCGCGGGCGACGGACTTCGTGCTGCCGCGCCCCGACGGCAAGACCGACATGGTGACGCTGATCAAGGAATTGATCGCGCGCGGCCACGCCTACGAGGCTGCGGGCGAAGTGTTGTTCGACACCCAGTCGATGGCCGACTATGGCGCACTCTCCGGCCGCAAACTGGAAGACCAGCAGGCCGGTGCGCGCGTCGCAGTCGATGCGCACAAGAAGCATCCGACCGACTTCGTGTTGTGGAAGCAGTCATCCGCGGAAGAGCCCGGCTGGGACAGCCCTTGGGGCAGGGGCCGTCCGGGCTGGCACATCGAGTGCTCGGCAATGGCGGAGGCCTATCTCGGCACGATCTTCGACATTCATGGCGGCGGCCTCGACCTGATCTTCCCGCATCATGAAAACGAAATCGCCCAATCGCGCTGCGCCCATGGCACGCATGCGATGGCGAATTACTGGATGCACAACGGCTTCCTGCAGGTTGAAGGCGAGAAGATGTCGAAGAGCCTCGGCAACTTCTTCACTATCCGGGAATTGCTGAACGATTGGCCGGGCGAAGTGCTACGCCTGAACATGCTGAAGACACACTATCGCTCGCCGATCGACTGGACCGTGAAAGGTTTGGAAGAAAGCGCCAAGACGCTCGATGACTGGTATTGGGTCGCAGCGGATGCAACAGGTGGCGACGTCTCCGACAAGGTGATGGAGCCAATGTTCGACGATCTGAATACGTCGCTGGCTGTTGCGGCGTTACACGGTCTTCGCAACAGTGCGGCAGCAGGCAATGACGGCGATCGCAGCCAGTTTGCAGCGTCGTTACGTGCGCTCGGTTTCCTGTCGGAAACGGCTGCTGCATGGAATGGACGCAAGCAACAGGCCAGCGGGATCGATGCAGCAAAGGTCGATGGTTTGATTGCGGATCGTACAGCCGCGCGGGCTCGCAAGGACTTCAAGGAGTCGGATCGTATCCGCGACGAACTTGCCGCCATGGGCGTCGTCATCAAGGACTCGAAGGAAGGTACCACTTGGGAGATCGTGCGATGAGCCGACCCGACACACCGTTTCCAAAGCACTGGAAATATTACATCGCGCTGAAATGGGCGCTGATCATCGGCGCGATCGCGCTGGCGCTGAAGCTGGTGGATTTCTGGTGAGCGCGATGGGCGAGGCGAAACCGGCACTGCGGCCGTTCCTACCGGATGACACCGCGATTGCGGCTGCGATCTATGTGGCCAGTATCGAGGAATTGACGGGCGACGACTACAGCGAAGCGCAGCAGGAAGCCTGGGCCGCCACAGTCGACGACGAGGTGGCCTTCGGGAAGCGGCTGGCGTCGCAACTCACGCTGATTGCGACATTGGACGGCGTGCCGGTCGGCTTTGCATCGCTGAAAGGCGCCAACCACATCGACCTGCTTTACGTGCATCCGAATGCCGCCTTGCGCGGTGTTGCATCACTGCTGATCGATGCGATCGAGAGGCTCTCTGGTGCGCGCGGCGCCAAGTTGCTGACCGTGGATGCCAGCGACACCGCTGAGCCCTTCTTCAAGAAGCGGGGGTATATCCCGACACAGCGCAACAGCGTGCCGCTGAATGATGAGTGGCTTGCCAACACCACGATGCAGAAGACGCTGGGCGAATCCGGGGCCGCCTAAATCGAAGAAGGCTGGGGGAAGACCGATGATCGATCACATCTCTATCGCGGTCAGCAATCTCGAACGTGCCGTGCCCTTCTACGAGCGTAGTTTCGCGCCGCTTGGCATGACCCGGCTGGTAACACGGCCGGCGATGGTTGGGTTCGGCAAGACCTATCCGGAAGTCTGGATTAATCTGCGTGCAGGCATGGCACCGCTACCGCTTGATAGCGGTGTGCATCTTTGCCTTCGCGCGAAGACGACGGATGAGGTTGATGCGTTTTATGCGGCAGCAATCGCCGCAGGCGGCGTCTCGGAAAGCGCGCCCTCGCTCCGGCCGCATGATCGCGTCCGCTACTATGCGACTTTCATCGCCGATGCCGATGGCAATCGTATCGAGGTGGTGACGTTCCCGAAAGACGACGCCACCACGTCGTAGAAGGCCTTAGAGCCGCGTCGCGACGTCCGGAGCCAGCTTCTTGGCTTCGTCGGAGGCCAGCGCCGCAGCGGTGCGGAGTCGGGGCAGGATGTCTTCGGCACGGTCGGCCGTCAGCACGTCCAGCGGCAGTGTCGGCCGGATGAAGGCGGTCGAGCGCATGTGTTTGAGCAGCTCGAGCAGCGGCTCCCAGAAGTTATCGATATTGGCCATCAGGATCGGCTTGCTGTGGCGGCCGAGCTGCTGCCAGGTGAGCTGTTCGACCAGCTCTTCCAACGTGCCGATGCCGCCGGGCAGGGCGACAAAGGCGTCCGATCGCTCGAACATCAGCCGTTTGCGCTCATGCATGTCGTGGGTAACGATCAGTTCCTGGGCGGCGGTCAGCGCGTTTTCGCGCTTGGTCAGGAATTCCGGGATGATGCCGGTGACCCGGCCGCCATTGTCCAGCACGGACTTGGCGACCGCGCCCATCAGGCCGATGGAGCCGCCGCCATAGACCAGGCCGATGCCTTGCTCGGCCATGATCTTGCCGAGCGCGACCGCTGATTCGACGAAACTGGGATTGGTACCGGGGCCGGAGCCGCAATAGACGCAGATCGTTTTAATTGTGCTCATGGAATCCATGTGGCACTGCGGGATAACAGCGTCAAGACACGGAATGAACGCGATACGGGAAATTCCTGCCCGGGACACCTCTCCGCAGGGAAAAGTATGCTCCGCGAGGGTGCGACGTTCCTGCAAAGCGCCTATATGCATTCTAATGAAATCGACCTCCATTTTGAGCCGGCCCCGGGCCGCAGCTCCGTTCGTTCCAGGCGCCGTGCATGTCTGATTCCGATCCCGCGCTGAACGACGAGACAGTTCCTAACTCGGCCCATATCGAACGCGGCACGCTGTTCGGAACGCTCGCCCATTTGTGGCCCTATATCTGGCCGGGCGACCGCGACGACCTGAAGATGCGCGTCGTCTGGTCGATGCTGCTGCTGCTGGTCGCCAAGGCGGCGACCCTGACGGTGCCCTTCACGTTCAAATGGGCGATCGATGCGCTGACCGGCGCCGATACGGCTCCCGTCCAGTCCTCGAACTGGACGCTGTGGCTGATCGCATCGCCGGTCGCCATGACCGTCAGCTACGGCGCGATCCGCGTACTGATGGCGATCTTCACGCAATGGCGCGACGGCATCTTTGCCAAAGTGGCGATGCATGCGGTGCGCAAGCTGGCCTATCTCACTTTCGTCCATATGCACGAACTGTCGCTGCGCTTTCATCTGGAGCGCAAGACCGGTGGCCTGACACGTGTGCTCGAACGCGGCCGCGCAGGCATCGAAGTCATCGTGCGCATGGTGATCCTGCAACTGGTGCCGACCATCGTCGAGCTGTTGCTGGTGATGGGCGTGCTGCTGTGGCAGTTCGACTGGCGCTATGTGCTGGTCGTGGCGATCACCGTGGTCGTCTACATGTACTACACCTATCTCGCGACCGAGTGGCGCATCGCTATCCGCCGCAACATGAACGAGTCCGATACCGAGGCGAATACCAAGGCGATCGACTCGCTGCTGAACTATGAGACGGTCAAATATTTCAGCGCCGAAACGCGTGAGGCTGAACGTTACGACAAGACGGTCGAACGCTTCGAGCGCGCCAGCGTCAAGACCTATACGTCGCTGGCCGTGCTCAATACCGGGCAGGCGATCATTTTCACGCTCGGTCTGACATCGACGATGCTGATGTGCGCGGTCGGCGTACGCAACGGCACTCATACGGTGGGCGATTTCGTCATGATCAACGCCATGATGATCCAGCTGTACCAGCCGCTGAATTTCATGGGCATGGTGTATCGCGAGATCAAGCAGGCGATCATCGACATCGAGAAGATGTTCGGTGTCCTGAACCGCAATCCGGAAGTGAAGGATATTCCAGGAGCCAAGCCGCTGCTGGTGACGTCAGGTGCTGTGCGCTTCGACGACGTGCGTTTCGCCTATGACCCGGAGCGGCCGATCCTGAAGGGGCTCTCCTTCGAGGTGCCGGCCGGCAAGACCGTCGCAATCGTCGGCCCGTCGGGCGCCGGCAAGTCGACGATCTCGCGACTGCTGTTCCGACTGTATGATGTGTCGGGCGGAACGATCTCCATCGACGGCCAGAACATTCGCAATGTCACGCAGGCCTCGCTGCGCCAGTCGATCGGCATGGTCCCGCAGGACACCGTGCTGTTCAACGACACCATCCGCTACAACATCCGCTATGGCCGCTGGGACGCAACCGACGCGGAGGTCGAGGAAGCCGCCCGCATGGCGCAGATCGACCCCTTCATCCGGATGTCGCCGAAGGGCTACGAGACCGAAGTGGGCGAGCGCGGCCTGAAACTCTCCGGCGGCGAGAAGCAGCGCGTGGCCATTGCACGGACCGTGCTGAAGGCGCCGCCGATCCTGTTGCTCGACGAAGCGACGTCGGCGCTCGATAGCCATACCGAGCAGGAAATCCAGGACGCGCTGGAGAAGGTCTCGCAGGACCGGACCTCGCTGGTGATTGCGCATCGGCTGTCCACCATTGTCGGCGCCGACGAGATCATTGTGCTCGATCAGGGCCGTATCGCCGAGCGCGGTACCCATGGCCAGTTGCTGGCGGCGGGCGGTCTCTATGCCAGCATGTGGAACCGGCAGCGCGAGGCCCAGGAGGCCCGTGAGCGGCTGGCCCAGATCGGCGACGATGCCATCGCCCCCAATCGCACCCCGCCGCCGGTCGATGACGACCGGCTGATGACGCCTGACGCGGCGGAGTGATTCTTTCTCTTTCCCTCGCCCCCGAGCGCGGCGAAGCTGCGCTTGGCGGGAGAGGGTGGATCGCCCGCGTTAGCGGGCGAGACGGGAGAGGGGGGCATGGCGAGGGATCAGGCCAAAGCTTTGCGCGCCAATATGACGGATGCCGAGCGGCAGCTTTGGTATCGGCTGCGCGCCCACCGATTTCAGAGCTTCAAATTCAAGCGTCAGGTGCCGATTGGGCGATACATCGTTGATTTCGTCTGCCTTGAACGGCGCCTCGTCATTGAGGTCGATGGCGGGCAGCATGCTGACAGCAAACCGGATCAAACCCGAGACCAATGGCTTCAACAACAAGGGTTTCGCGTTCTGCGGTTCTGGAATAATGAGGTGTTCAACAACACGGATGGAGTGCTTGAGGTGATCGTTGAACATCTTGGCCATTCCGCGCCAGCCCCCTCTCCCGGCACGCCGCTACGCGTCGCGCCACCCTCTCCCGCCTGCGCAGCTTCGCTGCTTGGGGGAGAGGGGAAGAAAGATAGAGCTTAAATGTCCATCGCAAATTCCATCCGTGGTCAGATCCCGCCGATCCACAAGGAAGGCTATCCGTTCATTGGCGCTTTTGCGCTGGCGAGCCTGGTGCTGTTCTGGATCTGGACGCCGCTCGGATGGATCGGCACGGTCCTGACGGTCTGGTGTGCGCTGTTCTTCCGCGATCCGGTGCGCGTAACCCCGACCCGCGAGGGCGTCGTGGTGTCGCCCGCCGACGGGAAAGTGTCGATGGTGCAACCGGTGCTGCCGCCGGCCGAACTCGGCCTCGGCGACCAGCCGCTGCTGCGCATCTCGGTGTTCATGAGCGTCTTCAACGTCCACGTGAACCGCAGCCCGGTGGCTGGCCGGATCGAGCGCATTGCCTATCGGCCGGGCAAGTTCATCAATGCTGAGCTGGACAAGGCCAGCGAGGACAATGAGCGCAATTCGCTGGTTATTTCGACCCCCGGCGGCCGGATCGGTGTGGTGCAGATCGCCGGGCTTGTGGCGCGCCGGATCGTGTCCTTCGTGCGCGAGGGCCAGACCCTGAGCGCCGGAGAGCGCTTCGGCCTGATCCGTTTTGGCTCCCGGCTGGATATCTACCTGCCGGAAGGCAGCAAGGCGCTGGTGGCCGTGGGACAGACCGCGATTGCTGGTGAGACCGTGCTGGCCGATTTCCGGATTGGTGACGGCGGCCGCACATACCGCGTCGATTAACCCGGGTGATAACCCAGGGGTGATAGCCGCGGGGGTGATTAACCCCGATTTCCTGCCGCTTTCGGCGGCAGGACGCCACAATGGCGGAGCAGGGTGGGATTTGCTAGGATCACGCCATGCAAATGCCTCCTGACCAGTCTCCCGAGACGCGCCGCCGCCGGTTCCGGACCATTCCGATCCGGATGCTGGTGCCGAACATGATCACGCTGCTGGCGATCTGCGCCGGCCTGACGGCGATCCGCCTGTCCACCGAGGGGCGGATGGAACTTGCCGTGGCGGCCATCGTGTTCGCCGCCGCGCTCGATGGCGTTGACGGCCGTGTCGCCCGCATGATCAAGGGCCAGTCCAAATTCGGCGCCGAACTCGACAGCCTGGCTGACTTCGTCAATTTCGGCGTGGCACCCGGCCTGATCCTGTATTTCTGGCAGCTCCACGATCTCAGCAATGCCGGCTGGATCGCCGCGATGGTGTTCGCCATCGCCGGCAGTCTGCGGCTGGCGCGTTTCAACGCCACCATGGACGATCCGGACAAGCCGGCCTTTGCCGCGAACTTTTTCACGGGCATGCCTGCGCCGCTGGGCGCGCTCACCGTGATGCTGCCGATCTATCTGGGCTTCCTGGGCATGCCGATGCCGCCGGCCATCCTGACGACCCTCTACACGCTGCTTGTTGGCTTCCTGATGGTGTCGCGGCTGCCGGTGTTCTCCGGCAAGGCCGTGAACATGCGGGTGCCGCGTGAGCTGGTGCTGCCGGTGTTCGTCGGCGTGGTGCTCTTCATCGCGCTGCTGATCGGCTACCCTTGGCACATCCTGTCGGCGCTCTCGATCATGTATCTGCTGAGCCTTCCGCTGGGCTGGAAATCGTATCGTGATCAGGAACGCGCGCTGGCCGCGCAGTCGGTGGTCCCTGTCAATCCGGCAGCGCCCCATGCATCGACGCCCTATACGCCGGGTGCACCTGAGATCGCACCGGATGATCGGCCCGCACGCCTGAACTGATTGTCCATCTCGCGAACAATTCATGCAGCCGCTTTCCCCTGCGATAGCAGCCACAACGAAAGCGGCTGCATTTCGTTTTGGGCATGCAGTGAAGTCGGCTATATCCGAAGTCACTCAGCGATGACGACGTCCCGCGAAGACGGGATGCGATAATCACACAGGAGAAACGCCGTGACGAATTCCGCGACCGGTCCGCTGCCCGCATCCGTTCTGGAAGCACTGGGCCGCTACGACACGCCGACCATCTGCAATGCGATGGAGATCGTCGCCCCCGAGCGCCGGTTGATCGGTTACACCACGCGTCCGCTGGTTTGTCCGTTTCCCAATCTGCCGCCCATCGTCGGCTATGCGCGCACCGCGACCATTCGCGCGACCATAGCCTCCGGCCTGCCTGCCGCGGAGCAGAAGGCGCGGCGGCTCGCTTACTACGACTATGTCGGCACGGGCATCGGTCCGCGCATCAGCGTGATCCAGGATATCGACGGGCCCGACGCGGGCTATGGCGCGTTCTGGGGCGAGGTGAACAGCGCCGTGCACAGGGCGCTCGGTTGCCTCGGTGTGGTCACCGACGGCTCGATCCGTGATATCCCGCAATGGGCGCCGGACTTCCAGGCGCTCGCCGGCACGATCGGTCCGTCGCATGCGCATGTGCATGTGAGCGAGTTCGGCAATGAAATACGCGTTGCCGGCATGAGTGTCCGTTCGGACGATCTGATCCATGCCGATCAGCACGGCGCGGTTGTGATCCCGCTCGATGTCGCCGCGAAACTGCCGGAAGCGGCAGAGCTGTGCGGGCGGCGGGAGACACCCATTCTCGATATCGCGCGCAGTCCGTCATTCACGCTCGAGAAGCTGAAAGAGGCGATGGCGCGCTCGTCGGAAATACACTGAAATCCGGGTCTATTAAGACTAACGATAAAGGTTAGATGCCGATTAACCCGAACCAGCTCCGGTTGCTTGCGCGGCCGGAGGGCTTCGGGCTAACTGCCCGTTCTGCCGTGGAGACGGGTATTGGAGACGGTATTGCCTCAGACCAAGGATATGAAGAAAGCCTGGAATGAGCGCGCAAATCGTGACCCGTTCTTTTACGTCGAGACCGAGTTGTGGGATCACGATCCCGAAAAATTCTTCGCACTCGGTCGCGAACGCGCGACGCTGCTGATCGACCCTGTTCTCGCAAAATATGCAGTTGATCCCGTCGGCAAGACGGCGGTCGATATCGGCTGCGGTGTCGGACGTTTCACGCAGGCGCTTGGCCGGCGTTTCACCAGGGCTGTCGGCATCGATGTGTCCGACGTCATGGTGGAAAACGCGAAGGCGGCGGCAGCGGCGTTCAGCAATCTCGACTTCGTCGCCGGCAATGGCGTCGTGTTTCCCTTGGCGTCCGAAACTGCGGACTTCGTGTGGTCATATGAGGTCTTTCAGCACATGCCGTCGCATGACGTCGTGAAGGCCAATCTGGTCGAGGTTGCCCGCATCCTGCGTCCATCCGCGCTTGGACTCATTCACTTCCGAACTGCGCACGAATATCCGACGATCCTCTGGCATATCGCCAAGTTCGTCCCGACACCTGTCATCCAGAGGATCAAGGCGCTGCTCGGCAAGGATCCGCTGACGGCGGATACGTCGTGGCGCGGTGCAAAGCCGTTGCCGAAGAATACGATCGCCGACTTCTGCGTGGCCGCCGGCCTCAAGCCGATCGAGTTTCTCGATGACCCGACCCACGCGCCGGGGTCACGTACCTTCGTGGTCGTCCAGCGCGCTGTTTGACGCCGCACAATCATCCTCAATCGGTCTGCTGAACGAACTTTCCGTATCGTTCCACGCGTGCTCGCACGTCATTAATCTGTCGTTAATGAACCGTGAAGCGGTAACGCGTCCTTAATCGCAGTATCGCTAAGGTACCTTCGCGCGGCCTGATCTCGAGGCGTGCCGCCGTCCAGGACGGGCGTCGTTCGATACGTGTATAGCGTCGGAGTTGACATGGATATCACAACACTCGTCGGTTTTGTCGCTGGCATCATTGTGCTGTGTACCCTGGTCCTCATGGGCGGCAGCTTCGGGATGTTCTACGACATCCACGCCGTCATTATCATTTTCGGCGGTTCGTTCGCCGCGACGCTGATCCGCTTTCCGCTCTCGTCCATCCTTCATGGCATTCCGCTCGGCGCCAAATTTGCATTCACGCTGAGCCGCCTGAACGCGCGTGATCTCGTTGACGAACTCGCCCGCATCGCGGAAATCGCGAGGAAGCAGGGACCGGTCGGACTCGAAAAAGTCGAAACTGATGACGCATTCCTCGCCAAGGGAATCCGCTTCGTTGCCGACGGCTACGACCTCGAATTCATCCGCGACAATCTCGAGCGCGACCGCGACAATTTCCTCATGCATCTCGACGAAGGCTCGAAGATCTACCGCGCCATCGGCGATTGTGCGCCGGCCTTCGGCATGATCGGCACGCTGCTCGGCATGGTGCAGATGTTCTCGAACATGTCCGATCCGTCCAAGCTCGGACCGTTCATGGCTGTCGCGCTGCTGGCGACGCTGTATGGCGCGATCGTCGGCAACCTGATCTGTTTGCCCATCGCCGACAAACTGCACGTCAAGGTGCTCGATGAGGAGACCAACCGCACGCTCATCATCGACGGCATCCTGATGATCCGCGACTCGAAGAGCCCGGCGCTGGTGCGCGAAATGCTGCTGGCCTATCTGCCCGAGAAGCACCGCCATGACGAAAGTGAGCCGGTCCCAGCGTAACACACTGGAGGCAGGCTCGGAGCACGTCCGATGGCGAAGAAAAAACGCGGAGAAGCACACGGCGGCCATGGCTGGTTCGTGACCTTCGCCGACCTGATGGCGCTGCTGCTCAGCTACTTCGTCATGCTGGTGGCGTTCTCCAGCCCTGATGGCGCCAAACTCAAGATCGTTGCCGGCTCGGTTCGCGAAGCATTCGGCGTGCAATCCGATGCGCGTTATTCAGGTGTGATCGAATCCGATGGTCTGCCGACGCGCGGTCAGACGAAGAACAAGGACCATGTGTCGCCGGACGATGCGTCGAACATCACCAGTCCGAGCGAGAAGGGCGGCCGTCCCGCGGGCGCCAAGCTGAAGATGGACCGCGAATTCGCGCTCGCCTCGGCATCACTGCGGCAGGCGCTGCAGGACATGCCGGAGATCAACGAGATCTCCAAGAACATCATGTTCGAGGAAACCAAGCAGGGCCTCAATCTGGAAATTATCGACCAGAACGGCCGCTCGATGTTTGCTGACGGATCCAAGGTTCCCTATGAGCGCACCCGCCTGTTGCTGCAGAAACTCGCCGGACCGCTGAAGGCAACGCCGCTGCGCGTGGCTATCGTCGGTCACACCGCCGCGGGCTTCGTGCCGGCGCGCAGTGAATACGATGCATTCGATCTGTCGGCCGATCGCGCCAATGTCGTTCGGCAGATTCTGGAACGCGAAGGCCTGCCGTCGTCCCATATCTTCTCGGTGTCGGGCAAGGCAGACAGCCAGCCGCTATTCCCCGATGATCCGACCATGGCCGCCAACCGGCGGGTGACCATTACGCTGATGCGGGAAGACCCTCCGCTGCCGCCAAACCTCAAGCCGTAAAACAGTCAATTCCTTTTTTACTGCTCCAGCCTCTTTTTTTGCTGGGCAAGGCCGATTTTTGCTGCGCTCCCGATAAGCGATCTGCGGCAGTATAGGCTAGTGTCCCGGTTGACTGGCATTGCCCGGCGCGCCATAGCCGGGTCCGGATTGTCCAGAGGCGTTACGAGCAGAATGGCCGTTACGGAAACAACAGGCGAGGGACCGATCGAAGTTCCGGTTCATACCGGGTTCTGGTCGCTCACGGTCGGCAGTATCGGCGTCGTGTTCGGCGACATCGGAACGTCGCCGCTTTACGCGTTCCGCGAGGCGGTACATGGCGCAACGCATGGCGCGCCGGTGACGCCCGTCATCGTGCTCGGCGTGCTCTCGCTGATCCTGTGGGCGCTGTTCATCGTCGTGACAGCGAAATACGTGCTGTTCCTGCTGCGCGCCGATAACAATGGCGAGGGTGGAACACTGTCGCTGATGGCGCTCGGCCAGCGTGCCTTGGGTCGGCGGAGCTTGCCGCTGATGGTACTGGGCGTGATCGGCGCCTCGATGTTCATCGGCGATTCCATGATCACTCCGGCGATCTCGGTGCTCTCGGCGGTGGAAGGCCTCAAGCTCAAGGCACCTGCGCTCGAACCTTATGTCGTGCCGGTCACGGTCGCGATTCTCGTCGTGTTGTTCTCGGTGCAGCGGATTGGCACCGCCAAGGTGGCCTCCGCCTTCGGTCCGGTGATGATCATCTGGTTCACGGCGCTCGCGCTGATGGGCGCCTCGCACATCTTCGATGATCCGACGGTGCTGAAGGCGATCAATCCGTACTATGCCGTGCAGTTCATGCTGACCCACGGGACCATCGGTCTGGTGACCCTGGGCGCAGTCTTCCTGGCCGTGACCGGCGGCGAGGCGCTCTATGCTGATCTTGGCCATTTCGGTCGCAGGCCAATTCAGTACGGCTGGTTCTTCTTCGTGTTGCCGGCGTTGATGATCAATTATTTCGGGCAGGGCGCGCTCGTGCTGTCGAACCCGGCCGCGATCGAAAATCCGTTCTATCGGATGGCACCGGAATCGATGCTGTTGCCGCTGATCGCGCTGGCGACGGCTGCCACCGTGATCGCGAGCCAGGCGGTGATCACCGGTGCCTATTCACTGGTGCGTCAGGCGGTGCAGCTTGGCCTGCTGCCGCGTTTCGAAGTGCGCTTCACCTCCGAGACCCATGCTGGCCAGATCTATTTGCCTCGGGTCAATCGTCTGCTGCTGATCGGCGTGCTGCTGCTGGTGCTGCTGTTCAAATCGTCGAGCGGTCTGGCCTCGGCCTATGGCATCGCGGTCTCCACCACCATGGTCGCCGATGGCATCATGGGCTTCGTGGTGATCTGGAAGCTATGGAACTGGAAGGCCGCGACTGCCGCTGCGATAATCGCGCCGCTGGTGTTCGTCGATCTGGCCTTCCTCAGTGCCAATCTCCTGAAACTGCTGGAAGGCGCCTGGGTGCCGCTGCTGTTCGGCGTGCTGATGGCCGGCATGATCTGGACCTGGCGCCGCGGCGCGGCGATCCTGATCACCAAGACGCGCCGTATCGAAGTGCCGCTGCGCGATCTCATCAAGAGTCTGGAAAAGCGCCCCCCGCATATCGTGAAGGGCACCGCGGTGTTTCTCACCAGCGATCCCGAATTCGTGCCGACGGCGCTGCTGCATAATCTGAAGCACAACAAGGTTCTGCACGAACACAATGTGATCCTGACCATCGAGACCGCGCAGACGCCGAAGGTCGATCTGGCCGAACGCGTTCGCATGGAGAATATCAGCGACAAATTCTCGATGGTGAAGCTGCGTTTCGGCTTCATGGAATCGCCGAACGTCCCCAAGGCGCTCGTCGTCGCACGTAAACTCGGCTGGCAGTTCGACATCATGGCGACGTCGTTCTTCGTGTCGCGGCGCTCACTGAAGCCATCGGCGCAATCGGGCATGCCGCTGTGGCAGGACCATCTGTTCATCGCGCTCAGCCGTTCGGCGAACGACGCCACCGACTATTTCCAGATCCCCACCGGGCGCGTGGTGGAGGTCGGTACTCAGGTGACGATCTAAGCATCTTTTGTCATGTCCGGTTCCCCGATTTGCGCTATAACGAGTGTGATCATCGGGGCCGGGAACGGCCTCGCTGCCCCGCTGTTCAGAGACCTGCGATTCAGAAGTCTTCGAGGCCGTTTCCATGACCATCGATAGCGCATCTCCCGCCGCGGCATCCCCGGCGGACCCTACCCATGGGCACTCGACGGCCAGCTTCGGCTCGCTCGTCATGGGCAGTATCGGTGTCGTCTATGGCGACATCGGCACCAGCCCGCTTTACGCGCTCCGTGAGGCGCTGGTCGCGGCCGGGGGCCACAAGGCGCCCGGCATCGACAATGAAGCAATCCTGGGCGTCCTCTCGCTGATCCTGTGGGCCCTGATCATCGTCGTGACGCTCAAATATGTCGTGCTGCTGCTGCGCGCCGACAATAACGGCGAGGGTGGCCCGCTGGCCCTGATGGCGCTGGCTCAGCGCGCGATCGGATCGAGCGGGCCGGTGGTGGTGATGCTCGGCATCATCGCCGCGGCGTTGTTCTATGGGGACGCGGTGATCACGCCGGCGCTGTCCGTGCTCTCGGCGATCGAGGGCGTCAAGCTCGTCACCACCGCCTTCGATCCCTATGTTGTACCGCTCACCATCGTGATCCTTGTGGCGCTTTTCGCCGTGCAATCGCGTGGCACTGCGAAGGTCGCGACGTTCTTCGGACCGATCATGTGCCTATGGTTCATCGTGATCGCGGTAGCGGCCATTCCGCAGATCGTGAAGCATCCTGAAGTGCTCGCGGCACTCAATCCAGTGCATGCGATCTACTTCATGTTTCATCACGGCATCATCGCCTTCGTGACGTTGGGCGCAGTGTTTCTCGCCGTGACCGGCGCCGAAGCGCTCTATGCCGATCTCGGCCATTTCGGCAAAAAGCCGATCCAGCTGGCCTGGCTGTTTCTCGTGCTGCCGTCACTGGCCATCAACTATTTCGGCCAGGCCGCGCTGGTGATGCATGATCCCACCGCGCTGGAAAATCCGTTCTATCTGATGTTTCCCGACTGGGCGCTGATCCCCATGGTGATCCTCGCGGCGACTGCCACCGTGATTGCAAGTCAGGCCGTGATCACCGGCGCCTATTCGCTGACCCAGCAGGCGATCCAGCTTGGCCTGCTGCCGCGTTTCGAAATCCGGCACACATCGGAGTCGCATTCCGGCCAGATCTACATTCCGCGCGTCAATATGCTGCTGTTCATCGCAGTGATCGTGCTTGTCGTGCTGTTCAAGTCATCGAGCTCGCTGGCCTCGGCCTATGGTATCTCGGTCACCGGCACCATGGTCGTCACTGCGATGATGGGCTTTGTGGTGATCTGGCGCGGCTGGAAGTGGTCGCCGATCGCGGCTGCGGCGCTGATCGTGCCGTTTCTGGTGATCGACGTCACGTTCCTCACCGCGAACCTCTTGAAGGTGTTCGACGGCGGCTGGGTGCCGCTGGTGATGGGCGGCGTGATCATTCTCATGATGTATACGTGGCGGCGCGGCAGCCGCCTGCTGTTCGAGAAGTCGCGCAAGCTGGAGTTTCCGCTGGCCGATCTCGTGGCCATGTTGGAGAAACGTCCGCCGCAGCGCGTGGCCGGCACGGCGGTATTTCTCACCAGCGATCCGCAGAGTGCGCCGACGGCGCTGATGCATAGTCTGAAACACTATAAAGTGCTTCACGAGAAGAATGTTATTCTCACCATCGAGACGGCGCCGACGCCGCGCATCGATCCCAGTGAGCGGGTGCGTATGGAAGAGATCAGCGCGACCTTCTCGAAAGTGACGCTGCGCTTCGGTTTCATGGAATCGCCGAATGTGCCGAAATCCCTGGCGATCGCGCGCAAGACCGGCTGGCAGTTCGACATCATGTCGACGTCGTTCTTCCTGTCGCGCAGGGCGCTGAAACCGGCCGCGCATTCCGGCATGCCACGCTGGCAGGACCATCTGTTCATCGCGCTCAGCCGCACTGCCAATGACGCGACCGACTATTTCCAGATCCCCACGGGGAGGGTGGTCGAGGTGGGTACGCAGGTGACTATCTAGGCCTGATCCCGAAAAGTGGGCTTGCGGTTTTCGGGCAAGATCAGGCCCGACAATAAGCTCTTCCGGCGCTTGATTTTCGCCGCGCGAGAGGCGACGTTGGCGCCCGAAAACAGGGGCGTTTCCGCCCCTTCGCATTCGCTCCGGACACCGGGGCGGCAGGAGGTTGTGGTGGCAGGCGAAGCTCATACCGTTCACGATTTGACGCCCGAGGAAGTGTCCAAGGGGATCACTGAAGGCAAGTATTTGCTGGTTGACGTGCGCGAACCCAACGAGGTCGCGGTCGAGGCCTATCCGGATGCCGTCGTGGTGCCGCTGTCGGGCTTCGATAGCGCCGATCTGCCCGATCCTGCGGGCAAGCAGATCGTCTTCGCATGTCGCTCCGGCAAGCGCTCGGTGACGGCCTCGCTGGCCGCGCAGGCCGATGGCTTTGCCTATGATAAGCACCTCGCCGGCGGGATTCTGGGATGGAAGGCTGCAGGCCTGCCGACCAAGGCTGGCTGATCCCTCTATGAACAAGATCTTCTCTGAGCTGCCCGTCACGGTGTTCGAGGCGATGTCGCAGCTTGCGCGCGATCACAACGCCATCAATCTCGGGCAGGGCTTTCCCGATCATCCCGGTCCCGACGATATCCGTCAGGCGGCCGCCGATGCGGTGCTGAACGGCTATAACCAGTATCCGTCGATGATGGGCATCCCGGAGCTGCGTCAGGCGATCGCCACGCATTACCAGCACTGGCACAAGCTCTCGCTCGATCCGATGACCGAGGTAATGGTGACCTCCGGCGGTACCGAGGCGCTGACCTCGTCGATCCTTGCGGTGGTGGAGCCCGGCGACGAAGTCGTGTGCTTCCAGCCGGTCTACGATTCTTATTTGCCGATCATCCGGCAGGCCGGCGGCATTCCGCGTCTGGTCAGCCTCAAGCCGCCGCACTGGCGCCTCACGGAGGAACACCTGCGCGCGGTCTTCAATCACAAGACCAAGGCCGTGCTGTTCAACAGCCCGCTCAATCCGGCTGCAGTGGTGTCGCCGCGCGAGGATCTCGAACTGCTGGCGAAGTTCTGTCAGGAATTCGATACGATCGCGATCTGTGACGAAGTCTGGGAACATGTGACCTTCGATGGTCACGAGCATATCCCGCTGATCACCATTCCCGGCATGCGCGATCGCACCATCAAGGTCGGCTCCGCCGGCAAGATCTTCTCGCTGACCGGCTGGAAGATCGGCTTCGTTTGCGCCGCGCCGCACCTGCTCCGCGTCTGCGCCAAGGTACATCAGTTCCTGACCTTCACGACCGCGCCGAACCTGCAGGTCGCTGTCGCCTACGGTCTCGGCAAGTCCGACGAGTACTTCAAGACCATGCGGGCCGACCTCGCGCGTAGCCGCGATCGCCTCGCCGCCGGTCTGGAGAGCATCGGCTTTCCCGTCATCAAGTCGCAGGGCACGTACTTCCTCACCGTCGATCTGTCGCCGCTGGGACTGAACGAGACCGACGAGGAATTCTGCCGGCGTCTCGTCTACGACTACAAGGTCGCGGCGATTCCGGTGTCGGCCTTCTATGAGCAGGACAAGGTGACCTCGGTGGTGCGTTTCTGTTTCGCCAAGAACGACGCAACGCTCGATACGGCGCTGGAGCGTCTGCACAACGCCGTTCATCGCCGCTAGGGGAAATTGATGCGCATGGGCAAGCAGGGGATCGCGTGGGTCGTCGGAGCGGCGCTGCTGTGGTCCTTGCCCGTGCAGGCGCAAGACCAGAAGCAAGAGCGCGTCGTCAACTTCTACAACTGGTCGAACTACATGGCGCCCGGCGTGCTGGAGGCGTTCACAAAGGAAACCGGCATCAAGGTCGTCTACGACACCTTCGATGCCAATGAGACGCTGGAGACGCGTCTCCTGGCTGGCAAATCCGGCTACGATGTCGTGGTGCCGACAGCTTATTTCCTGCAGCGGCAGATCACCGCAAAGGTGTTCCAGAAGCTCGACAGGGCGAAGCTGCCGAACCTCGCCAATGCCTGGCCAGAGGTGACAAAGCGCCTCGCGATCTACGATCCCGGCAATCAGTTTGCCGCGAACTACATGTGGGGCACCACCGGCATCGGCTACAACGTCAAGCAGGTCGCGAAAATCCTCGGGCCCGACGCGAAGATCGATAGCTGGGATATCGTCTTCAAGCCGGAGAACCTTGCGAAGTTCAAGGATTGCGGCGTCCATATGCTGGACTCCGCCGATGACATTCTGCCGGCGGCGTTGAATGCGTTGGGTCTCGATCCCAATTCCACCAAGCAGCCGGATCTCGAAAAGGCCGCCGATCTCGTCGGCAAGATCAGAGGCAATGTTCGCAAGTTTCACTCCTCGGAATATCTGAGCGCGCTAGCGACCGGCGAGATCTGTCTGGTGGTCGGCTGGTCCGGCGACATCATCCAGGCGCGTGCGCGGGCGGATGAAGCGAAGAACGGCGTCGAGATCGGTTATGCCGTGCCGAAGGAGGGCGCGCAGATGTTCTTCGATAATCTGGCAATCCCGGCCGATGCCAAGAACGTCAATGAAGCCTATGAGCTGATCAACTACCTCTACCGGCCGGATGTCGCGGCGAAGAATTCGGACTTCCTCGGCTATGCCAACGGCAATCTCGCCAGCCAGAAGCTGATCGATCCGAAGATCCTGAACGACAAAACGATCTATCCGGATGAGGCGATGCTTCAGAAGCTGTTCGTCATCACCGCACGCGATCCGGCGACGCAACGCGTGATCAACCGGCTGTGGACGAAGGTAAAGACGGGGCGCTGAGCGCTATCGCCAGCGCCGGTGCAGCCACAGCCACTGCTCGGGATATTCCCGGATCCAGCCTTCCAGCACGGACGTCACCGCCTGCATGGTGCCCTGAACGTCGACCTTGCCATTGGCATCGCGCACCGGTTTCACCTCTTCGGAGACTTCGATGCGGAAGCGATGATCGGGCAGGCGGATGATACGAACACCGTGGATCGGGCAATCGACCTGACGCAACAGCCGCGCCAGCATCGGATTGGCATTGGTCTTGCGGCCGAAGAAATCCACCGGGACGCCATTGGTGAACCATTGATCCACCAGCATGGCGACGTGCTTGCCCTCGTTCAGCGCGTGCGCGAGCTTGAGCGGTGCGTCATGGCTGGCCGGGATGAGATTGCCCATGTTGATCGCGCGCGTCTGATGAATGGCGCGGTCTGCGGCGGCGCTGTTCGGCCGGCGATAGAGCACGGCGGCGTCGAGGCCGTGGGCCACGGCGGCGAGCGCAGGAATTTCCCAATTGCCGAGATGGCTGGCGAAAATCAGTGCCGGTTTGCCGTCGTCGCGCAGTTGATCGAAAATCTCGCCGGTGCGCGCGGAGAATTCGACATTGCTCGGCTTGGTCGGATTGGCCGGGTCATAGTCCCAGATCTTGTCGAGATGGGCGAATTCCGCACCGATGCGCCCCATATTGTCCCAGACACCCGCGAGGATCTTCTCGATTTCTTCCGGTGATTTCTCGGGGAAGGCGGCGGTGAGATTGGCGCGGCCGATCTTGTCTTCGCGAAACAGCGGGCCGATGCGCTGAGTGATCTTGCCGAACCGGTTGGCGGTTTTGACCGGATCGAAATAGCGCGTGGTCCGCAGGATGCCGATCGTCAGTGCGCCGACAGCAGCGTCGCCTGCAGGCTTCAGGGCATCGCGAATGCGCGCCTTGGTGCGAAGCAGCAGGCGAAGCATCAGAAGTGAACGATGATCTTGCCGAACACCTGGCGGGTTTCCATCCGCTTCAGCGCGGTCTCGACATCGCTGATCGGCACTTCGGTATCGATCACCGGCAGCATGCCGTCAGCCATCTTGTCGAGGCTCTCGGCAATGTTCTTCATGGTGGCGCCGAACGATCCGAAGATGCGGTATTGCTGTTGGAACAGCTGCATCAGGTTGATCGTCGTGGTCGGGCCCGAGGTCGAACCGCAGGTGACCAGACGTCCGCCGCGCTTCATCACCAGCAGCGAACCATTGAAGGTGTCAGCGCCGACGTGTTCGAACACGACATCGACGCCCTTCTTCTTGGTGATCTTGCGGGTCTCGCCCTCGAAGCGATCCTTGCGATAGTTGATGACGTGGTCGGCGCCGAGGGCCTTCACACCCTCGATCTTGGAATCGTCGCCCACGGTGGTGATGACGGTGCAGCCGATCTTCTTGGCCATCATGATGGCCACGGTGCCGATGCCGGAACCGCCGGCATGGACCAGAATGGTTTCGCCGGGCTGCAGCTTGGCATTGTCGAACAGCATGTGCTGCACGGTAGAGAAGGCGATCGGGGCGCAGGCGGCGTCGCGGAAGCTGATGCCGTCAGGGACAGGGATCACCAGACGCGCCGGCATGTTCATCAGTTCGCGCGAGAAGCCGTCGATGTGGAAGCCATAGAGACCGCCGACATTTTCGCAGAAATTGTCGCGGCCTTCCTGACAGGCCTTGCAGTGCCCGCAGGTCAGCGCACCATACATCACGACCTTCTGGCCGGGCTTCACATGGGTGACGCCTTCACCGACCGCAGCGACTTCGCCCGAGGCTTCGGCGCCGATCGACAGCGGCAGCTTGCGCTTGGCGAAGGCCATGCCGCGGAAGCCCCAGACGTCGATATGGTTCAGGCCGACAGCCTTGACGCGGATCTGCACTTCGCCGGCACCAGGCGGCGGGGGCGGTGGCACGTCGACGACGACGAGCTCACGATCGGCAACAAGATTGAGCGCACGCATGAACCGCGTCTCCGGCAAGAAAGGTTGATTTCGGATGGCCTGCGTATCGCCGGTTCACGTCATGACGTCAACCGGCGAGGGGCGGCCAACGGGGCCGGGGAGCCTTAAACGGGCTCGCCGGTGAGGATCAGCGAGGCATTCTGGCCACCAAAGCCGAAGGAATTCGACATCACGGCCGTCACGCGTGCATCGCGGGCGGTATTGGGAACCACGTCGAACGGAATGGCCGGATCGGGAACATCGTAATTGATCGTCGGCGGGATCCGCTGGTGTTCCAGGGTGAGCAGCGAGAACACCGCCTCAACAGCGCCGGCGGCGGAGAGCGTGTGGCCGACCATGGACTTGTTCGACGAGACCGGAATTTCCTTGGCGCGCTCACCGAATACGCTGGAAATGCCGAGATACTCCATCTTGTCGTTTTCCGGCGTGCCGGTGCCGTGGGCGTTGATGTAGTCGATCTGGTCCGACGTCAGACCGGCATCCACCAGTGCGTTGTTCACGCAGCCGATGATCGGCTTGCCGTCCGGGCTGGAACGGGTGCGGTGGAACGAGTCCGCGAGTTCGCCGCAACCGGCGACAATGCCGAGGATCTTGGCGCCGCGCGCGGTGGCGGCTTCCAGGCTTTCCAGGACCAGCGCACCGGCGCCTTCGGCCATCACGAAACCATCGCGGTTCTTGGCGAAGGGACGGACAGCTTTCTGTGGCGGGTCGTTGTGGGTCGAGAGTGCCGATAGCAGCGAGAAACGGATCAGCGCTTCCGGGTTCACCGAGCCGTCGGTGGCCACGCACAGCGCCGCATCGGCTTCGCCGCGGCGGATCGCTTCGACGCCGAGCTGGATCGCAGTCGCGCCGGAGGCACACGCGGTGGACAGCGAGATCGGCGAGCCCTTGGTGCCGAACGTGTCCGCGAGATGGTCGGCAACCGAGCCGAACAGGAAGCGGCGGTGATACTGGACGAACTTGCCGCCGCCGGCGACGCGCAGCAGTGTGTCGTAATTGATATCGCTATTGGCGCCGGCGGCCTTGGCCAACACCTGGCGCTGCGGCCACTCGACTTCGACAGGCGCAACCGCGAGGAACAGCGGGCCCGGGAAGTCGCCCTTGCTGCCGATATTGGCCTGCGCGATGGCTTCCTCGGTGACGAGCTCGCCGAGCTTCTCGGAGAGGTCGGTGGAGGAAAACGGCTCGACCGGCACGAAATCGATCGTTCCTGCCATCGTCGTCTTCATGCCGTCGGTGGGAAAACGCGTGATGGTGCGAATGCCGGACTCGCCAGCGGTGAGCTTGGCCCAGTTGTCCTCTTTGCCGGCGCCGAGCGATGTCGCAACACCCATGCCCGTGACGACAACGATCGGTCGGCCGAATTTATCGCGCGTTGCAGTCATGCTCTCTCCGTCGGCCGCGTCGACCGCTTAACTTGAGCATGATCCCGAAAAGTGGATGCCGGTTTTCGGATAAGATCTTGCTCAAACATAAGAAAAATCTAGAGCCCAGATGGGTTCTAGATGGCTTCAACCAGCGCCATGCCTTCGCCGCGCCAGTGGCCGGCGCCGATCACCACAATCTGGGTGGGCTTGCCGGACTTTTCAATCTCGAGGCCGGTTGAATCGTTCGGCGGAAACATTGCGCCGCGCGAGATCGCCAACGCCGCAAGGCCGAGGCCAAGCGGGAATTGGGTTTCGAGCGTATGACCGAAGAGAGTGCCGGTGCCGCGGATGGCGACATCCGCATGATCCTTCAGGAAGGCGCGCTCTTCCGCTGTCACGGGTTCCGCACCGGTCGCGCCGGTGATGATCGCAGCGTCGCTCCTCGCGCCGAGCTTCGACCACAACCCCTGCAGCGAAGCGGTGACTTCGCCGGGAGTCTTGCGACGGGCATGATCGGCGACCACGCTCTTGAGACGTGCGAGAGGCTTGGCACCGCGCGCTTCTGCATGCGCCCTGGATTCAATGACGAGGAATGCGCCGGCAGAGCCGAGCGCAAAGCCGGAATTCTTCTCGCGCGCCCAGACGGTTTCGAACTTGTTCTTCAGGTTGAAGTCGTCGAATTCGTACAGCAGCAGCAGGTCCTTGCGCTCACCATTATGTGCGGCGCCGATCAGCGCGATGTCGCTCTGGCCGTCAGCGATGCGGGCCAGTGCGATGCGCGCGGCGTCCACGCCAGCCGCTTCCTCGCCCATGAAGGTGCGGGACGAACCGGTGACGCCGTGCACGATGGCGATATTGCCGGCGAGCAGGTTGGAGAGCTGCGCCAGAAACAGAGTCGGCCTGAGGTCGTTGAGCAGTTTTTCGTTGAGCAGGCCCGGTGTCGCAGCGCCATAGCCGTCCGAATTCAGGATGCCGGAATCGACGGCCAGGTCGCGCTCACCGCCACCGGCGGCAACGATCATGTCCATCCTCGACAGGATGTCCTTGTTGCCTTTGACGCCAGCTGAATCCAGCGCGAGGCCGGCGGCATAGGTGCCGATCCGCTGCCAGGCTTCCATCTGACGCTGATCGCCCTTCTTGGGGATCTGCGCGTCGTATGAGACCGGCGCGAGGGGGTGGACGATGTTCGGAGCGAAGCCGGTTTCATCGACATTGATGCGCTTGTTGTTCAACGCATCCCAATGCGCGTCAGGGCCTTCGCCCAATGACGTTGCGAGGCCAATGCCGGTGATCCACGCTTCCACCGGCTCGGATGTCATCGGTCGGGTTTCAGCCATTGGTGATTGCCTGTAGGGGAAATCCGATGCGCTCGGCCACGATGTCCATGTGCCCGCGCAGATCCGGATGGGGGAACGGGACGGTCTTGAAGGTGAGCTGCGCGTTGCAGGTCAGCTTGCCGTCGACCTTGATCTTGACAGTGGTCATGTAGAAGCCGTCGCCCTCGTGCAGCACGCTGGCGGTGATGTCCAGCTTCGTGCCGGGCGTGATGAAGGTACGCATCTTGGCTTCCTTCACTGCGGCGAGGAAGGGCATACGCTCGAACTTCATCAGCGCGATCAGCAGCCAGCCCGAAGTCTGCGCCATCGACTCGATCAGCAGCACGCCGGGCATCAGCGGGTAGCCCGGGAAGTGGCCCTCGAAGATGGTACTGGTCTCGGGGACGTTGGCTTCGACCGTGATCGTCCGTTCGCCGACATTGAGGTCGGTGATGCGGTCGATCAGGTGAAAATATTCGAGGTTCATGGCGGGGCGTTACGCGCCCTTGGCCGCGACCAATTCGTCGATGCGCGCGCTGAGGTTCTTCAGGACGAAATACTGCTCGGTGGTCGCCTTGCCGTCATTGACCTCCTGGGTCCATTTTTCGAGCGGCAGCTTGATCCCGAACGCCTTGTCGATCGCGAAAGCGATATCCAGGAAGTCGAGGCTGTCGATCCCCAGATCGTCGATGGCGTGGCTTTCCGGTGTGATCGTGTCGCGGGGAATGTCGCAAGTCTCGGCGATGATTGTGGCGACCTGATCGAATGTGGAGGACATTACTAAGCCTTTGATATATTGAAGATAATGTTCGATCGGCGCGCGCAAAGACAGGGCTTCGCCCCGGGGCAGTCCCGGTCCGCCGTATAGAGTCGATTGCCCGTATATCGGAGCGGGGGCGGCAGTTCAATGCAGTTGAGCGCCCGCTCACCAGCCCCTGTGGGCTGTGGAAAGAGGGGCTGGCGCGCCTCAGCCGTGCGGCGCAACAATATGGGCGCAGTCGCGGCGGCCCATCAACACGCAATCCTGGGTTTTGCGGAGATCCGCGATGCTAACCGCGAGCCAGATCCCGACACCCACCAGGATCACCGTAAAGCCGAAGGCTGCGCTATTGGCCAGCATCCGGTGGCGGAAGTCGTCGGGGTCGTCCTGTGCCTGTTGATAGCGGGACAGGTCGCTGGCGCCGGTGGTTTGGCGGCGGCGCGGTTGGTCGGCAGGAGCGGTGGGATGGTGTGGCAGCGTAGCCGAGGTGCGGGGCACGAAGCGAAGCACGCGGTGCTCGTCATCTTCTCTGATAATCGGCTGCTGGGTCTTCATGGTCGTGGGTCTGCGCATGCAATGTCGCAGTGTACCACGAGGCGGCTGCTTCGCGCAGATAAAGTCCGCATGGCACGGATGCGGCAATCGTCAGAAATGACGTGGAACTGATCCGCCTCGGCGCGGCGGCCATGCCATACTTCGCTCCGATGAAACGTCGGATAGATGGGAGGCCACATGCCGAACACACGCGAACCGTTGCTGCATCCGGTCCCGATCCTGTCGCTGCGGCCAACGCAGATGACGGTGGGCATGCGCGAGGTGAAGGAGAAGCGCAAACGCTGGCGCGCCCATAAGTCCAAGCGCAAACAGGCCGAACTGCTCGGCCAGCACATGATCCCCGTGGTGCTGGGGCCGGATCAGCGTCACTACGTGGTCGATCACCATCATCTCGCACGTGCGTTGCATGACGAAGGCGTGAAGGATGTGCTCGTCACCGTGATCGCGGATCTTACGATGGTCGATATGAAAGCCTTCTGGGGCGTGCTCGATCACCGCCGCTGGGCCTATCCCTATGACGCCAAGGGCGAGCGCCGACAGTTCAAGGATATTCCGAAATCGGTGACGGGCCTGAAGGACGATCCGTTCCGCAGTCTGGCCGGCGAAATTCGCCGCGCCGGCGGCTATGCCAAGGACACCACGCCGTTCAGCGAATTCCTGTGGGCGGACCTGTTTCGCAGCCGGCTCTCCACCAAGGAGATCGATGCAGATTTCGCCAAGGCATTGGAGAAAGCGCTGGCGATCGCCAAAAGCAAGGATGCGATCTATTTGCCCGGCTGGTGCGGACCGGCGTCCGACGACTGAGGCGCATCCATCGGGATCGCAGCGGGGTCGCCTTTGCCGCCGAGCACGCGATGCAGGGCGCGTTCGATCCTTCCGCCGAGCAGCAGCACGAGGAAGGCGATCACCACCGAGACGGTGACGATGCGCCAGTGACCGGCGCCGCACATGATGCCGACACAGGCGGTCAGCCAGACGCAGGCGGCGCTGGTCAGGCCGCGGACACGGAAATGCCGCTCGGCATGAAAGATCACGCCGGCACCGAGAAAGCCGACGCCGGTGAGTATGCCCTGAATGACCCGGCTCCCGGCATCCGTGAAGCCGCCTTTGCCGAGCGGATCGGCCAGCACCACGATCATCGCGGTGGCCAGGCTGACGAGCCCCAGCGTGCGTACGCCGACGGGCTTGCCGTGCAGATCGCGGTTGAGGCCGATGGCTCCGCCAACCAGGGCGGCGATGCCGAGACGTAGGATGATGTCCGACCAGTCGAGCAATGCGAGATCCTTCTAAACCCCGTGCCGTTACTTTGGCAGCCGGCCCATCATATAGAATTCGTCATTCGGCTTCATGTTGGTGACATTGGCCATCCGGTTCGACAGCGCGAAGAAGGCCGAGATCGCGGTGATGTCCCAGATATCGTCGTCGCTGAAGCCGTGGCCGGAGACCTCGGCGAAATCCTGCTCGCCGATGGTCTCGGCGGACCGGCTCACTTTCATGGCGAAATCCAGCATCGCACGCTGCTTCGGCGTGATGTCGGCCTTGCGGTAGTTGACGGCGATCTGGTCGGCGATGGTCGGGTTCTTGGCGCGAATGCGCAGGATCGCACCATGCGCGATGACGCAATAATGGCACTGGTTGGCGGCTGACGTCGCGACCACGATCATCTCGCGCTCGGCCTTGGTCAACCCGCTGTCCTTTTCCATCAGCGCGTCGTGATAGGCGAAGAACGCGCGGAATTCGTCGGGGCGATAGGCCAGCGACAGGAACACGTTCGGCACGAAGCCGGACTTTTCCTGCACGCCCATAATGCGCGTGCGGATGTCCTCGGGCAACTTGTCGAGGGCGGGTGTCGGAAAGCGTTGCGCAATCGGCTGGGTCATCTGGCATTCCCGTGAACGTTTCTGTTTCACGAGACCATAGGCGATCACACCGTCACCGCAAAGCGCTTGCGGCAATGCATGCCGATGCGATTAGCGCAGCGGCTTCTTGAGCAGCGAGAAGCGATCCGGATCGAGGCCGAGCGAGGGTTGCAGCATTGGGGCTTCGACGCTGCGGCTCGGCGTCGCCAGGGGCCGTTCGATGAAGCCGGGATCGTTCGGTACCTCCCGATGCGAGGTGGCGCCGCGCCAGCGCTCCAGCACCGCGCTGACGAACTGCATGTCGTGACCGGCGGCGACCGAGGGCACTGTCGCGATGGTGGCTTCGGAGCGCGGCAGCTGGTGCGGCGGCACTTCCTTGAAACGCAGGCGGGTCGGTAATGCGACGCCTTCACCGAAGGCAAGGACTTCGCGCGTGCCGAGTGACGGCACGAAGGAGAGCAGGTTGGCAGCGGCATCCGACACCGCGGAGCGCAGCAGGGCCTGGTCGCGCTCGTTGGCGAGGCGCATGGCGAACAGTGTGTTGCACTGGGAAATGATCGTGGCGTCGAGTTCTGCCGGACGCTGCGTCACGAGGCCGAGATAGACGCCGTATTTGCGGCCTTCCTTGGCGATGCGCGACACTGCCTTGCGGGTCGGGCCAAAGCCGATATTGCGGTCGGCGGAGGCGTAGCGATGCGCTTCCTCGCAGACGAACAGCAGTGGCGAGGCGCCGTCACTCCACAGGCCGAAATCGAATGCCATCCGGCACAGCACCGACACCACGCTATCGACGACTTCCGCGGGGAAGCCGGCGAGCTGCATGATGGTCATCGGCTTGCCGTTGGCGGGCAGGCGGAACAGATGGCTGATCACTTCCGCCATGGTGTCGCCGCCGACATTGGCGTTGTCGAACATGAAGGCGTAGCGCGGATCGTTCTTCACCGCTTCGATGCGCGAGATCAGCTTGTGATACTGGATGCGCGACGAGCGGTTCTCGAGCTTGCCCATGCGCTCGTCGATCAGCGAGATCAAATCGACCAGGCGATAAGGCACCGGCGTATCGACGGTGTAGCCGATGGTCTTGGGATCGATGCGCTTGAGGCCAATGCGGTCGGCGTTCTGGTATTGCGTGTAGACGCCCTTGGCGATCGGGATGACTTCCGAGAGGATTTCGAGCTCTTCGGGCACGCCGGGGCGGCCGGCGAACAGCACGTCGACGATTTCCTCGAAATTGAACAGCCAGAACGGCAGTTTCAGATTGCGCGGGTTCAGCACCAGCGACTTATCGCCGAAGCAGCGGCCATATTCGTTATGCACGTCGAGCAGGAAAATGCGCAGATGCGGGCGCGACTTCAGGATTTCATTGAGCAGCAGCGACACGCCGGTGGATTTACCGACACCGGTGGAGCCGAGCACCGCGAAGTGCTTGCTCAGCATTTCCTCGACGTCGACATAAGCGGCGACCGACTTGTCCTGCTGCAGCGTGCCCACGTTGATCTGCTCGGAGCCGGACGGCGCATAGACCGTGCGCAGATCGTGATTGCTGATCAGATCGACGATGTCGTCGATGGTGGGATAGTTGGTGACGCCGCGCTGGAATTTGGCCTTGTCTCCGTGCCCCATGATCTCGCCGAGCAGATCGACCGAGGCACTCGCGATATACATGTCCGATGCATGCATGTTCTCGGCGGACACTTCCGTGATCATGGCAATGATGGTCGAGGAGGCGCAACGGATGCTGACGAAGCGGCCGACGGTGCCGCGCATCTCCGAAGGCGTCATCGGGTTCACGGCAAGCAAGCCGACCCGGGCCAGCGAGCCGCGAACTGAGATAATGCGCCCGAACGACGCCGCTGCGTTTAAACTGGTCATTGATGAATTCGCGTCTCACGCCCCGGTTGGGCCGACTATGCAGGTCAGGGACTGGACAAATTGTTAAGGCGCGTCCGCAGGCTATCGGTGGGCTCTGCTCGTCAAACTTGCATTGCGGAATTAGCTCCGCACTGGAACGCGGAAACTCCGGCACTGGATACCTTGTTGCTCGCGGCTGGCGATCTGACTTTACGCGGTTTTAACCAGCCCGCGAGGTCGGCATAGGCTGGCGTCCTGACCTTGCATGGGTCGTCGTCGCCGCGTTATCTCAGCGCGGTCGCCTTCGGCCGTGCACGGACCTCTCATGCGCATCGATTTTCCCGGCCTGCAGGCGTTTCTGAGTATCGCAGAGCGGGGCAGCTTTTCGCGCGCGGCCGCGCACCTCAATCTGTCGCAGACGGCGCTGAGCCACCGGATCAAGAAACTGGAAGAGGATCTCGGCTTTCAGCTGCTGGCCCGCACCACGCGGCAGGTGGCACTGACCCCGGCCGGGCTGGAACTGCTGCCGACCGCACGGCGGATGATCGGGGAACTCTCAGACTCCATCGATTTGCTTAGGGCGCGAGGCCGCAAGCGGCAGGAACACATCGCACTCGGCTGCCTGCCGACCATCGCCGCCTATCACCTGCCGCGGGTGCTGAAGCAGTTCAATGCGGTGCATCCGGGAATTTCGATCAAGATCCACGACAATTCAGCCAGTGAGATCGCCACGCTGGTGCAGTCCGGCCAGGCAGAGTTCGGCATCACGATCACTGCGACCAATATATGGGATCTGGCTGTCACCCCGCTGATCAAGGAGCGCTTCGTCCTGTTGTGCACGAAGGATCATGCCTTTGCGCAGCGCAAGTTCGTGGCCTGGTCGCATCTCGAGGATATGCCGCTGATCCGTATCAGTCCGCAGGCCGGCAACAGGGCCCTGATCGACGACGCGCTTGGCCATCGCCGTGATAAGCTGAACTGGCGCTATGAGGTGCAGCATCTGCAGACGGCGGTAGGTATGGTGTTCGAGAAGCTCGGCATCGCCGTGGTGCCCAGCATCGCGGTGGCGACGCAGGGAACTGCCGGACTTGTCGCTGTGCCGCTGCGTAATCCCAGTGTCAGCCGGACGGTCGGGATTATCGTCAAGCGCGGACAGCCGGTGAGCAAGCCGGCGCAGGCGCTGATCGATCTGACCCGGAAATACTTCCAGGCTGCGGGATAATCCGCTCGGCAGGATATATGCAGGAAACTGCACGATTATCCCAGATTTCTCATTTGTTTCATATATAGGAATTGGTTACTGCGGGAGCAGAACGGTCCATAGCCCTGTCGCGATGACGTGACGGCCACGGGTACCGACATAAAAACGGCAAGGGTGGACGCATCAGGCGTCTTCAATCCATCATGACGCTCCGCTTCCCGATCAGGCTCAAGCATCTACTGAGCGCCGCGCATTTGGCGCTCGGTGCGATATTCCTCACCAACGCGGTACCTGTGGCGCAAGCCCAGTCCGGCTATCCGACGAAGCCCATTCGCGTGATCGTGCCGTTCGCGGCCGGCGGTGTCGCTGACATCACCATCCGCATCGTGGCCGAAAAACTTGGCGATAATCTCGGCCAGCGTCTCGTGATCGAGAACATGCCGGGCGCGGGCGGCGTCGTTGCGGCACGCGCAGTGCTATCGTCGCAACCAGATGGCTATACGCTGGCGTTGCTCAGCAACGGCACCGCCGTCAGCGTACCGCTGTTCAAGAGCCTGCCATTCGATCCCGTGAAGAACTTTGCGCCGATCTCCAGCATCGGCTTCTTCGATTTCATCGTCGGTACCAATACGAATTCGCAACACAAGACGCTGGCCGACGTCATCAAGTTCGCGCGCGACAATCCCGGCAAATTGAATGTCGGCACCATCAGTGTCGGTAGCACCCAGAACCTGTCGGCCGAATTGCTCAAATCCACGGCCGGGATCAACTTCCAGATCGTGCCCTATCGCGGAACGCCGGAAGTCATTGTCGGGCTGTTGCGCGAAGACATCGATGTGATGATCGACAATTATGTCGGGATGAAATCCGCGCTGCAGGATGGCAAGATGCGTCCCGTCGGGACCACGGGCGAAGCCCGTTCGGTGATCCTGAAGGACGTGCCGACGATGATCGAGGGTGGCGTGAAGGGTTATGACGTCGTGTCATGGAATGCGCTGTTCGCACCGTCAGGCACGCCGCCCGAAGCGATTGCGCGGTTGAATGCGGGCCTGCGCGAAGTATTGGCGATGCCCGATGTGAAGCAGAAGCTGCTCGATCTTGGCATCGAGGCAAAAGCCAGTTCGCCGGAGGAACTGAAGGCCCGCCTGGTTGACGATATCGCGAAGTGGACCGCCGTGATCGACAAGGCAGGAATTCCAAAACAATGACGAAACCCACCGTTCCCGGTCCCGATCCGCACACCAAGACGCCGAAGTTCAAGCTGCCGCCGCTGGCCTGTGATGCGCATACGCATATTTTCGGGCCCGGCGCGAAATATCCCTATGTCGGTTCCTACATTCCGCCGGACGCGCCGCTGGAAGATTTTCAGGCGCTGCACAAGAAGCTCGGCATCGGCCGTGCCGTTATCGTCAATGCCAGCGTGCACGGAACGGACAACCGCGTGGCGCTCGATGCGATTGCGATGAGCGGCGGGCGTTACCGCGCGGTGGCCAATATCGATGGCACGATCACGGAGAAGGGCTTGCGCGAACTCCACGAAGGCGGCTTCCGCGGTTGCCGCTTCAACTTCGTGCGACATCTCGGCGGCACGCCTGACATGAAGGTGTTTCACCGCATCATCGACATGATCGCGCCGATGAACTGGCACGTCGATCTGCATTTCGATGCGGTCGACCTGCCTGATTATGCCGATCTGCTGGCAAAGCTGCCGGTGCGCTACACCATCGATCACATGGGCCGCGTCAAGGCCGCCGATGGCCTGGAGCAGCAGCCGTTCCGCACCTTGATCGACCTGATGAAGCGCGACGAGAAATGCTGGGTAAAGGTCTCCGGCTGCGAGCGCGTCACCTCGCTGGGGCCGCCTTTCACCGATGCGGTGCCGTTCGCGAAGACAATCTGCGAGACCGCGCCCGATCGCGTGATCTGGGGCACCGACTGGCCGCATCCCAACGTCAAGGCGATGCCCAATGACGGTGATCTCGTTGATCTGATCCCGCTCTTCGCGCCCGATCCGGTGATCCAGCAGAAGATCCTCGTCGACAATCCCGCGCGGCTCTTCGAATTCGACACCTAAGCGACAGGAAAAATACCATGTCCAAAGCCAAGACCGGCCTCGTGGTCTCCGCCCATCCCGGCGATTTCGTCTGGCGCGCCGGCGGCGCCATCGCGCTGCATGCCAAGAAGGGCTACCGCGTCAAGATCGTCTGCCTCGCATATGGCGAGCGCGGCGAGTCGCAATTTGCCTGGAAACAGGCGGGCATGACGCTCGACAAGGTCAAGGCTGGCCGGAAGGACGAAGCCGAGCGCGCGGCGGCGTCGCTCGGCGCCGAGATCGAATTCTTCGATGCCGGTGATTATCCGTTGCATCTGACCGAAGCACACAAGGAGCGGCTGATCGATATCTATCGGGAGCTCAATCCAAGCTTCGTACTGACGCATTCGCTCGAAGATCCCTACAATGTCGATCATCCCGCGGCGACCGCCGCCGCACAGGAAGCCCGCATCATCGCGCAGGCGATGGGGCACAAGCCTGAAGCGGAATACAGCTACTCCGCGCCGCCGGTGTTCCTGTTCGAGCCGCATCAGCCGGAGATGTGCAATTTCAAGCCGCAGGTGATCCTCAACATCGATGAGGTCTGGGACATCAAGCGCAAGACGTTCGAAATTCTCGCTGCGCAAAAACACCTCTGGGCCTATTACGAGCGGGTGGCCTTGCAGCGCGGCATGCAGGGTGGCCGCAACACCGGCGCGGCCATGACCTATGGCGAAGCCTATCAGCGCCTGTTCCCGATGACCGTGGAGACACTGGCATGAAACCCGTCGTCGTCAGGAATATTCAACGCGCGGATGCAGACGTCGTGCAGCGGCTCGGCGCGCTCGGCGTCTCCACGGTGCACGAGGCCTATGGCCGCTTTGGCCTGATGAAGACCTATATGCGGCCGGTGTGGTCCGGCGCAGAGGCCGCCGGCACCGCGGTGACGGTGCTGGCGCAGCCCGGTGACAACTGGATGCTGCATGTGGCCATCGAGCAGTGCAAACCCGGCGACATGCTGGTGGTGGCCTGCACGACGGACAACACCGACGGCATGTTCGGCGATCTGCTCGCGACGTCGCTGAAGGCGCGCGGCGGTGTTGGCCTGATCATCGATGCCGGCTGCCGCGATATCAAGACGCTGCGCGAAATGGGCTTTCCGGTGTGGTCGCGCGCGATCTCGGCGAAGGGGACGGTCAAGGCGACGCTCGGCGCGGTGAACGTGCCGGTGGTCTGCGCCGGTGCGCAGGTGACGCCGGGTGATGTCATCGTCGCCGATGAAGACGGCGTCGTGGTGATCCCGCGCAAACATGCTGCGGAGGTTGCGGTGAAGGGCGAGAAGCGTTTTGCCGAAGAAGACGCCAAGCGGCAGAAGCTGGCTTCCGGTATTCTCGGCCTCGACATGTACAATATGCGGGAGCCGCTCGCCAAAGCGGGTCTGGTTTACGTCGACGATCCCGATCAGGCCTGAGCGGGGAGGAGGCTGGCATGCGGCTTCATATTCTGCTCGGCGATCATCCGCATACGGCTGCGTTGAAATCCGGCGCGATCACGTCTGATCTCGTCGAACTGGACTTCGCGGACTACAAGCCCACCAACAAGGGCTTCAAGCCCATGGTGCGCGACGGGGCCTTCGACATCGCCGAAATGGCCATCGTCACCTATCTGATGGCCAGGAGCTACGACAAGCCGATGGTGCTGCTGCCTGATGTGATGATGGCGCGGCATCAGTTTGGCTTCGCGGTCACGAGCCCCGGGGCTGGTATTGCCGGACCTAAGGATCTTGAAGGCAAGCGCGTCGGTATTCGATCGTTTACGACGACAACGGGCGCGTGGCTGCGCGGCATACTCGCCAATGACTACGGCGTCAATCTCGATGCGATCGAATGGATCACCTTCGAGGAGCCGCATGTCGCTGAATATGTCGACAGCACCACCAAGGCACCTGCCGGCAAGGCGATCATGCAGATGTTGTTCGACGGCGAACTGGACGCCGTGCTCGGCGAGAAGAGCGACGATCCACGGGTGGCGCAGTTGTTCCCAGACGTGGCTGCTGCAGAGAAAGCTTGGCTGGCCAGGCATGGCGTGGTGCCGATCAACCATATGGTGGTGGTCAGCAAGCAATTGTCCGATACGCGCCCCGATGTGGTGCGCGAAGTCCACCGTATGCTGGAGGCGAGCAGGGCGGCGGCAGCCGGCAAGAGCCTGTCTTTCGATGCGGATGCCATGAATCGTTCGCTGGCTCTCATTACAGACTATTCTGCGCAGCAGGGGCTGATCCCGCGCAGGTTCAGCGTTGATGAGCTGTTCGACGACGTGACGCGCGCGTTGCGATAGCGCGCCGTCGCCCTCATCCTGAGGAGTGGTCGTCTTCGACCGCGTCTCGAAGGATGAGCGCCCAATTCGTCATGGTTCGAGACGCGCGAAGACGCGCTCCTCACCATGAGGGGATCGAGTAAGCTCGACTAGAATACTGGAGGAAACGACCAATGACTCCCGAACCCATTTTCGATCTCGCCCATCTCGGTCATCTCGAATTGCTGACGCCGAAGCCGGACGAGAGCCTGAAATTCTTCGTCGACGTCATGGGCATGACCGTGTCGGGCCGGCAAGGCGAGTCGGTCTATCTGCGCGGCTGGGACGACTATGAGCGCTATTCGCTGAAGCTGACGGCGTCGAACACGTCGGGTATGGAACACATGGCGCTGCGGGCGCGCAGCCCGCAGGCGCTGGAGCGCCGCGTCGCAGCGCTGAAGGGCTCCGGCTACGATATCGGCTGGACCGACGGTGACCTCGGCCACGGGCCGGCATTTCGCTGCCGCGACCCGGACGGACATATCGTCGAACTCTATTACGAGACCGAATGGTACGAGGCGCCGCCGGAACTCAAGCCGGCGCTTAAAAATCAGGCGCAGCGCTATCCGGCGCGGGGCATCAATGTGCGGCGGCTCGATCACCTCAATTGCCTCGCGGTCGACATCAAGGCCAACCGCGAGTTTTTCGAGCACTATATGGGGCTCCGGCTGACCGAGCAGATCGTGCTCAATGACGGCACGGAAGCGGCGATGTGGATGACGATGTCGAACAAGAGTTATGACTTCGCCTATTCGCGCGATCACTCCGGCACCAAGGGGCGCTTTCACCACGTCACCTACGCGCTGGACAGCCGCGAAGACATTCTGCGCGCGGCTGATATCTTTCTGGAAAACGGCGTGTTCATCGAGACCGGTCCGCACAAACACGCGATCCAGCAGACCTTCTTCCTCTATGTCTATGAGCCCGGCGGCAACCGCGTCGAAGTCGCCAATGCCGGCGCACGGCTGATCCTGGCGCCGGACTGGAAGCCGATCGTCTGGACCGAGGAGGAGCGCAAGAAGGGTCAGGCCTGGGGCCTCAAGACCATCGAGTCGTTCCACACCCATGGAACGCCGCCGGTGCCCCACAAGTAGCAAGCCCCTCTGCCGGATTGGTACGCGTCTTGCTTTGTTGACCTCAGGTTGTTTCTGACGTGGGGGCGAGCATGACTAACTCTGAGTTGCGGGCAGACATCCACAGTATCGAACCGATCCCCGATGCCGACCGGGATTCCACCGGACCGCAGCAGATGTGGATCTGGGCGGGCGCCAATATCGCGCCGGTGAACTGGGCGCTCGGCGCGCTTGGTATCATTCTCAAGCTCGGTCTGTGGGAAACCATCGCGGTCATCGTCATCGGCAATGCGGCGGGCTCCGCGATCTTCGCCGCCTTCACGGTCATGGGCCACAAGACCGGCGTCAACCAGATGGTCCTTGCGCGGTCGGCCTTCGGGCGCCGCGGCGCCTATCTGCCGAGCCTGTTGATGTTCCTGATGACGCTCGGCTGGATCGGTGTGAACACCTATTTCCCGGTCAAGATCTCGATGGCCATCCTCGGCCAGTTCGGCATCGCCGATAGCTGGTTTGCCAATCTCGTGGTGATCACCATCGTGATGGTGACGCAGGTGGTGATCGGCACCTATGGTTTCTATGCGATCCGCACCTTCGAGAAATACACCGTGCCGGTCACGGTGGTGATCATGGTGCTGATGAGCGTGCTAGCCTGGAGCCAGCCCGGTGTCGTCAACTGGAATCACACCACGTCGCTGCCGCCGGGGCCGCATCTGGCGATGCTGTCGCTGCTGATGACCGCCGTCGGCGTGGGCTGGGGCATTTCGTGGGTGACCTGGGCGTCGGACTATTCGCGCTTCGTGCCGCGCTCAACCTCGTCAAAGGCCGTGTTCTGGTACAGCTATGTCGGCATGTTCGTGCCGTCGGTGTGGCTGGCCGTTCTCGGTGCCACCATTGCGTCGGTGACGCTCGATACCGATCCGGCCAAGATGGTCTCGGCCGTGTTCGGTGGCATCGCCAGCATTCTCGTGCTGCTGCTGGTGCTGCACGGGCCGATCGCCACCAATATCCTCAACGTCTATTCGTCGGCGCTCGCGGCGCTGAGCATGGGCGTCCGCTTCTCGCGGACGATGCTGGCGCTGATCGTCGGCGTCGCCGGCTATGCGGTGACGGTGTATTTCATCTTCGCGCCGTCCTTTGCGAAGGCCTTCGACAACTGGCTGATCAGCCTGCTGATGTGGATGAGCCCCTATGCCGGCGTGGTGATGGCCGACTTCTTCATCAGACGGAAGAGCCAGATCGATATCGCCGAACTCTACAAGTCGCCGGAGACCAGCATCTATGGCGATATCAACTGGAGCGGCATGATCGCGTTCTTCGCCGGACTGATCGCCACCTGGCTGTTCCAGGATGGCCTGGTGCCTGCGTTGCAGGGGCCGATCTCGATCAACCTTCTCGGCGGCGCGGATCTGAGCTGGCTGGCGGGCATCGTCGTGGGCGGCGGTGTCTATCTGGCGCTCAGCAGGCGTCTGGCGCCGGAGCCGATGGCCATCCCGGTCGGTGGACCGGGCGAATAGGGCGAGGCGACCGGGCAGGCCGCGCTCTGTGTGGCCTGTCCATTGCCAGTGGTGTCAATGAGCTGTCATTTCCGTCCAGAGGCCTTGCGCTTTGTCCGGCGGACGGGCTAGAACGCGCCCGAACGAGATGAGCATCTCTGTTCCGACCGATTCCAGACTGGATTTTCCTGTAAGTCTCTGAATCGTTTGGGGAATGGTGTAACGGTAGCACAACAGACTCTGACTCTGTTTGTCTAGGTTCGAATCCTAGTTCCCCAGCCACACTCGAATTTCCCTTCGTAGATCAAAGACTTCTAACCCGCAGCCTTTTCGAGAAAATCCGGTGGTCCACAACAATGGCCCACACGAGGCTCGAATGGCGTCCGGTCGGTACCTGCGGCGGCGTGGCCATACATGGCTTTTGGCTTCCGACGGCCTGCGGCGCTTGCCTTATCTCGGGCCCGGAGAATCAATGTGCATCGGGCCCCGGCAGCAAGTCATCGATCCGCCCCGTGACTCGATAGGCAATGAGCCCGAACCATTCGCGCACCGCAATGTCGGTCCGCGACAGCCCGTCAAGGGCGAGGGTGGTGAAGGAAAGTGCGGCGCGCCGACCGCCGACCCACCAGTCGACTGGATAAGCCTCGACCGGAAATCCGGCTTTGCGAAACAGGCCAATCGATCGCGGCATATGGAACGCTGATGTCACCAGAACCCAGCGCTCGCCCGGCTTCGGCGCCACGAGCGCCTTGGTGAACTCGGCGTTCTCATGCGTGTTGCGCGATTGCCGCTCCATGATCAATCGCGATTTGTCGACTCCAAGGCTTTCGAAGAGCGCGGCGGCGTAATCGGCCTCCCTGGCATCCGATACCAGTCTCGGACTGCCGCCGGTGAACACCACGCGTGCGTTCGGATACTGTCGCGCCAGCGCTGCGGCTGCGATGATGCGGTCGGGCGAGCGACGGACAACTGGCGTGTCGCGCGCAAGCGAAACATCGGCGTCGATCGAGCCGCCGAGCACGATGATGCCGTCAGGCGCACGCTGTCCCGCATCCCAGGGCGGGAAGCGCGATTCAAGCGGATAGAGCAGCAATCTTCCAGCCGGTGAAAACGCGGCCACCACAAGCAGCACGGCGGCTGTGATCATAAGCCCGCGGCCAAGCGAAGAAAGCCGTGTTGCCGAAAGGATCGCGCCGAGCACACCGAGGCCGACCAGGAAATTGACCGGCGCGAGCGCGTTGCCAAGAGTCTTGGACAATAAAAAAAACAACTTAAGGCCTCAGCCCCGTTGGTACCAAGAGCGCCATAGCAGCAAACGGCCAACGAAGCCATCGCCACGAATCGTTAGCTCGCCGGACAGGGAGCCGGATCGCCGCGGCCCCGTTCATAAGAACTCGAAAGCAGAACAGACAAATACCACTCAGCCTCGAACTGGCCGAAGTCAGAGCGAGGTCTGCGTCGTCGGATGACCATGCAGCCGGTGGGTTGCCGCATCGCCAAAATGCGTAAGGAGCGCTGCCGAAAACAACTGCATTGCCGCTATCGGCCCATCTACCTCATTGTGACTACCGCCATTGCCACATGGACAGGGCATGGTTCTGTCCGGTGCATGATCACGCCGCATGCAACAGTTGTCGCGCAACGTCCAGGCAGGGTGACCGCAATGAGCGAAGTGATCAACGTCGCCAAAGCTTACGATGAGGGACGTACTCTGTTTATGGGAATAGAGCTGCTGGTCGCGCCCGGTGCGCTCGTCCCCCGGCCGGAAACCGAATTGCTTTGCGCGAGCGCTGTCGATGCTCTGCGTCAGTTAAACGTGGCGGAGCCGCGGGTGATCGACATGTGCTGTGGCGCAGGCAATCTGGCATGCGCCATCGCGCTCCAGACCCCCGACGCAAGCGTCTGGGCGAGCGATCTAACCGATGGATGTGTCACTGTCGCACGTCGCAATGTCGCCTATCACGGACTCACGCAACGCATGTCGGTGTTTCAGGGCGATCTGTTCGACGCTTTTTCAGGTCTGTCGCTGGATGGGACCATCGACCTGATCGTCTGCAACCCACCCTATATTTCGGAAACGCGGCTCAGAGGCGACCGGGCCCCCTTGCTCGAACTCGAACCACGTGAGGCATTCGCAGCCGGTCCTTACGGACTTAGCATCCATATGCGGGTTACGAAGGACGCAGTCCGATATTTGCGGCCGGGCGGCATCCTCCTGTTCGAGGTCGGCGCCGGTCAGGAGCGGCAGGTGACAACCCTTCTTGAGCGCAACAAGAGCTACGAGAGCATCAGCGTGGTGACGAATGAAACGGGCGAAGGCCGCGTCGTTATGGGATACCGCAAAGGCGCAACAACCTGAACCGCTACGGTGGCGTTCGTGACGCGGTTTGGACGCTGCAGACAAGCATCAGCTCTTCTTGCTCATGACGAAGCGTGAAATTCCCTCGATGGAATCGAGGTTCTCAGGCAAGAGCTCGCTATCTTCGACCGTGATGCCGAAGGTCTCCTCGATGAACCCGATGACCTCGAGCACTCCCGTCGAGTCGATGATGCCTTGATCGAGCAGCGATGTGTCGACCTCAAGCGAGTTGGCTTCAGCAATGTAGAAGTTCGACAGCAAGAAATCGCGAACTTGCCTTCGATAGGTCTCGAGTGGTTCCCTGACTAGCAACATGTTTCAACTCCAATGCGTAAAGAAAAGTCACGATCGGATCATTCGGAAATCGACGCCTGCAGTGCTCTCTTGTTGAGTTTTGCTGTATTCGTTTGCGGCAGGCTGGGCACGATCACAATACACTTCGGCACCATGAAGCTTTCGAGGCGTCGCTGGCACTCTTTCTGAATCTGCTTCTCGCTTAGTGTTGTTCCCTGTTCAATAACGACAAACGCCTTAACCGCCTGCCCAAGGAGTTCGTCGGGAACGCCAATGACCGCGGCTTCCCTTACGCCCGGAATATCCATCAGCACGTTCTCCACTTCCTTGGGAGCGATCTTCTCGCCTCGGGACTTTATGATCTCGTCGCTGCGGCCAACGAAGTAGAGGTAGCCTTCCGCGTCCATCCGGCAGTAGTCACCGGTGTACAGAACCTGCTCGCCTGGCAGCGGACCAGCCTTGAGTTTTCTGGCCGTGGCCTCTGGTTTGCCCCAATAGCCTCGCATCACCGTCGCGCCGCGAATGACGAGCTGGCCGACTATGTCGGGGCCCACGCGTCTGTCGCGCTCGTCGACAATCCACATCTCGGTATTCGGGATGGCGATCCCCACGCTCAGCGGCTTTCGATCGATATCCTCCGGGGGCAGAAAGGTGCAGCGCTTGCATTCAGTGAGGCCGTACATGGAATAAATGCGGGCATCCGGGAATAGATCCTGCAGCAGACGAATATGCTTCATCGGCAGCGCAGCTCCGGTGTTCGTGACATAGCGGATACTCGAGAGATCGTGCTCCTTGATCGACTTGAGCCCCGACAGCGTCGAGAAGATCGTCGGCACGCCGGGCAGGCCGGTCACCCGTTCGTCGGCGATGAGCCCGAGAACCTGCGCCGGAAAAGCGAACGACCGTTCGAGGACCAGCCGCGCCCCCATGCGAAACGCCATGATCATCTGATACAGGCCGTAATCGAAGGCGAGCGGCAGGACGTTCAAAATGACCTCGTCTTCGCATAGCGCGAGATATGATGCGATCGACGTGCACGCGGTCAACATGTTCCGGTGCGTCAGCATCACGCCCTTGGGATCGCCCGTCGATCCGGAGGTGTACACGATGGCTGCGAGATCGATATCGATGCAGTGGCGCGCGGGAGCTACGTCGTGGCTGGCGGCGCCTGCCTCGCTCCAGCGTACCGCATGGGGCAGCCCCGTCAGCTCGGCGTCGTCGATGGGCCCGGAAACGATCACCCGCCGCAATGACGGGCATTCCTGCGCGGGCTCCTTGAACATAGGCAGGAGATGCTTGTCGGTGATAAGTGCCGACGGCTGGCAATCATTGAGCAGGTAGCCAAGTTTGTCGCGCTTGGTGAGTGGATTGACGATGCACACCACGGCATTCGCCTTCAGCACGGCCCAGAAACTGACAACGGTCTCGACAGTGTTGTCGGCGAAGATAATCACCCGATCGCCACGTTCGACTCCGCTTGCGACCAGATAATTCGCGATTGCGTTGGAGCGTGCCTCGATCTCACCATAGCTGACGCGATGCTTGCCGCACACCAGCGCCACCTTTCCACCGAGATGACGGGCGGAGTGGATGAGGTAATCGTGCAGGAGCGGTACAGGACCATGCATCAGGAAAGGGCTCCCTCAACCCGGTGCTCGCGATCGATATCGACGGTCAGCTCCAGAGCGTGGCGCCCACCAGGACGGCTTGCGATGAATTGTTGGTGCAGGAGCTGGGTCGATAGCACGCCGACCAGCGCCATGTTGTCGGAGTTCGAGAGATCGCCGTTGCCGGTTGCGGCCTGTGTCCGGCACTTGGTCCGCAGGCGCGCGACCGCGTCGGGATCGAAGACATTTGCTTCGCGAATAGCCGTTTCCGAAAGCGCGTCGTCAATATAGGCGGGCGTATCGCGGCCAACGAAGCATAGAGCGTCGGGCGCGCGGAACGGCTGCTTCTTGCGGGCGATGATATCCGACGGCACGATCGGCTCTGCGACGCGCTTCAGAACGTGCTTCTCGTCAAGGACGCGGAGCTTATAGGCGGGCGGCAGCGAATTCGCCAGCGCGACCACGTCTTCGTCAAGGAAAGGAAAGCGGCCTTCAACTGAATGAGCCATGAGCATTCGGTCGCCCTGAGAGGACAGGAGATATCCCGACAGCAGTGTCTGGATTTCGAGATATTCATCCTGCGCAAGGGAGCTCCATTGCGTGAATTCCGGAGGTAGACTGGCGATCAAATTGGAGACCGCATCGTGCTTTGCCGACTCCGCGCACATGTCGCTGGAGAACAGTCGTTTGATGCCACTGGTCGTTCGCCAGCGGGTGTCATGCGCGAAGCCCGGCGCGGCGTGCTCCGACAGATTGCGCCCAAAAAACTGCCGGGCCATTGCTTGCTGCCGTACCGGTGAGCGTGTGAGATAAGGGTAGAGACGCTCAAGCAGCCGCGCGCGGCGTGTCGACGTGGGTTGCCGACCCCAGAACCGGCGGACCTTGCCTTCGCGAAAGAGATCGTAGCCGGCAAACATTTCGTCGGCGCCTTCGCCGGACAGCACAACCTTGACGCCGCAGGCGCGCACCAGGCGCGATAGCAGGAACAACGGCGCCGGCGCCGTTCTCAAGATCGGGCGTTCGGTGTGGTAGATGACCTGCGGAAAAATCTCGGCGATGTCGCTGCGCGAAACCACCACTTCATGGTGTTCACTCCCGGTGACACGGGCGACCAGTCGCTGGAACTCGGTCTCATCATATTCGGCGTCAGCAAAACGCAGTGAGAAAGTCTGGAAGCGTTCGCCGGCAAAGTGGCATCCCATCGCCGCAATAAGCGAACTGTCGAGCCCGCCGGACAAGTAGCTGCCGACGCTTACGTCGGAGCGCACCATTCGAAGCGACGTCGCGGATTCCAACGCGCTGCGCACTTGCTCCACGGCATCGTCGAGTGAACCGGCAAACTGGCCGTCGGGCGAACTGGACAATTGGGGATATCGCGGCTTCCAGAACGCTTTCTCGCGAACGTCGCCGTTTTCATAAATGCGGAAATGTCCCGGGACGAGCTCCTTGATCCCTTGAAACACGCTCTGCGGCGCCACAACGGTCCAGAGAGTGAATGTCTGATCGATGCCGGCTGGATCGAAGGTGCGGGGAATCGCTGCATCCGCCGCGAAGATGGCCTTCACTTCGCTGGCGAAATACAGTCGACCTTCGCGCTCGCAGAAATGCAAGGGGCAAATGCCGGTGCGATCGCGCGCCAACACCAGACGACGGGCTACCGAGTCCCAGATCGCGAGCGCCCACTGTCCGGTCATCCGCTCGAAGGCGTCCTCGCCCCAGGCCCGATAGGCGTTGACGATGACCTCCGTGTCGCTGCGGGTCCGGAACCTGTAACCAAGCCTGATCAGCTTCTCACGCAACTCAACGTAGTTGAAGATCTCGCCGTTGAACACGATCCACGTCGTGCCGCTCGCGTCCGCGAGAGGCTGCTGGCCGCTCGAAATGTCGATGATGGACAAGCGGGCATGTGCCAATCCCGCGCGTTCGTCCCGGTATAGGCCGCGCTCGTCCGGGCCGCGATGGGCGAGCGCGCCGAGCATGCGCATCAAGGCTTCGCGGGAGGGGGCCCCTGCGGCGGCGGTTACTGACACTATGCCCGCGACACCGCACATGCAGGTTAGTCCTCGAACACTTGAGTGACGAGCAGGGGTCGTGCGTGGAGGTAGCGCGTGACACGACGCTTGGCGTCAATATCCCTGAATACCAAATCGACCTGGGCTGCTGTCAGTCCGATAGCCTCTGCGACTTCGTCTGACGGAATCCCGTGATTCACCGCGTAAAGGCACAGATCCATCTGGTGATAAGGCAGCGCAAAATAGAACTCCTCCTGGCTCTGCGGCATCGAGAACGTATCCGTGGTCGGTGGCCTGCGCTGGATCTCCTCCTCGACCTCGAGATATTCCGCGAGCTGATAGACCTGTGTCTTGTAGAGATGAGCGATCGGCATCACGTCCGCAATTCCGTCGCCCTGCTTGACGAAAAAGCCCAGGTCGTGCTCGAGACGGTTCGGTGTGCCGGCGACCGCGTATCGGAGGCGGTCGGCGTGGTAGTACTCCGTCATCTTGCGGACACGCTGCTTGAAATTGGTCGCGGCGACGATCTGGAGATAGGCGTTTGACGAAAGACGAACGGTGCGGGTGCTGCCGTCGCGGCTCTGAACCGTGAGACGGGTGATATTCAATCCGTTGCTCGCGAAAACCGACGGTAGCACCAGCTTGCATTTCCAGCCGTCGTCATATTCGGGAACGACGGTCCGGATTGCTTCGATCTGCCGGCGATAGGCGCCGAGCCCCTCAAGAGCAGGCGATATGTCTTCCAACACGGTGTCGATGCCAAGCTGCGCCGCCCAACTGCGGCCGAGCCTCAGCGAGTCGTCCGAAGAATGGTGCTCGGGCATGAAGATGCCCAAGACCTTGTCGTTGCCGAATGCACGCACGCACAACGCCGCGACGACGGAGCTGTCGATGCCGCCGGAAAGACCAACGACGGCGCCGCGGCGCCCCAACACGCCCAAGACTTGTTGGCGTAACGTCTGGACAATCCTCTCGACTTCGGCAGCGGGATCGAGCGCCAATACGTTGGTGCCAAACTCCCGCGCAGCCGGAATGTGCGCAGCAAGGGTCATGACAGCGCTTTCCGCTTGCAAAATTCGGCCGGCGTGTAGGTTTGCACGACCGCACTCTCGACCAAGGGGAGGTTGGTGGCGAGGTAGGGCTCGACGACGAGCTCGATATGCGTGCCTGCGACGGGGATCACGTCCAGGCTTGCGAGTGAGCAATCCCAGCCGAGCGATTGCGGCGCTCCATCTCGGTTGCAGCGAAACAGTGTAGCTCCGATCGGCAAAGACGGCCTGGGCGACGCCAGCCATTGGTAGAAAGCTCGCGACCGCAACACCTCTTGCAGCTCAAGCCTAATTCGGAAGCAGGTGGCGTTGAACTTCCCTCGCGCATAGCGATGAAGCATCCAGGTAAGGGGGGCCTCGCCACCGATTGCTGCCGTAACCTTTGCGAGTGCTCGGCAGGCTATCCGCGAAATGTTCACACGATTGGCGCGGAGCCGCCGCAACGTTCGGGCGAGCGTCTCCCGGTAATCGCGGCCCTCGTTGATAATCGCTGTATCGAGAATCCCCAGGAACTTGATGGACCGCCGTGCTTCCAGCAGCCGCGCCGCAACTTCGAATGCCACCACACCACCAAGGGAATGGCCGAGAAGGCGAACATGTCCGACGGGTTGGCTCCGGCGGATTTGCTCCACCGCGGCATCTGCCATGGAGGCGACCGTGTTATTTCCGGCGAGGATGCTCCCCAGGTCGGGGTATTTGATCGGGACGACCCGGGCGATCTTGCCGAGCCCCGCTGCAAAAGCGGCCATGCTCGGACCGTAACCGAGGGACCCCGGCAACAGGAACAGGATGGGACGCAGATCGGCTTGCACGCCCACGGCTTTGGCGGTTGCCTTCCCGGACACAATCGCCTTGACCATCTCCGCGGCTGTCATATCGAGCGCGAAGTGTGCGATCGAGAGCTCCAGCCCGGTGGCGCTCTCTATTTCCTGAATGCACCGCTGCAGCCTTGATAAATCGTCGGCTTCCTCCGAGGTTCCAGGCATGTTGGGGGTGTTGAAACTCGTGGACTGGGCATCCCGCACGATTTGATAGATCGTCGGCTCGCGTCCCTGCGCCCATGAGGGCCGCAGCCTCTGGTTGACGAACGGGTCGGCCGGTCGTTCCACCACTTCTGGTTGGAGATAAGTCCGAGCCATAGGTCACCTGCCGAGCCTAAAGCTTGTTATCGCCGGGCATGGAAATTTCGACATCCTGCGTTTGAAGGACGTCGCCGACAGATGGGACAACGGTGTGCCATTATGTCGCGGTGGCGCTGCCGCTGAGCTTCATTGATTTCCGCGATCATCTCGGGCTGGCACGGCGGGATTGCTGCTCATTCTCACGAGCACGCGATGATCGAGGCGGCTTGGTTCCGCGTTGCTGGAAAGTAGCAAGCCAGGCGCTGCGCTGAACACCAGCTCGATATGAATGCCCAGCGCTGTGACGACGACTGGGTGCAGTAGTCGTCCGGAACATGTCCAGAAAGGTGCTTGAGGGCCGCACCTTCACCAATGACCGGGCCCGCTCCAAGCTGAGGCGAAGGAACTCTTTGAAAGCTGCCGGGCGATCATCAGGAGCGCTGCAACGGAGTACCGCATAGTAAAAGTTGTGGAACGGAGTAAGACAACCGGACTTGAGTCGATGACTTCACTCCGCGGAGGTATCGATGTGAGAGCAACGAAACTACCAGCAGTCGATCTGTTGCTGTGCCGCCGTTGCGGGGGGGCACGCACTCTTATCAAGATTGTGGCACAGCCTAGAGCCAGTCTGCCCGGCGATCGGAGGACGTTCCGGTGTCCCAGCTGCATGTCGTCCCAGACCTACCAAATCAACCGGCACGGGGCGCAGCTACTATCTTCGGATTGAGATGCAATTGGGCGGCTATAATCTTACTGGAAAATATCCGGACCAGATTGCTCCTGATTCTCCAGCCGGCACGCTCAGTCGTGTTCGCACGCCGCGTCGTCCCCACGTCGAGCGACGGATAAACTTCAGGTCGGTATGTCGGCGGCTGGAACCAAAAGTTGCGATTTTGATTCGCTACTTTGCCCAGGGGCACTACGTCGTCGCTAGCTTACGCCGGCACGCGTCCACAAGTAGTGGAGTTGTGGCTGTCAACCTCAGATACTCGTTGCTAACTGGCTGATATTGCAGGCCATCGAAAAAGAGAGCTTCAGTTCACTTTTGTTCAGTCAGAATGTCGCACCTTTACCAACGGTTTACATAATACCTACAAATTGCAGGAACGGGACTTGATAACAAGAAAGTCATCAACCCCCGTGTTCGTCGCTCTGCCAATTGCACCTCTGCTGACTGCTTCATTTCCACGACACCCCGCACATTGCGGACCAACGGTCGAAAACCGAGGGACCCTTCGTCATGCTCGCCAGCCTGTCTATTCGCGCCAAGATCACCATTGTTCTTTCATTTTTGCTGCTTGCGATGACGGGTCTGGGCCTGGTCGCGGTTCGCAAGATGCAGGCGATCAACGCCAATGCGGTGGATATCCAGACCAGCTGGCTGCCAAGCGTGCGTTTCCTCGGCGATCTGCGCTCCGGCGTCATCACCTATCGCAACGTGATCCGTCAGCACATGCTGTCCGAGACGTTGGAGGAGAAGCTGGCCAATGAGAAAACGCTCGAGACGGTGGTAGCGAGCAACACCGCTATCCGCGCGAAGTATGAGAAGCTGATCACCTCGCCGGAAGAGCGCGCGCTCTACGAGGAATGGAGCAAGCTCTGGGACAGCTACAAGAAGGGCACGCTCGATGTGATGGATCTGTCGCGCAAGAGCGCCGGCAAGATGCCGCAGGAAGCCAATGCGCTGAACACGAAAACTGTGAATCCGATCGGCCTGAAAGCTGACGAAATCCTGAACAAGGACATCGAGCTCAATCTCAAGGGCTCCGACACTGCCGGTGCAGACGCCCTGGCCAATTACGATGCTGCCTTCATGATGGTTGTCGCAATCCTCGTCGTCTCGGCGTTGCTCGGCATCGGCATCGGCATCTACCTCGTGCGGGACGTCTCCAGCGGCATCGCATCGATCGTCAAGCCGATGCAGGCATTGGGCCAGGGCGATCTGTCCGCCGTCGTGCCGCATCAGGGCATGAAGACCGAGATCGGCACGATGGGAGACGCGCTGCAGATCTTCAAGCAGGCGCTGATCGACAAGCGTGCCGCGGACGAAGCAGCAGCAGCCGATGCAGAAGCCAAGATCGAGCGTGGTCGCCGCGTCGATAGCATCACCCGCGAATTCGAAACGATGATCGGCGAGATCGTCGAGACGGTGTCGTCCGCTTCGACCGAACTGGAAGCCTCTGCCAGCACGTTGACCGCGACTGCCGAACGTTCTCAGGAGCTGACAACGACCGTGGCAGCCGCTTCAGAGGAAGCCTCGACCAATGTGCAGTCGGTTGCTTCGGCGACCGAGGAGATGGCCTCGTCAGTGAACGAAATCAGCCGTCAGGTGCAGGAATCGGCCAGCATCGCCAATCAGGCCGTCGATCAGGCCCGCCTGACCAACGATCGCGTCAGCGCGCTTGCCAGTGCGGCCGCTCGCATCGGTGACGTCGTCGAGCTGATCAACAACATCGCCGGCCAGACCAATCTTCTGGCGCTCAACGCAACCATCGAAGCAGCGCGTGCCGGCGAGGCTGGTCGTGGCTTCGCGGTGGTGGCATCGGAAGTGAAGGCGCTGGCCGAGCAGACGGCGAAAGCCACCGGCGAGATCTCGACGCAGATCTCCGGCATCCAGGCGGCGACGCAGGAATCGGTTGGTGCGATCAAGGAGATCGGGGACACAATCGGCCGGATGTCCGAGATCGCTTCGACGATCGCCTCGGCGGTGGAAGAGCAGGGCGCTGCGACCCAGGAAATCTCCCGCAACGTCCAGCAGGCAGCGCAGGGTACCATGCAAGTCTCGTCGAACATCACTGACGTTCAGCGTGGCGCCAGCGAGACCGGCTCGGCATCCTCGCAGGTGCTCTCTGCAGCGCAGTCGCTGTCCTCGGACAGCACGCGTCTGAAGGTCGAGGTCAGCAAGTTCCTCAACGCCGTACGCGCAGCCTGACGCTTACAAATATCAAGTCCTCGAAGCCGGCGCGAAAGCGCCGGCTTTTTTCATTGTCAATTGACGCCGCTTCCACCCATTCGCCTGGCGAGCTGTTTGTTTGCGCAGGTTACTGGCTACCGCGTGCAACGGTTATGTGGTCGCGCTTCTCAACTTTGTGCCCGGCGCTGCGCAACGTCCTGCGGCCTCTTGGCGATCTCTTAGTCATTTGCTGCAATCGTGTAGTACGCGCTTTTTGCACGCAGCGGCATACCGTCGTCGCTGCAAGTTATTTGGACCGGCGTTGCGTCTTAGAAAGAGACCATGACCCCTATCGATTATGAGTATTTGCAGAAGATTCTGAAAGATCGTTCCGGATTGGTGCTATCGGCCGACAAGAAGTACCTGCTCGAAAGCAGATTGATGCCGCTGGCGCGCAAGGCCGGTGTCGCCGGGATCAGCGAACTCGTTCAGAAGATGAAAGCCGGTTCCGAGCCGATGATCTCGGATGTGGTCGAAGCCATGACCACCAACGAGACCTTCTTCTTTCGCGACAAGACACCGTTCGAGCATTTTCAGAACACGGTCATTCCCGACCTGATCAAGGCGCGCGCTGGCAAGCGCAGTCTGCGGATCTGGTGCGCCGCCGGCTCGACCGGGCAGGAGCCATATTCGCTCGCCATGATCATGAAGGAATTCGGCGCCGCGCTGACGGGGTGGCGCGTCGAGATCGTGGCCACGGATCTCTCGCCCGAAGTGCTCGAAAAATCACGCACTGGCGTCTACACCCAGTTCGAGGTGCAGCGCGGCCTGCCGATCCAGTTGCTGGTGAAACACTTCAAGCAGACCGGGACGACGTGGCAGCTCAATGCCGACATCCGCGCGATGGTTCAGTTCAAGCAGTTCAACCTGCTGCAGGACTACGCACATCTCGGCAAGTTCGACGTCATCTTCTGCCGCAACGTGCTGATCTATTTCGATCAGGCCGCCAAGACCGACATCTTCGGCAGGCTTGCGAAAGCCAGCGAACCTGACGGCTGTCTGTTTCTGGGCGCAGCCGAGACCGTGGTCGGTCTCACCGACCGCTATCGGGTTTGCTCCAATCGTCGCGGTGTCTATCTGCCGGTGAGTGCGCAAGCGTCGCCATCGATCGTGCCCGACATGGGTGCCGGACTGAAGACGTCTCCCGCCAGTATGCGGGCGTAGGAGCGGTCATGGCAGAAGAAGTTGCAACCAACGGGCGCGTCATTTTCGGGCGCGGCTACAATGTCTGGATCATGGCCATCGACGGCACATGGCGGCGCAGTTGTGTGTTGAAGGCTGTGTCGAGTCACGACGCCGAGTTGATACTCGAGACCTCCATTGAGGGCCTCAATCTGAAAGAGTTCTTCCTGCTGCTGTCGTCGACCGGACTTGCCTATCGTCGCTGCGAACTGGTCAAGGTGAACGGTGCGCAGATCGATATTCGCTTCCTGAACACCAAAGGTAGCAAGAAGAAATCGCCGGCGAAGAGCGATCACGGCGATATGGCTGACGCCTGATCATGCGGCATCAAGATATCGACGATCATCACATCGAAGCTTGTATCTTCCAACACGAATAGACCGATCTCGCCACCATCGGCCGAGACGGTTCGAAGCCCTCGCGTTCCAGCGTCAGCCTAATGGACATGGACACGAGTGGGTCGTCGTCGACGACCAGAATGCGTTTCATGGCGGCGCCCCCGCGCGCTGGAGTGAGCCTGCAGTCACTCTCCATGCAACACGCAACCGTGACGCGACGAATCGCCGACGACGCCAAGTGTTTAGTCATTTCGCCGGAGGTGTCTGTCCAGATTTGCACACTTGGGGCATTTCGTTGTTGCCGGGTTGCACGCGCCATGTACATGGTTGGATATGAGCATGATGTTCGAAGAACTGGATTATCGCCCGACGCCGATGGGTGTCCTGACCCTGCGACGTCGGCGGAAGCCGGGGACCGATATCGATATCTTTGAAATCAAGCTCGGCGACGAATTTCTGATGTCGAGCGCATTCACGGCTGCCGAGATCGCGCTGGCGGATATCGGCCTGGCGTCGCTAACCGGTCGTGGGCTGGATGTTGTCGTTGGCGGTCTCGGTCTGGGCTACACGGCGCAGGCGGTTCTCGCGCATGAGAAGGTCGGTTCGCTGGTCGTCATTGATGCACTGCCCGAAGTGATCGAATGGCATCAGGCCGGCCTGATCCCGATCGGCCGCGAATTGTCGGCGGACGGGCGCTGCCGTCTCGTCCATGGCGATTTCTTCAAGATGGCGACCTCGACGGGTGGTCATCTCGATCCCGACGAACCCGGTCGTCGCTTCGATGCGATACTGGTCGATATCGACCATGCGCCGGACAACCTGCTGCATCCGAGCCATGCCGTGCTCTATACGGCGGCCGGGCTGCAGCGTCTGTCGGAGCATCTCAAGCCCGGCGGCGTGTTTGCGCTGTGGTCGAACGACCCACCAGAAGCTGCATTCACGGCCGTGATGGAGAGTGTCTTTGGCGCCGTCACCGCGCATGTCGTGGCCTTCGACAATCTGAACGCAGACGAGGAAGTGTCCAACACCGTCTATGTCGGCACCAGGATCGAAGAAGCTGTATAGCGCGCCGTTGCGCTATTCGGCGGCCTGTTTCGCCAGCATCTGCTTGTCCGACCGGTTATCGTCGTCGCGCTTCGATCGCCCCCAGCTCGACATGATATTGGAAAGCTTGTCGAGATAGACATAGACCACTGGTGTCGTGAACAGCGTCAGCGCCTGGCTGACGATGAGGCCGCCGACCATCGCGTAGCCGAGTGGCTGGCGGATTTCCGAACCGGTGCCGGTGCCGAGCATCAACGGCACGCCGCCAAGCAGCGCCGCCATGGTCGTCATCATGATCGGGCGGAAACGCAGGATAGCGGCCTTGCGGATGGCTTCTTCCGGTTCAAGATGTTCGTCGCGCTCGGCAGCAATTGCGAAGTCCACCAGCATGATGCCGTTCTTCTTGACGATGCCGATCAACAGCACGATGCCGATCAGCGCGATCAGACTGAAATCGAAACCGAACGCCATCAGAATCGCCAGCGCACCGACGCCCGCCGAGGGCAGGGTGGACAGGATTGTCAGGGGGTGGATGTAGCTCTCATAGAGAATGCCGAGGATCAGATAGACCACAACCAGTGCTGCGAGGATCAGCAGTGGCACCGTCGATAGCGATTGCTGGAACGCTTGCGCCGTGCCCTGGAAGGTACCGCGCAAGGTCGAGGGCGCGCCGATATCCTGCATGGCAGCCTGTACGGCATCGGTCGCCTGTCCGAGGGCAACGCCCTGCGCCAGATTGAAGCTGATGGTGATCGCCGGGAATTGGCCCTGATGGCTGATCGAAAGCGGCCGCACCGGCACCGTCGTCCATTTGGCAAAGGCCGACAGTGGCACCATGTCGCTTGTCGTCGGCGACTTGATATAGATCTTGTCGAGTGAATCGAGCTTGCCCTGCATCTCGGGCAATATCTCGAGAATGACGTGATAGCTGTTCAACTGCGTGAAATACTGCGCGACCTGACGCTGGCCGAACGCATCATACAGCGTGTCGTCGATCAGTTGCGGCTGGATGCCGTAGCGCGAGGCGTTGTCGCGATCGATGGTCAGCGTCAGCGTCGTGCCCTTGGTCTGCTGGTCGGTAGCGACGTCGCGTAGACCCGGCAGCGTCTGCATCTTGGCCAGAATCTTCGGCGCCCACTCGTTCAGTTCGGCCAGATTGGCGTCCTGCAGTGTGTATTCGAACTGGGTGCGGGTGGCGCGGCCGCCGAGCCGGATATCCTGCGCCGCCTGCATGAACAGGCGTGCGCCCTGAACCTTCTCCAGCTTCGGTCGCAGCCGTGTGATGATCTGTTGCGCATTGGCGGAACGTTCGTCCCGCGGTTTCAAGGTAATGAACATGCGCCCGGTATTGAGCGCGCCGCCGCTGCCGCCGATCGACATGGCGACACTGGCGACGTCGGGATCGGCCTGCACGATCTTGCCGAGTTCTTCCTGGTGGACCTTCATGTCTGCAAAGGAAATATCCTGCGACGCTTCGGAGGAAGCGGTGATCAGGCCGGTGTCCTGCTGCGGGAAGAAGCCCTTCGGGATAATCATGAACAGATAGACCGACAGGACGAGCGTGGCGAAGAACACCATCAGCGTCGTCAGGCGCCAGCGCAGCACGAGGTCGAGGCCGCGCTCATAGGCGCGCAGCAGAGCATCGAAGGCATTCTCGCTGAGCTGATAGAGCCGGCCATGCTTGGCGTGTTTCTCTTCGCGCAGGAAGCGCGAGGCCATCATCGGGGTCAGCGTCAGCGACACCACCAGCGAGACGAAAATCGTCATGGTCAGTGTCACGGCGAATTCGCGGAACAGGCGGCCGATAATGCCGCCCATCAGCAGCAGCGGGATCAGCACCGCGACCAGCGAGACTGATATCGAGACGATGGTGAAGCCGATTTCACCGGCGCCTTTCAGCGCGGCAGCCATCGGTGTTTCGCCTTCCTCGATATATCTAGTGATATTTTCAAGCATCACGATGGCGTCGTCGACCACGAAGCCGACCGAGATGGTCAGCGCCATCAGCGACAGATTGTCGAGCGTATAGCCGAACACCCACATCAGCGCGCAAGCGCCGAGCAATGCGAGCGGTACGGTCACGCTGGGAATGACGGTGGCCCAGACGCTGCGCAGGAAGACGAAGATCACCATCACGACGAGGGCGATGGTCAGCAGCAGTGTGAACTGGACATCCTGCACGGCGGCGCGGATGGTCTGCGTGCGATCGCTGAGCACTTCGATCTTCACGGTCGGCGGGATCGCGGCCACCAGACGCGGCAGCTCGGCCTTGATCTTGTCGACGGTGTCGATGACGTTGGCGCCGGGCTGCTTGAAGATCACCAGAAACACGCCGCGCTTGCCATTGGCCCAGGCCGCCTGCTTGGCGTCTTCCGGGCCGGTCACGGCCGTGCCGATGTCTCTGACCCGCAGCGGGCCGCCATTGCGATAGGCGATGATGACGTCGTTCCAGTCTTTCGATTCCGGCAACTGGTCGTTGGCGTAGATCGTGTAGCTGCGGGTCGCGCCGTCAATATTGCCTTTCGGACTGTCGACAGTGGTGATCGCGATCTGGCTGCGGATGTCCTCGAGTTGCAGCCCCTTGGCGACCAGCTTGGCGGGATCGATCTGGATGCGGATCGCCGGCTTTTGCTGGCCGCCGATCGTAACCTGGGCGACGCCGGAGATCTGGCTGATCTGCTGCGCCAGTTGCGCATCGACGCTGTCGCTGACCGTCGTAATGGGCAGCGTGTCCGATGTCGCCGACAGCAGCATGATGGGCGAGTCCGCCGGGTTGACCTTGCGATAGGTGGGCGGGCTCGGAAGCGTCTTCGGCAATTGTCCGCCGGCGGCATTGATAGCGGCTTGCACGTCATTGGCGGCGCCGTCGATCGAGCGGTTGAGATCGAACTGGATCGTGACTGCAGATGTGCCGAGCGAACTCGTCGAGGTCATCTGCGCCACGCCGGGGATCTGCGCGAGCTGTCGCTCCAGCGGCTGCGCCACCGAGGACGCCATGGTCTCGGGGCTGGCGCCGGGCAGGGTGGCGGCGACCTGGATGGTCGGGAAGTCGACCTGCGGCAAAGGCGCGACGGGAAGCTGGGGATAGGAGACCAGGCCGACGAACAGGATGCCGGCCATCAGCAATGATGTTGCGATCGGATAGCGAATGAACGGTGCTGAAATTCCTCCGTTCATGGCTATTCGCCTTTCGCCGGAGTGGCTGCGGATGTTGCGACTGACGTCGCTACCAGCGAGCCCGGCTGCACTTTATATTGCCCGGCGACGATAACGCGCTCGCCGGCGCTCAGCCCGTCCTCGACCATCGTGCGGCCATCGATGGAACGGCCGACCTTGATTTTCTTCAGCTCGGCTTTGTTGTCGGCCCCGACCGCAAAGGCATAGAGCCCGTCGGCCCCATGTTGAACGGCATCGTCGGGAATGACGGTCGCATCCTTCAACGTGGTCACCAGCAGCCGCGTCGAGACTGAGAGGCCGGGCCACAGCACGTGGTCCTTGTTATCGAACACCGCCTTCAGCCTGATCGTGCCGCTGGTCGTATCCACCTGATTGTTGATGACCGCAAGCGTGCCTTCCGAGAGCGTCCGCTTTCCATCGGTGGTCAGCGCGATCACCTTGAGCGGATGTTCTGCGAGCGACTGGCTGATGTCGATGAGGTTCTGTTCAGGCGCGGTGAAGATCACGGCGATCGGCTCGATCTGCGCGATGGTGACGATACCGGTCTGTGTCGCGGCATTGACGATGTTGCCTTGGTCGACCTGACGAAAGCCGACGCGGCCGGAGATCGGCGCCTTGATCGTGGTGTAAGCGAGCTGGGTCTGCGCATTCGAGATCGCGGCATCGTCGGCAGCGATCTGCGCGCTCAACTGCTGCACGGTGGAGCGTTGTGTGTCTGTCTGTTGCCGTGTCGCGAATTCGCCGAGTTTGGTGAAGCGCTGTAAATCCAGATTGGCATTGGCGAGATTGGCTTCGTCCTGCGCTTTCTTGGCCTTAGCCTGATCGAGCGCTGCCTGGAACGGGCGCGGATCGATCTGTGCGAGCAGGTCACCCTCCTTAACGATCTGTCCTTCGGTGAAGGCGATCGTGTCGATCTGACCATCGACACGGGTCCGCACGACGACAGTATTAAAACCCTGCACGGTGCCCAAACCACCGAGATAAACGGGGAAATCAGCTTTTTCGACAGATGCGATTTTCACCGGGACGGGGGCAGGGCCGCGCGGTTTGTCGGCATTCGCCTGCTGTGCTCCGGTAGCTCCGTAATGCTGCCATGCGATAGTTCCGCCGGCCGCAAGCAGCGTCAGAGCGATCAGTCCAGTCCATCGAGAACGGGTAAGCGTTGTCATGGTGATCTCATCAATCTCTTGGCAGCCACTGACGCGGACAAGCGCGTCCAATGCGCGCCCGCTTGGGCGGCTCCTGATCAGCTAGGTGGCGACTCAAATGCTGTAAACACACGACCGCTTGAACGCGTGCTTCATTGCCAAATCTTCATGTTTACTATGATTTACGCGTGATTTCTCGCATCGTTCCAACAGGACACTGCGCCTCGTTTTATGCGGCGTCTTGGACAATCCACCGGCGCAGTGAGAAGCGCCTGGTGTTGTAACTGCGCGTCGTATCCGTCATAGGCTCGTCGAAGCCGACATAGCGGCTTGCACGTGTAATCTCCGGAGCGGCACATGGACGAGTTGAATGGGCGGATGATCGCCTGTCAGATTTTGATTACCGGATTGATCGCGCGGGTCGCCAATGACTCGCCGGATCCGCTGCGCTTCCTGACCGACTATCGGGACGAGATCAAAGCCGTCGTGCGTGGCATCAACATCGCCGGCATGGAGAATACGGATCGGGTAAGGCAATCGGCGCTGCAGACTGTCGACGAGATGTTCTCGCTGATGAAGCCGCCGAGCAGCGAATAGGGCGACCGTCTCATATTACCTCCCGGTAGCTGCCGCGGCCAATCTAGACATATTCAAACATAAGAACCCTGCATTCTCGCCCAATTGCGTTGACCACCCGTTCTCCTGCCGACTACGTCCATGGGACAAATTATCGCACTTGATGCGTCCTGGTGTCGCAGTTTTGGGGGAATTCGATGGGTACGGCGAAAATGCCGCGGTCTTTGCGTGCTGTTTCTGAGGTTCGTGTCGACGAGGGCGCCGATCCCCATTCTGGCCGAAAAGTAACGGCGGTTGCGGGTCTTATCGCGGTTGCGTCGTTCAGCGGTGCCGAAGCGCAGCAATCCACCCTTCCGCCGGTCACAGTGGATGCACCGGTTGCCCGGCCCCGGCCGGCGGCATCGAAGCCAAGTCCGGACCAGATTCGCGCGCGCACCGCGCTCCGCCGCGCCGCCCGCCGGGCTCAACCGGTGCCGGTCGCGCCAGTGCCGTTTCCGAATGCCGGCGGACTAGCCGCTGACCCTTATGCTGACCCCTCCGCGCCCTATAAAGGTGATCGGCTTGCGGGCGGCAAATTCACCGAGAAGCTGCTGGATACGCCGCGCACCGTCACGGTGCTCACCAGGGAAGTTCTCGAGGACAAGAACGCGACGTCGCTGCGCGATGCCGTCCGTTCGACAGCCGGCGTGACGCTTGGAACCGGTGAGGGCGGCAACGCTTTCGGCGATCGCTTCTTCATTCGCGGCTTCGATGCCCGCAATGACGTGTTCGTCGACGGTATCCGCGACCCGGCCGTTAGCATTCGCGAAAACTTCTTCACCGAACAGGTCGAGATCCTGCGCGGTCCGGCATCGTCCTTCGCCGGACGCGGCACTGCCGGCGGTGCGATCAACATTGTCACCAAACAGGCGGGCGACAAGAATTTCACCAATATCGATACCGCCTTCGGCACCGATGCCACCAAGCGCGTAACCATCGACGCCAATCAGGTGCTGAGCCCGACGGTGTCGGTGCGCGCCGGCGGCCTGTTCCAGGACGCCAATGTTGCTGGCCGCAACACCACGACTGACGATCGCTGGGGAGGCTTCGCGGCCATCAAGTGGACGCCGGTCGATGCCGTGAAGGTCACGGCCAACTACATCCACACCGATCTCAATTCGATCCCGGATTTCGGTATTCCATGGGACCGTGCGGCCAACAAGCCATCAACGGAAACCGGCATCGCGAACCGCAACAACTACTATGGCTTCGCCAATCGCGACTTCCAGCATGCCCGTCAGGATATCGGCTCGCTGAACACCGAAGTCGCGCTGACGCCGGATGTCACCTTCAGCAACAAGATGCGGCTGGAACGTTCGACCCTGGCCTATGTCGGCACTTTGCCGGAAGCGCCCCGCGCCGGCATTCCCGGCTATCTCGCTGATCCCGCCGGTTACGGACTGGTTCAGCTCAATGCCGTCAGCCGCTATCAGACCACGGACACGATCGCCAACCAGTCAGACTTGAAGTTCAAGTTCGACACCGGTCCGATCAGGCACACGACCATCGTCGGTGCGGAGATCTCGCGTGAGAAGGTCGATATCGACACTTTTACGGGCCTAACGACGGAGTCACTGCCGGGTGGCAGCACGAGCATCGGCTCCGTGATCGTTCCGATCAACAATCCGTATCTGACCTATTCGGCTTTTGCGCAGCCCACGCGTGCCAACAATCCAACGGTGATCAAGGTCGACACCAATGCGGGCTACGCCATCAACACGGCGAACTACAATGACCTCGTCTATCTGAACACCGGCATCCGCTATGACGACTACAACGTCAGCGCAGGCAAGCCGTTCGCGACGACCACGACGTTCCCGCAAAAGGCGGATAGCGGAAATGTAAACTGGAATGTCGGCCTGACGTTGAAGCCGCTACCCTATGGTAGCGTCTATGCGGCCTATGCCACGTCGACCAACCCGGTCGGTGCGGAACTGGACGGCACCGACGCACGCTATGGCGGCTTCAATCTTACCGGCGCCTATAATCAGGTGTTCGCGCCGGAGAAGAACAAGTCGGCGGAAGTCGGTACCAAGTGGGAACTGTTCGATCGCCATTTGTTGCTGACAGGCGCCCTGTTCGAGACCACCAAGAGCAATGCGCGCGAGCAGTTGACCGTTGCCGGTACCACGCAGGTCGTGGCTGGCGCGTCATACAGAATCCGCGGCATCGATCTCGGCGTCGCCGGCAAGATTACCGATCGCTGGAGCGTCTTCGGCGGTCTGGTTCTGATGGAATCCAAGGTGTTGAACTCGGCAACGCCTGCTTTCATCGGGCGCGATCTCGCCAACATCGCGCATCAATCGTTCAACCTGATGACCAAGTACAAGTTCGACTACGGCTGGGAGCTGGGCGGGCAGGCGACCTATCAGTCGCAGCGCACCGGTGGCATTCTGTACACGACCACCACGACGGTCCTGCCGGAATTCTGGCGCTTCGACATGTTCGTCGAGAAGAAGATCGACCAGAACATCACGCTCAAGCTGTTCGTCAACAACCTGACCAACAAGCTTTACTATGACGGCTTCTACAACAGCGCTGCACCGTTCGTGCTGGTGGCGCCCGGCCGGTCGGGAACACTTGTTCTCAGTGGGAAGTTCTAGGGGATGCTGATCTGCATCCCTGATGTTCTGAGCAAAAATGATGTGGCGGAATTCCGCCGCATCATGGATGCGGCCGGTTGGGAGGACGGTCGCTCGACTGCCGGTGCGCAATCGGCTCTGGTCAAACGAAATGAGCAACTGCCGCCGGACAGCGATGTGGCCCGCGCGCTCGGCAATCGCATCATCTCGGCGCTGACGTCGAATCCGCGGTTCCTGTCTGCAGCAATTCCGCTGCATATCTTCCCGCCGCTGTTCAATCGTTACGTCGCGTCGGATGGACATCACTTCGGCGTGCATGTCGACAATGCGGTGCGCGGCGATCATCTCACCGGCGTGCGTATCCGCACCGACCTCTCAGTCACATTGTTCCTCTCCGAGCCCGAGGAATATGAAGGCGGTGAGCTTGTTATCGAAGACAATTACGGCTCACACGAGGTGAAGCTGCCGGCCGGTCATCTCGTACTTTATCCTGCTTCCAGTTTGCACCTTGTAACGCCTCTAAGGGCAGGTATGCGCGTAGCGTCTTTTTTCTGGCTACAGAGCATGATACGTGATGCTCATGCGCGCAGCATGATCTTCGATCTCGACAGCGCGATTCAGAGCCTAGTTGAACGTCTCGGAAGGGACGACCCAGAAACGGTCAAATTGACGGGCATCTATCATAATCTCATCCGCTACTGGGCCGAGGTATAAGCTTGTTTAGAACTGTTCTTAAGTCGCTGGCTGTGCTGGCAGTGGTCGCGTTTGCTTCGCCAATCATTGCGCAGCAGGCTGCAAAGTCCGTGGCGCCGGTGGTTACTCAGGCAGCTCCCGCTGCGGCGCCGGCTCCGGTAACTGCTCAGCCGAGCAGCCCAGTGGCGAGCCCGGCCGCTTCGACAGCTCTTGCTAGCCCGGTGATGGAGGCCGCGCCCAGGCCGATGGTCGCTACCGGTGAGCACGATCTGTCGCCCTGGAAAATGTTCATGGGCGCGGACATCATCGTCAAGGCGGTGATGGTGGGTCTGGCTTTCGCATCGGTCGTCACCTGGACGGTCGGCATCTTCAAGATGATGGAACTGACCTGGGCCATGCGTCGCCTGAAGGCCGCGCTCCGCAAGATCGGTGAATCGCGTTCGCTGTCCGAGGCGCAGATGGCGCTCGGTGAGCGCGGCACGATCCTGTCGCGCTTTTTGGCAGCGGCGATGCGGGAAGGGCGGATGTCCGCCGGCATTTCGAGCGATGAAGGCATCAAGGAGCGCGCCGCGTCGAGCTTTGGCGAAATCGTTCGCGCTGAGGGCCGCAAGGTACGCACCGGTATGGGCATCCTCGCGACCATTGGCGCAACGTCGCCGTTCGTCGGACTGTTCGGCACCGTCTGGGGCATCATGAACAGCTTCATCGGCATCTCGAAGTCGCAGACCACGAATCTCGCCGTCGTCGCGCCCGGTATCGCCGAAGCGCTGCTGGCGACCGCCATCGGCCTCGTCGCGGCGATCCCGGCGGTCATCATCTACAATCACTTCTCGCGCGTGACGAAGGCCTATATGGAAATCGTCGGTCGTGCGCAGGGCGCCGCCGGTCGTCTGCTGTCACGCGATCTTGATCGCACGCATTCGAGTTCACACGCACGCGCAGCGGCTGAATAATCATGGGTATGTCGCTTTCCGAAGGTGCAGACGACGATGATGATTTCGGTGAAAATCACGAAATCAACGTCACGCCCTTCATCGACGTCATTCTGGTTCTGCTGATCATCTTCATGGTGGCCGCACCGCTCTCGACGGTGGACCTGCCGATCAATCTGCCGTCCTCCACGGTGACGCCGCAGAAGAAGCCGGACAAGCCGACTTATGTGAGCATCAAGCCGGATCTCGCTGTCGCGATCGGCGAGAACATGGTCAAGCGCGTCGATCTGGTGCGTCAGCTCGATGCGATGGGCGACGGCAACAAGGATCGTCCGATCTTCCTGCGCGTCGATCGCGCGGTGCCCTATGGCGAATTCTTCGATGTGATGGAACGGCTGCGTGCCGGTGGCTATCAGAAGACCAAGCTTGTTGCACTGGAAGGTGTTCCGGGCGCCGCTGCGGCATCGCCGGCACCGATCGCTGCACCTGACGCGCCGAAGCCCTGACGTTACGGAAGCGCTATGTCCGAGCTCGATAGAAAGTCGTCCTGGCGACTGTGGCTGATCGCGGCGCTTGTCGCCGTGCTGCTGCATGTCGGCGGCATCGCTGCGGCTGTGTTCGAGATGCAGCAGGAAGAGGACGACGACGGCCTCGGCGCCAATGCCATCGAAGTCGGGATGGAAATGGTGTCGCCCGACGTCGAGCCAACCGATCTTCCGCAGGGTCCGGATTCGGAGGCCTCGACCGCATCTCCGGCGGTTCAGGAGCAGAAGGCTGTCGAGAAGCAGAGCGATCTCCCCAAGGAGACGCCGCACGAGAGCGAAGAACCCGATCAGGTCGTGACCGAGAGCAAGGCGACCAAGCCGGAAGAAGAGACACCCGAAAAGGCGCAAAAACAGCAGCAGGCGTCGCAGGAATCCGTCGCGTCGGAAGCCGCCGCACAGCAGAAGCTCGATGACTCCAAGGCTGGCGAGAAAGCACAGGCGCAGCAGGGCGGCATCGGCACCGACAAGAAGCGCCTGTCCACAATCTGGTCCAAACAGCTCAGCGCCTATCTCGAAAAGAACAAGCGCTATCCGCAGGAGCGCCAGCAGAAGACCGCCGAAGTGACGGTGAATTTCGAGATCGACCGCGTCGGCAAGGTCCTGGCTGTGCGGGTGGTGAAGGGCTCTGGCGACGCCGCCTTCGACGAGGCCGCGGTTGCCATGGTGCGCCGCTCAGACCCGCTGCCGGCGCCGCCGCCGTTGATCGCCGACGACGGCCTGAGCTTCACCGTGCCGGTGATCTTCCGCGTCAAGGGCAAGGGCTGAGGAGAAGGGCGACTTAGTAGGTCGCCCGTCCGCCCGAAATATCGAACACCGCGCCGGTCGAGAAAGCGCAGTCTTCCGAGGCCAGCCACGCAGCCATTGCGGCCAGTTCCTGCACCAGTACGAAACGTCCTTTCGGAATCTTCGACAGCATGAAGTTGATGTGCTGTTCGGTCATCTGGTCGAAGATCGCCGTCTTCGCGGCAGCAGGCGTGATGGCGTTGACGTTGATCTCGTGGCCGGCGAGTTCCTTGCCGAGCGACTTGGTCAGCGCGATCAGGCCGGCCTTCGACGCCGAATAGTGCGAGGCATTCGGATTGCCTTCCTTGCCGGCGATCGAGGCGATGTTGACGATGCGGCCGTAATTCTGTTTCAGCATCACAGGGACGACGGCCTTACAGCACAGGAACGGGCCGTCGAGATTGATGCGCATCACCTTGCGCCAATCGTCGTAATCGATCTCCCACACCGGCTTGTTGAATCCGGTGATGCCGGCATTGTTGACCAGGATATCGATCTTGCCGAACTCTTGAAGCGTCGCAGCGCGAGCTTCATCAATTGAAGCCACGTCGGTGACGTCGACTTTGAGGGCAATCACGTCGTCGCCGATTTCGCTCGCCGTTTTTACGGCCAGGTCAATATCCTGATCCCAGATCGCCACCTTGGCGCCTGACGCCACGAAGCGTTCGGTGATCGCGCGGCCAAAGCCCTGGGCGCCGCCCGTGACCACGGCGCAGCGGCCGTTCAAATCGATCTTGTTCATGATGCGATGTCCTCGGTTACAGCGTCCAGCCGCCGTCGATGATGTGCGCGACGCCGGTGGTGAAGGCGCTCTCGTCGCTGGCGAGATAGACGGCGAGGGATGCGATCTCCTCGGCGGTGCCGAGACGTCCCATCGGCTGCCGGCTGACAAACAGCTCGCGGCCATTCGGGCCTGCGGCCGCAGCGCGATCGAGCATCGACGGCGTTTCGATCGTGCCGGGGCAGATCGCATTGCAGCGAATGCCTTTGGTGATGTAGTCGACAGCCACAGCGCGGGTGAGGGCCGCGACGGCGGCTTTGGTTGCGCCATAGACATAGCGGTTCGGCGCTGCCTTGAAGACACCGGCGGCGGAGGAAATGTTGACGATCGCACCATTGCCACGCGCAAGCATGCCGGGCAGGAACGCACGGATGGTCCGGTGCATCGATTTGACGTTGAGGTCGAACGAGAAGTCCCAGTCGGAATCGGAGCATTCCAGTGCTGCGCCGTGATGCACGAAGCCGGCGGCGTTGAGCAGGATGTCGATATCGCCGACCTTCTTCGCCATCGCTTCGACGGCAGCCGTGTCGCGCACGTCGAGCCGTGCAGTCTCGGCGATACCATCCTTGGTCAGCAGCGCCACGCCCTTGTCGTCGATATCGGTGGCGAACACCGTTGCGCCTTCGCGCGCAAAGGCCAGTGCACAGGCGCGGCCGATACCGACGGCGCCCGCGGTGACGAAGGCGCGTTTGCCTTTCAAGCGGTCAGACATGTGAGATCTCCCTGAAATTTTTCATTCACTCTCCGCCGTCATTGCGAGGAGCGAAGCGACGAAGCAATCCAGAAGCCAAGAAAAAAGACTGGATTGCTTCGCTGTGCTCGCAATGACGACCGAGGGATTAGTGATTATGCCGCGCCGTCCCGACCGTACCGGCGATATCGCGATAGCGCGTTGCAAGTTCGAGACAGGCACCAGTGGCCTGTTGGCCGACGGTGTTGCGATAGAGCTCCTGCCACGGCGTCTGGTTGGCCGGATATTTGAATCCGCCATTGGCCATCAGTTCGGCGCGACGTCGCTTCAGCTCTTCGTCGGAGATCAGGATATTCGCCGAGCCCTTGTTGAGATCGATGCGCACCTTGTCGCCTGTTTTCAGGATTGCGAGGCCGCCATTGGCTGCCGCTTCAGGCGTCGCGTTGAGGATCGACGGCGAGCCGGATGTGCCCGACTGCCGGCCATCGCCGATACAGGGCAGCGATAGAATGCCGCGTTTGATCAGGGCAGCAGGCGGCTGCATGTTCACGACTTCCGCGCCGCCGGGATAGCCGATCGGGCCGGTGCCGCGCACGAACAGGATGCAATGCTCGTCAATATCGAGCGAGGCGTCGTCAATGCGGTCGTGGTAATCCTCCGGCCCCTCGAACACGATGGCGCGGCCTTCAAATGCGTTCGGATCCTTCGGATTGATCAGATAGCGATCGCGGAATTCCTTGGAGATCACCGAGGTCTTCATGATCGCGGAATCAAACAGATTGCCGCGCAGGACGAGGAAGCCGGCATCAGCCACCAGCGGCTTGTCATAGGACCAGATGACGTCGTTGTCCGGTTTGGGCGAGGCGGCGCAATTTTCCCCCATGGTCTTGCCGTTCACCGTGATCACATCCTCATGGATGCGCTTGTGCTTCATCAGCTCGCGGACCACCGAAGGCACACCACCGGCGCGATGATATTCCTCGCCGAGATAGAAGCCGGCCGGCTGCATGTTGACCAGCAGCGGTACGTCATGGCCGAATTTCTGCCAGTCGTCGATATCGAGTTCGACGCCGATATGACGCGCCAGCGCGTTGATATGGATAGGGGCGTTGGTCGAGCCGCCAATGGCAGAGTTGACCACGATGCAGTTCTCGAACGCCTTGCGCGTCAGGATGTCCGACGGCTTGAGGTCCTCCCACACCATGTCGACGATACGACTGCCCGTCTCATAGGCAATCTGACCGCGCTCGCGATAGGGAGCGGGGATGGCAGCGCAGCCGGGCAGTGACATGCCCAATGCTTCGGCCAGCGAATTCATCGTCGACGCGGTGCCCATGGTGTTGCAATGGCCGACCGACGGCGCCGAGGACGCGACCAGCGTCATGAATTCTTCGTAGCCGATCTCGCCGGCGGCCAGCCGCTCACGCGATTTCCATACCACGGTGCCGGAGCCGGTGCGCTGGCCTTCATGCCAACCATTCAACATCGGACCGCCGGACAACACGATCGCGGGCAGATTTACGGTAGCCGCTGCCATCAAGCAGGCAGGCGTGGTTTTGTCGCAGCCGGTTGTCAGCACCACGCCATCGAGCGGATAGCCGAACAGGATTTCCACAAGGCCGAGATAAGCAAGGTTGCGATCAAGCGCCGCAGTCGGCCGCTTACCGGTCTCCTGAATCGGATGCACCGGAAACTCCATCACCAGACCGCCGGCGGCGGTAATGCCTTCGCGCACGCGCTTGGCGAGTTCGAGATGATGGCGATTACAGGGCGACAGGTCGTTGCCAGTCTGCGCAATGCCGATGATTGGCTTGCCGGACTGCAATTCGTGACGCGTCAGGCCGTAGTTCAGATAGCGCTCAAGATAGAGTGCAGTCATTCCGGGATTGTGGGGATCGTTGAACCATTCGCTCGAACGAAGTTTGCGCTTGGTTGCCTTTGCAGGCGAGGTCCCCGCAGTCGGCGTGGACGAAGTCGACTTGGTCATCATTTCTCCCGCAGCGCACACTTTATATTCTGGTGCGTCGTCTCTTTTGATTGGTCACGAATGTTTGCACGCCACTGGCTGCTTCGCAACGTTTGCATCTGCGAAGTTTTTCTACGACTATGATCCAACGACACGCCGCCAGAAAATCTGGTAGGATGTCAGACAAGTAAGAACAGGCGGCTCCGGCAATCGGAGGACGCAGTCTCTAAAATGGGACATTTGGGAGGGAAATGTATGGCGTCCGTGCAGATTCACGACGTTCGTAAGTCTTTTGGCGGTTTTGAGGTTCTCCACGGCGTGTCGGTCCCCATCGAGGATGGCCAATTCGTGGTTCTGGTTGGGCCATCCGGCTGCGGAAAATCCACATTGCTGCGCATGTTGGCGGGCCTGGAGAAGATCACCTCCGGCACGATTTCGATCGGCGATCGCGTGGTCAATGATGTCCAGCCGAAAGAGCGCGACATCGCCATGGTGTTCCAGAATTACGCGCTGTATCCGCATATGACGGTTGCCCAGAATATGGGCTTTTCGCTGAAGCTGCGCGGCGCCGACAAAAGCGAGATCGATCAGAAGGTCAATCGCGCCGCCGATATTCTCGATTTGAGGCGATTGCTTGAGCGTTTCCCCCGGCAGTTGTCGGGTGGTCAGCGCCAGCGCGTCGCCATGGGCCGCGCCATTGTGCGTGACCCGCAGGTGTTTTTGTTCGACGAGCCGCTGTCGAATCTCGATGCCAAGCTGCGCGTCGCCATGCGCGCCGAGATCAAGGAACTGCATCAGCGCCTCAAGACGACAACGGTTTATGTGACCCATGACCAGATCGAAGCCATGACCATGGCCGACAAGATCGTGGTGATGCAAGACGGCATCGTCGAGCAGATGGGCGCACCATTGGAACTCTACGATCGCCCCGAGAACAAGTTCGTTGCCGGCTTCATCGGATCGCCTGCGATGAATTTTCTCGAAGGCACGCTGAAGGTGAATGGCGGACAGCCCTGGGTGGAGACCGCAAACGGTGCGAAGCTGCCGATCACGGCAGCGCCTGCGGCAGGGAACGACAAGGCTGTCACTTACGGCATTCGTCCCGAGCATCTCGAATTCGCCGATGACGGCATCGAGGCCGAGGTCGTGGTGGTCGAGCCGATGGGGTCGGAAACCCAGGTCGTTGCGCGCATTGGCACGCAGGACATCATCGCGATCTTCCGCGATCGGCGTCCGGTCGCGCCGGGCGACAAGATTCATCTCAGGCCGCGCGCGAATTCGGCGCATCTGTTCGACAAGGAGACCGGCAAGCGCGTCAACTGACGCGCTTTTCCGCCAAATCAATTTCAAAACATTGGTCGATCAACGAACCAATATTACAGGGAGAAGACGAAAGATGACTGGATTTACACCGGATCGCCGATCTCTGCTCAAGGGCGGCGCGATCACGCTTGCTGCTGCGGCGACCATGTCCGCGGATCAATTGCTGGGCTACGCAAAAGCCTGGGCGCAGGCCTCACAGTGGAAGCCGGAAGCCGGCGCCAAGATCAACCTGCTGCGCTGGAAGCGCTTCGTCGAAGCCGAAGATGTGGCCTTCATGAAGATCGTCGACGCCTTCCAGAAGGCGACCGGCGTCACCATCTCCGTCTCCAACGAATCCTATGACGACATTCAGCCGAAGGCTTCGGTCGCGGCGAATACCGGGCAGGGCCTCGACATGGTCTGGGGCCTGTACTCCCTGCCGTTCCTGTTCCCGACCAAGTGCATGGACGTCTCCGACGTCGCTGACTATCTCGGCAAGAAGAACGGCGGCTGGGCCGAGTCCGGCAAGCAGTACGGCATGCATAACGGCAAGTGGATCGGGGTTCCGGTCGCTGCGACCGGCGGTCTGGTGAATTATCGCGTCGCCGCCGCTGAAAAGGCCGGCCACAAGACGTTCCCGAACGATCTCGGTGGCTTCCAGGATCTGTTCAAGGGCATGAACAAGAACGGCACCCCCGGCGGCATGGCGCTGGGCCACGCTTCGGGCGATGCCAATGGCTGGGTGCACTGGGCGCTGTGGGCCCATGGCGGCAAGCTGATCGACAAGGACAACAAGGTCACGATCAATTCTCCGGAGACCGCGAAGTCCCTAGAATACGTCAAGTCGCTCTACGATAACTTCATTCCCGGCACCGCATCCTGGAACGACTCGTCGAACAACAAGGCATTCCTGGCCGGCCAGCTGCATCTGACGACCAACGGCATCTCGGTCTATGTGACCGCGAAGAAGGAAGCCCCGGCGATTGCCGAAGACATGAACCACGCGCATTTGCCCGTCGGTCTGGACGGCAAGCGGCGTGAGCTTCATCTCGGTTTCCCGATCCTGATCTTCTCCTTCACCAAGTTCCCGCAGGCCTGCAAGGCGTTCACCGCCTTCATGATGGAGCCCGAGCAGTTCAATCCGTGGGTCGAGTCAGCCCAGGGCTATCTGTCGCCGTTCCAGCTTGCTTTCGAGAAGAACCCGATCTGGACCGCCGATCCGAAGAACACGCCATATCGCGACGTGGCTTCGACGGCAACGACCCCGGCGGGCGAAGCGCAGATGAGCGAGAATGCAGCGGCGGCGATCGCCGACTTCGTGGTCGTCGACATGTACGCCAATTACTGCACGGGCCGTGAGGACGTGAAGACCGCGATGTCGTCTGCCGAGCGCGCGGCGAAGCGCATCTTCCGCGCCTGAGGACGACCTTGCCGGCGCGGAGCGACCCGCGCCGGCAACTCTCCGAGCAGCCGTGAATTTCGTTTCACAAAAGGCTGCCTGAACGATGGGAATGGGAATGCCTGAGATCGACTACAAGACTGTTCTCCCGGAAGGCTGGGCGCGGCCGCGCGGTTTCGCGCATGCGGTGGTGGCCGGCGGTACGCGGAGCATCCGCATCTCCGGTCAACTCGGCAAGCAGAACGGGCAGGGCGAGGTCGCTGCGGAATCCGACTTCGGGACGCAGTGGCGCTACGCGATGGAGAATCTCGTCACCGTGCTGAAGGCAGCGGGCGGCGAACCCAAGCAAATCGTGATGCTGCGCGCCTATGTCACCGATATCAACGCATTCAAGACGTCCGGCGCCGCGATCGGCGAGGCCTGGGGCGCGACGCTCGGCAAGCATTTTCCAGCAATGACGCTGGTTCAGGTCTCCGCCCTGATCGATCCGCACGCACGTGTCGAGATCGAGGGCGAAGCGATCCTGCCGTAACCGGATCATGACGCATGACTGACTGCACGACATCAGACCAAAGCCGACATCCGACTGGAGCTATTTTGCAATGACCACAATCCAGACATCGATGCCGGGGGCGGGGAAAGTGATTCCCAGATCCTCGGCCTGGGACCGGCTGCGGATCAACCGCAACTGGCTCGCACTGTGGTTCATGCTGCCGGCCGCGGCATTCCTGCTGCTGTTTCTCGCTTACCCGCTGTTCCTCGGCGTCTGGATGAGCTTTACCGACGACCGTATCGGCCGCGGCGGTGTCTTCGTCGGCCTCGAAAATTACGAATGGCTGAAGGACGACAGCATCTTCTGGCTCTCGGTGTTCAACACGCTGCTCTATACGATCGTCGCCAGCGCCATCAAATTCGCCGTTGGCCTCTATCTGGCGCTGCTGCTCAACCGCCACATGCCGTTCAAGGCGCTGATCCGCGCCGCCGTGCTGATTCCGTTTATCGTGCCGACGGTGCTGTCGGCCATCGCGTTCTGGTGGATCTACGACTCGCAGTTTTCGATCATCTCGTGGTCGCTGATCAAAATGGGGCTGATCGACCACAACATCAACTTTCTGGGCGACAGCAATTGGGCGCGCGCCAGCGTGATCTTCGCCAATATCTGGCGCGGCGTGCCGTTCGTGGCGATTACATTGCTGGCGGGCCTGCAGACGGTGTCACCGTCGCTCTATGAAGCGGCGACACTGGATGGTGCAACCTCGTGGCAGCGCTTCCGCTTTATCACCTATCCGCTGCTGACGCCGATCATTGCGGTCGTCATGACCTTCTCGGTGCTGTTTACGTTTACCGACTTCCAGCTGATCTGGGCGCTGACCCGCGGTGGTCCGGTGAATGCGACGCATCTGATGGCGACGCTGAGCTATCAGCGGGGCATTCTTTCGGGCCGGCTCGGCGAGGGCGCCGCCATCGCTACCGCCATGATCCCGTTCCTCCTGGCAGCCATCGCCATTTCCTGGTTCGGCATGCAACGCCGCAAGTGGCAGCAAGGCACTGACAATGACTGATCACGCCGTCGATCACCGTACTGCCGTCGCGCCGACCGTCGAGAAAGACGATCACAGCGAGGGCATGGCCTATCTGGAGTCGTTGCCGAGGCGCATTGTCACGCTCTACATCCCGCTGTTCATCATCGTGGTGATCCTGCTGTTCCCGTTCTACTGGATGGCGCTCACCTCGATCAAACCCGACGAGCAACTGATCGACATGGAGCGGTTCAATCCGTTCTGGGTGATCAAGCCGACCTTCAAGCACATTCAAAAGCTGCTGTTCGAAACCAACTATCCGCAGTGGCTGTGGAACACGATGTATGTGGCGGCGGCTTCGACATTTCTGTCGATCGTTGCCAGTGTGCTCGCCGCCTATGCCATCGTGAGGCTGCGCTTCCGTGGCGCCGAGACGGTCGGCGCGCTGATCTTCATGGCCTATCTCGTGCCGCCGTCGATCCTGTTCATCCCGCTGGCGTCGGTCATCCAGGCCTATGGCCTGTTCGACTCGCCGCTATCGCTGATCCTGGTCTATCCGACGCTGCTGATCCCGTTCTCGACCTGGCTCTTGATGGGCTATTTCAAGACCATACCGTTTGAGCTCGAGGAATGCGCCCTCATCGATGGCGCCTCGCGCTGGCAGATCCTGGTCAAGATCATCATCCCGCTCGCGGTGCCCGGCCTGATCTCGGCCTTCATCTTCTCGTTCACGCTATGCTGGAACGAGTTCATCTATGCGCTGACCTTCCTGCAATCGACCCAGAACAAGACTGTGCCCGTGGCCATCGTCAATGAATTCGTTGACGGCGACATCTATAAATGGGGCTCGCTGATGGCCGGCGCGCTGGTTGGCTCGCTGCCGCTGGTGATCCTGTATGCGTTCTTCGTCGAGCACTATGTGTCGGCGATGACGGGCGCGGTGAAGGAGTGACCTCTTGGTCATTCCGGGGCGAACGCGGCGCCAGCCGCGGGCGAACCCGGAATCCCGACATGTTCATCACCACTCCGGGATTCCGGGTTCGCGCATCGCAAGTGCGACGCACGCCCCGGAATGACGAGTGAAAACTAATCAAGAAAAGGAACGTCCCTTGCACATCCTCATTCTCGGCGCCGCCGGCATGGTTGGCCGCAAGCTCACAGAGAAACTGGTTCGCGACGGCCGTCTCGGCAATCGTGACATCACCCGCATGACCCTGCAGGATGTGGTGGCGCCGGCAAAGCCCGCGGGCGCGTCGATCCCGATCGAACTGGTGACGTCGGACTTCGCCGACCCCAAGACGGCTGCGCCGCTGGTCGCCCACAAACCGGAGGTGATCTTCCACCTCGCCGCCATCGTGTCGGGGGAGGCGGAGGCCGATTTCGACAAGGGCTATCGCATCAATCTCGACGGCACCCGCTACCTGATCGACGCTATCCGCGCTATCGGCGGCGGTTACAAGCCGCGGCTGGTCTTCACCTCGTCCATCGCGGTATTCGGCGCGCCGTTCCCCGACAAGATCGGTGACGAGTTCATTCACACGCCGCTGACCTCTTACGGCACGCAAAAGTCGATCTGCGAAATGTTGATCGCCGACTATACCCGCAAGGGTTTCCTGGACGGCATCGGCATCCGCCTGCCGACCATCTGCGTCCGTCCGGGCGCACCGAACAAGGCCGCTTCCGGTTTCTTCTCCAACATCATCCGCGAGCCGCTGGCCGGCAAGGAAGCCATCCTGCCGGTGTCCGAGGACGTCCGCCACTGGCACGCATCGCCGCGCTCTGCCGTCGGCTTCCTCGTCCACGCCGGCACGATGGATCTTCAGGCGATGGGCCCGCGGCGTAATCTCAGCATGCCCGGCATGTCGGTGACCGTCGGCGAGCAGATCGCCGCACTGGAGCGCGTGGCCGGCAAGAACGTCGTCGCCCGCATCAAGCGCGAGACCGATCCGGTCATCACCGGCATTGTCTCCGGCTGGCCGCGCGATTTCGACACCGCACGCGCGCTAAAGCTCGGCTTCACCACGGCCGAGAAAACCTTCGACGACATCATCCGCATCCATATCGCGGATGAACTCGGCGGCAAGTTCGTCGATTGAGGCCACCATGCGGATCGCCAGCATCGGCGAATGCATGATCGAGCTGCGTCAGATGCCGGACGGGCACCTGACGCGGTCCTTCGGCGGCGACACGCTGAACACTGCGGTCTACCTCGCCCGGCTTGGCGCGGAGGTGGATTACGTCACCGCGCTCGGTGACGATCCGCTCAGCGACGAGATGATTGTCGGCTGGCAGGCCGAGGGCATCGGCACTGAGCGGGTGATGCGCCTCAAGGGCAAGCTGCCCGGTTTGTATATGATCGAGACCAATGAGGCCGGCGAGCGCCGCTTCTATCACTGGCGCGATGCGTCGGCTGTCCGCAGCTTGTTAAGTCTGCCTGAGACCGACGCGCTGCTGGCAGCACTTGCGGACTATGATCTGATCTATCTCTCGGCCATCACGCTGTCGCTGTTCGACGTGGCGGGGCGCGACCGCTTGCTTGCCGCACTCCAGCGCAGCCGCACGGCCGGCGTCCGTATCGCCTTCGACACGAATTTCCGCGCCCGCGGCTGGCCCGATCTCGATCTGGCGCGCGCCGCGTTTCAGGATGCTTTTGCGGTCTCCGATATCGTGCTCGCCTCGGTCGAGGACTTGTTGCCGCTCTATCCCGGCGAGGCCCAGGACAAGCTGCTGTCGCGTATTGAAGCAGATGAAGTGGTGCTCAAGCTCGATAGCCCCGCGAGCATCATACGGCATCACGGCCAGTCGCGGCGTGTCGAGGCCAGCCCTGTCAGTGGTGCGGTGATCGATACCACCGCCGCCGGCGACAGTTTTGCCGCTGCCTATCTGCATGCACGTCTGAGCGGCGCTCAGCCCGTCGCCGCGGCACAGGCAGGTCACTATCTCGCCGGCACTGTCGTCTGCCATCCCGGTGCGATCATCCCGCGCGCGGCGATGCCCGATATGATCGTGTTCGACACCCCCTCATGAGAGGACCATCCGCATGAACAAGCCTCTCGATATCGGTCAGCGTCAGGATCATCTGCGAAAGCTGCTGAAGGCAGCATTCGTTGTTCCTGTGCTCACGATCGAACGTGTTGCCGACGCCGTACCGCTTGCGCGGGCGCTGGTTGCCGGCGGTATCCGCACGCTGGAGATCACCTTGCGCACCGATGCCGCGGTGGAGGCGGCGAAGGCCGTGATCGCCGAAGTGCCGGAGGCCATTGTCGGCATCGGCACGGTGCTCACGCCGGCGGATTTCCAGAAGGCATATGCCATCGGAGCGCGCTTCACGGTCAGTCCCGGCGCGACGCGCGAATTGCTGGACATCGCAGCGTCCAGCGATCTGCAATTCCTGCCGGGCGTCGCCTCGGCCTCGGAACTGATGCAGGCGCGAGAACGCGGTTTTGATGTGCTCAAGTTCTTCCCCGCGGAACAAGCCGGTGGCATCGCGATGCTGCGCGCCTGGGCGGGACCGTTTCCGGATGTCAGATTTTGTCCGACGGGCGGGATCGGCGAGGCCAATGCGGCGAGCTGGCTCAGCGAGCCGATGGTTCTGGCGGTGGGCGGGTCCTGGATCTGTCCGTCGTCAATGGTACGTTCCGGCGATTGGGCAGGCATAACGGCCATGTGCGCGCGGACCATGAAATCCCTGCAAGCGCCATGAAGCCGGGCTATAACGAGCTCAATATTTGAAATCGATCAGGGAGACGACCATGACTGCCAGCATTGTTGGTTGGGCGCATATGCCGTTCGGAAAATTCGACGCCGAGACTGTCGAGAGCATGGTGGTCCGCGTCGCGACCGAAGCCATGGCCGATGCGGGCATCTCCGCATCTGACGTCGATGAAATCGTGCTCGGTCATTTCAACGCCGGCTTCTCGCCGCAGGACTTTACCGCGTCGCTGGTGCTGCAGGCCGATCCGGCACTGCGCTTCAAGCCCGCCACGCGCGTCGAGAATGCTTGCGCCACTGGTTCGGCCGCTGTGCATCAGGGCATCAAGTCGATCGCCGCCGGCGCTGCTAAAATTGTTCTCGTGGTCGGTGTCGAACAGATGACCCGCACGCCCGGACCTGAAATCGGCAAGAACCTGCTGCGTGCTTCTTACTTGCCGGAAGACGGCGAGACGCCCGCAGGCTTCGCCGGCGTGTTCGGCGGGATCGCGCAAAAATACTTCCAGAAATATGGCGACCAGTCCGATGCGCTGGCCATGATCGCCGCCAAGAACCACGCCAACGGTGTCCACAATCCCTATGCGCAGATGCGCAAGGATGTCGGCTTCGAATTCTGTCGCTCCGAAAGCGACAAGAACCCGTTCGTCGCCGGCCCCTTGAAGCGCACCGACTGCTCGCTGGTGTCCGACGGCGCCGCGGCATTGGTGCTGACGGATTCCGAGACCGCCAAGACCATGGGCAAGGCGGTCAACATCAAGGCCACCGGCCATGCGCAGGATTTCCTGCCAATGTCGAAGCGCGACATCCTTCAATTCGAGGGCTGCACCGTGGCGTGGCAGAAGGCGCTGACATCTGCAGGCGTCGAGATCGGCGATCTCTCTTTCGTCGAAACCCATGACTGCTTCACGGTCGCCGAGCTGATCGAATATGAAGCGATGGGTCTGACGCCGCGCGGGCAGGGTGCACGCGCCATCAAGGAAGGCTGGACCCAGAAGGACGGCAAGCTGCCGATTAATCCGTCCGGAGGCCTCAAGGCCAAGGGTCACCCGATCGGCGCCACCGGTGTGTCAATGCATGTGCTTAGCGCAATGCAATTGCTAGGTCAGGCGCCCGAGGGCATGCAGATCAAGAATGCCAAGCTGGCCGGCATCTTCAATATGGGCGGCGCCGCAGTGGCGAACTACGTCTCGATCCTCGAGCCCGCGAAGTAACGCGCGGGCGACGCCAAGAAGATCGTACAATGAATGTCGCACAATGGCTGGCATCGTCGGCGCGTTTGCATCCGCAGGCGCCGGCGCTGCTGACCGGCATCACGGTTCAGGCTGACTACAAAACCTTTGCGCGCCGCGCCGCGGCTATCGGTGCTGGCCTCGTACGCGATTACGGCATTCAGCCTGGCGACCGCGTCGCGCTGTTCATGTCGAACTGCACCGAATATCTCGAATGCATGTACGCGGTGTGGTGGATCGGCGCGGTGGTGATCCCGATCAATGCCAAGCTGCATGGCCGCGAGGCGGCATGGATCTGCGACAATGCTGGCGCGAGGCTGGCCTTTGTCGACGACGACAGCCGTGGCGCGCTCGTTCAGGTCGAGGAAGACCTGCTGACCGGGATGCAGATGCTGTCCATCGACAGCGCAACGTTTCACGAATTGCAGCATGGCGAGCCGGTCTCCGCGGTGCCGCTGTCCCGCGAAGACAACGATCTTGCCTGGCTGTTCTACACCTCCGGCACCACCGGCCGGCCCAAAGGTGTGATGCTCAGCCATGGCAATCTGGTGGCCATGTCCATGTGCTATCTTGCCGATGTGGATCAGGTGCATCAGCGCGATGCCATCCTCTATGCCGCGCCGATCTCGCATGGCGCCGGCCTGTACAATTTTATCCATGTCCGCATGGCCGCGCGCCACGTCGTGCCGGAGAGTCAGGGCTTCGAGCCGGACGAAGTGCTCGATCTCGGCAAGCAACTCGGCGATGTCGCGATGTTTGCAGCACCCACCATGGTGCGCCGTCTGGTCGATGCGGCGAAGAAGCGTGGCGAGAGGGGCGAGGGCATCCGTACCATCGTCTACGGCGGCGGGCCGATGTATCTGGCCGACATCCGCGACGCCATTGCCACCATGGGGCAACGCTTCGTGCAGATCTACGGCCAGGGTGAATCGCCGATGACGATCACTTCGCTGCCGCGCGCCTTCCACGCCGATAGCGAACACCCGCGCTATCTCGAACGCCTCGCTTCGGTCGGCCCGGCGCAGAGCGTGATGTCGGTGCGGATTACCGATGCCGATGGCAAGCCTTTGCCGGTGGGCGAGACCGGCGAGGTCGAGGCCAAGGGGCCGGCGGTGATGCTCGGCTACTGGAACAATGACAAGGCCAACACCGAGACACTGAAGGACGGCTGGCTCCGCACCGGCGATGTCGGGCGGCTCGACGAAGATGGCTTTCTCACGCTGTCCGACCGCTCCAAGGACGTCATCATTTCCGGCGGTACCAATATCTATCCGCGCGAGGTCGAGGAGGCGCTGCTGACGCATCCCGCCGTGCGGGAAGTGTCGGCGATCGGGGTGCCCGAGCCGGACTGGGGCGAGGTCGTGGTGGCCTGTGTGGTGCTGGAGCCCGGCGCATCCGCCGACGATGCTGCGCTCGACGCGCATTGCCTCGCCAATATCGCCCGCTTCAAGCGCCCCAAGCGCTATGTTTATCTCGATGCGCTGCCGAAGAACAATTATGGCAAAGTGCTCAAGACCGAGCTGCGGGAGATGATGAGCGCTTCGGCGCCGGCGGGGGCCGGCTAGTCGTTACCACTTTGACGCGTACCGGCATCCCACGCATACGGCCCCGCGTCTGGCGCCCTTGCGCCCGCCGAACGCCTCCCGCTAAGACGAAGGCAATAGCGGCGCGGATCAGCGTCTGACCACGTTTTTCGGGAGCAAACGACTTTGACGGGACCACTTCACGGGATCAGGATCATCGACATGACTTCGGTGATGATGGGGCCTTATTGCACCCAGACGCTGGGTGACTACGGCGCCGATGTGATCAAGGTGGAGTCCCCCGATGGCGACGTGGTTCGGTCAATCGGGCCGATGCGCAATCCCGGCATGGGCCCGATTTTCCTGAATACCAATCGCAGCAAGCGCTGCGTCTGCATCGACCTCAAGAAGGAAGAGGGGCGCGGGGCGCTCCTGAAATTGGTCGAGACCGCCGACGTGCTGGTCTACAATGTTCGCCCGGCGGCGATGGCCCGGCTCAATCTCGGCTATGAGGTCATGGCCAAGATCAATCCGCGGCTGATCTATGCCGGCGTGTTCGGCTTCAGCCAGGCCGGCCCCTATGCCGCCAAGCCCGCTTATGACGACCTGATCCAGGGCGCCACCGCGCTCCCGGCGCTCAATGCGCGGATATCAAGTGATGGCGTGCCGCGCTATGTGCCGAATGCGCTGGTCGATCGCATCGTCGGGCTCACGGCGCTTGGCGCCATCCTTGCCAGCGTTGTGCATCGCGACAAGACCGGCGAGGGCCAGCGCGTCGATATCCCGATGTTCGAGACCATGGCGAGTTTCATGATGGGCGACCACATGGGCGGTCTCACTTACGACCCGCCGCTCGACAAGGGCGGCTACGGCCGTCACCTGTCGCCGGACCGCCGGCCGTACCAGACCTCGGACGGCTATATCTGCGCGATGGTCTATAACGACAAGCAGTGGAAGAGCTTCCTCAAGCATGTCGGCCGCGAGGAGCTGTTCGACGATCCGCGCTTCGCGACCTTCCCGCAGCGCATCCAGCATATCGACACGGTGAATGCCGAACTGTCGCGCATCTTCAAGACCAGGACGACGGCGGAATGGGCCAAGCTGCTCGATGACGCCGACGTGCCGTCAACCCCGATGCACACGCTCGAAAGCATGATGCAGGATCCGCATATGCTGGCGACCGATTTCTTCCAGCAGGTCGAGCATCCGACCGAAGGTGCGATCCGCAGCATGAAGGTGTCGGCGACCTGGTCGAAGACCCCGGTCAATCCGACTCGTCTCGCGTCGCATCTCGGCGAGCAGAATGCCGAAGTGCTGGCCGAGGTCGGCTATACGTCCGAGCAGATCGAGAAAATGCACAAGGATGGCGTGCTCCGACAGGCCGCTATCCCAGATACGTCGGAGCTGTAACGCATGGATTTCGCCCTCGACGCCAACCAGGAATCCATCCGCGACGCCATCGAGAAGATCTGCGCGCGCTTCGACGATGCCTACTGGCTGAAGAAGGACAAGGAGGGCGGTTTCCCCATCGACTTCCACAAGGCGATGGCCGATGCTGGCTGGCTCGGCATCTGTATACCCGAGGAATATGGCGGCTCGGGCTTGGGGATCACTGAGGCCGCGATCATGATGCGGGCGATTTCGGAATCCGGCGCCGGCATGTCGGGTGCGTCAGCCGTGCATATGAATGTGTTCGGCCTCAACCCCGTCGTCGTCTTCGGCACGCCCGAACAATGCGCGCGTATGCTGCCGCCCATCGTGGACGGCACCGAGAAATCCTGCTTCGCGGTGACCGAGCCCAATACCGGTCTCAACACCACGCAGCTCAAGACCCGCGCCGTGCGCAAGGGCGATCGCTACATCGTCAACGGCCAGAAGGTCTGGATCTCCACCGCGCAGGTCGCCGAAAAAATCCTGTTGCTGGCGCGCACCACGCCGCTTGAAGAGGTGAAGAGCCCGACGCATGGGCTCAGCCTGTTCTATACGGATCTCGACCGCTCCAAGATCGCCGTGCACGAGATCGAAAAGCTCGGCCGCAAGGCCGTCGACTCCAACGAGCTGTTCATTGCCGATTTTGAAATTCCGGTCGAGGATCGCATCGGCGAGGAGGGCCACGGTTTCGAATATATCCTGCACGGGATGAATCCGGAGCGCATCCTGATCGCGGCGGAAGCCGTCGGTCTCGGCAAGGCTGCACTGAGGAAGGCGGCCGACTACGCCAAGGTGCGCAACGTGTTCAACCGCCCGATCGGCCAGAACCAGGCGATCCAGCATCCGCTCGCCAAGAACTGGATGGAGCTGGAAGCCGCCTGGCTGATGGTGCTGTCGGCCGGCTGGCAATATGACCAGGGACTGCCCTGTGGCCCCGCCGCGAATTCGGCGAAGTATCTCGCGGGCGAAGCTGGCTATCACGCCTGCGAGCAGGCGGTGATGACCCATGGCGGCTTTGGTTATGCCAAGGAATATCACGTCGAGCGCTATTTGCGGGAGTCACTGATCCCGCGCATCGCACCGATCAGCCGCGAACTGATCCTGAGCTTCATCGCCGAGAAGGCGCTCGGTTTGCCGAAGTCGTATTGACGATGACGATAGTGGTCGCGTCGCAACACCGGCCTCTCGATTCCCTCCCCCCTTGCGGGGGAGGGTCAGGGAGGGGGGTTACCACAGGCGACGTCATCCGCGGCTACCCCCGCCCCCGACCCGTCGCCGCCTTGCGAAGCTTCGCTGGGGGGAGGGGAGCACTGCTGCCGGAGTGTTTGTCATGAGCTACATCACCGGCGTTGGTCTTCTTCCCTACGGCAAGCACGAGGGCTCATCGACCATCGACCTGATGAGCCGCGCCGCCGAGCTCGCGCTCGCCGATGCTGGCCTCAAACGCGGCGATATCGACGGCTTCCTGTGCGGCTATTCCACCACCATGCCGCATATCATGCTGGCGACCGTGTTCGCCGAGCACTTCGGCATCACGCCGTCTTACGCGCATGCCATCCAGGTCGGCGGCGCCACCGGGATGGCGATGGCGATGCTGGCGCATCAGCTGGTCGAGGGCGGCGTTGCCAAACATGTGCTGGTGGTCGGGGGCGAGAACCGGCTGACCGGCCAGAGCCGCGACGCATCGATCCAGGCGCTGGCACAGGTCGGCCATCCCACCTACGAAGTTCCGCTCGGCCCGACCATCCCGGCCTATTACGGCCTCGTTGCTAACAGATACATGCATGAATACGGCGTGACGCAGGAAGACCTTGCCGAATTCGCCGTGCTGATGCGCCAACACGCAACGACCCATCCCGGCGCGCAGTTTCACGACCCGATCACCGTCGCCGACGTGATGGCCTCGAAGACCATTGCCACGCCGCTCAAACTGCTCGACTGCTGCCCGGTGTCCGATGGCGGCGCGGCCTTCGTCGTCAGCTATGAGCCGACCAGTTCAACCAAAATCCGCGTCCGCGGCGCTGCGCAGGCGCATACCCACCAGCACATCACCGCCGCGCCGGCGCTGTCCGAACTCGGCGCCGAGATTGCCATCGCGCGCGCGAAGAGGGCGACGGGCATCGAAATCTCCGACGTGCGCTATGCCGCGGTGTATGACAGCTTCACCATCACACTCGCGATGTTGCTCGAAGATCTCGGCCTTGCCGGCCGCGGCGAGGCAGCGGCACGCGTGCGTGCCGGTCATTTCGGCCAGCATGGCGCGATGCCGCTCAACACCCATGGCGGCCTTCTCAGCTACGGTCATTGCGGCGTCGGCGGCGCCATGGCGCATCTCGTCGAAACACATCTGCAGATGACAGGCAGGGCCGAGAACCGTCAGGTCAGGGATGCTTCCGTCGCGCTGCTGCACGGTGACGGCGGTGTGCTGTCGTCCCATGTCAGCATGTTCCTGGAGCGCGTATCATGAGCGAGCTCGAGCCTGCCGCCGACTGGACCACCGGGACTGAAGCTATCGGCTATCAGTCCTGCCGTGCCTGCCAATCGATCCAGTATTTCCGCCGCAGTTTTTGCGCGGCCTGCGGGTCGTCCGATCTCGACGACAAAATCGCGAGCGGCGAGGGCGCCGTCTATGCGGCCTCCCTCGTGCTTCGCGCCGGCACGCCCGAAGCGCGCGAGCATGTGCCCTATAATATTCTGCTCATCGACACCGCCGAAGGCTTTCGCATGATGGCCCACGGCGCCAACGATCTCGTCATCGGCGACAAGGTAAAAGCCGGCTATCGGCGATTCACCGGCCGCCTCGTACCGTTCTTCGAAAAGACTCCTCAATGAGCCGTCTGCGCTTCGCCCTCGATCCGAAATCCGTGGCCATCATCGGCGCCTCGGAAAATCCCAACAAGGTCGGCGGTCGTCCGGTCCACTATCTCCAGAAGTTCGGCTTCAAGGGCACGATCTACCCGATCAATCCGTCGCGCACCGAGATCCAGGGCGAGAAGTGCTACAAGAGCCTCGCCGATCTGCCGGAAGCGCCGGAAATGGTGATTGTCGCGGTCGCCGGCGACAATGCCATTGGCGCCGTGGAGGATTGCGCCAAGGCCGGCGTCAAGATCGCACTGGTGATGGCCTCGGGCTTCGGCGAGGTCGATGCGATTGCCGGCAAGGCGAAAGAGCGCCGCATGGTCGAGATCGCGCATAAGCACGGCATGCGCATCGTCGGCCCAAATACACAGGGCCTCGCCAATTTCGGCACCGGCGCCATCGCGTCCTTCTCCACCATGTTCATGGAATTCGAGCGCGTTGAAGGCCATGTCGCCATGCTCAGCCAGAGCGGCGCGCTGTCCACGGTGCCGGTCGGCTTCCTCAATCCGCGGGGCATCGGCGTCCGTCACAGCCACGCCACCGGCAATGACTCGGACATCACTGTCGGCGAACTTGCCATCGCGGTGGCCGAAGATCCGGAAGTGAAGCTGATGCTGCTCTATCTCGAGAGCATTCCGGAGAAGAAGTATCTGGAGGAACTCTCCGAAGTCGCGCTCCATCGCAACCTGCCGATCATCGCGTTGAAATCCGGCCGCACCGATGCCGGCAAGGCGGCGGCGCAGTCGCATACCGGCGCGCTCGCCAATGAAGACCGCGTCGTCGACGCCTTCCTCGAACATCACGGCATCTGGCGTGCGCCGGATATGCGCGGTCTCGTCGAGGCCACTGAGCTCTACCTGAAAGGCTGGAAGCCGCAGGGCCGTCGCCTCGTCGCGATCAGCAATTCCGGCGCGGTCTGCGTGATGACCGCGGATGCTGCTTCGACCGTCGGCATGCCGATGGCGATGCTGGCACCCGAGACCGACAAGAAGCTGAAGGGCATCCTGCCAAGCTTCGCCACCACGACCAACCCGATCGATCTCACCGCGGCGCTGCTGTCGAACAGCCGGCTGTTCGGCGACATCCTGCCGGTGATCGCCGAAGATCCTGCGGCCGATGCTTTTGTCATTGGCGTGCCGGTCGCCGGCCCGGGCTACGACGTGCCGGCCTTCGCGCGCGACAGCGCCGCTTTCGCTGAGCAGACCGGCAAGCCGCTGGTGGTCGCCGCAACGCAGCCCAGCGTCGCCAGGGAGTTCCAGGCGCAGGGCGTCTCGGTATTCCCGACCGAGGTCGAGGCGGTCACCGCGCTGAATCAATATGTGTCGCATCATGAGCTGATGGCGCGCGTGAAGGCGCGCAAGCTTGGTCCATCATCGTCGCTGATCTCGGCCGACAAGACCGTAATGCTGAACGAGGCCGACAGCCTCGCTCTGCTGGCATCGCGCGGCATCCCGGTGGTGCCGTATCGGCTCGTGCATTCCCGCGCTGAAGCCGAGGCGGCATTCGATGCCATAGGCGGCAAAGTGGTGGTGAAGGGCTGCTCGGCCGACATCGTCCACAAGTCGGAACTTGGACTGGTCAAGCTCGGCGTCGCTTCGCGCGAGGCGGTCGGTGAGGTCTATGCCGAGATGGAAGGGATCATCCGCAAGCACGGCTCGCGTTTCGACGGCGTCATCGTCGCCGCCATGACCGGCGGTCGCCGCGAGATCGTGATCGGCGCGCACCGTGATCCCGTGTTCGGCCCGGTGGTCATGGTTGGCGACGGCGGCAAATATGTCGAGGTGTTCAAGGATACCACGCTGTTGCTGCCGCCATTCACCAGGGACGATGCCAAGCGCGCGCTGGCGAAGCTGCGTATCGCGCCACTGTTCGAAGGCGTCCGCGGTGAGCCGCCGATGGATGTCGATGCGCTCGTGGATGCAATGGTGCGGATCGGGGAGCTGATGGCAGATACGACCGCCAGGGTGATGAGCATCGACCTCAATCCGGTGATGCTGAATACGAACGGCTGCGTCGTGGTGGACGCCGTGGTGTTCAAGGGCGAGTAGGGATGCTCCGTTAAACCCTCCCCCTTGCGGGGAGGGTGGCCGCGCGAAGCGCGGACGGGTGGGGGTGCCCACGGTAGGACGGAGTGTGGGGCACCCCCAACCCCGGCCTTCGGCCGACCCTCCCCGCAAGGGGGAGGGTTAAGCAAGTCGACGCTCTATCAGAACGTCACTACACCGCGGATACTCTCCCCGCGCTTCATCAGATCGAACCCCTTGTTGATGTCCGCCAGCGGCATCACGTGGGTGATCATCGGGTCGATCTGGATCTTGCCCTGCATGTACCAGTCGACGATCTTCGGCACATCGGTGCGGCCGCGGGCGCCGCCGAAGGCCGAGCCGCGCCAGACGCGGCCGGTCACCAGCTGGAACGGGCGTGTCGAGATTTCAGCGCCGGCAGGCGCCACGCCGATCACGATGGATTCGCCCCAGCCGCGGTGGCAGGCTTCCAGCGCCTGACGCATGACAGTGACATTGCCGGTGCAGTCGAAGGTGTAATCGGCGCCGCCGATCTGGTCTGCACCGCGTTTGGTCATGTCGATGAGATGCGGGACCAGATCCTTGCCCAGCTCTTTCGGATTGACGAAGTGGGTCATGCCGAAGCGCTCGCCCCAGGCCTTGCGGTCATTATTGATGTCGACGCCGATGATCATGTCGGCGCCCGCAAGCCGCAGGCCCTGCAGCACGTTGAGGCCGATGCCGCCGAGACCGAACACGATGGCCTTGGCGCCTTGCTCGACCTTGGCGGTGTTGAACACCGCGCCGATGCCGGTGGTGACGCCGCAGCCGATATAGCAGACTTTGTCGAACGGCGCATCCTCGCGGATTTTCGCCACCGCGATCTCCGGCAGCACGGTGTAATTGGCGAAGGTCGAGGTCCCCATATAGTGGTGAACAGGCTTGCCCTCGAGCGAGAAGCGCGAGGTGCCATCGGGCATCAGGCCCTGACCCTGCGTCGCGCGAATGGACGTGCAGAGATTGGTCTTGCGCGACAGGCATGACGGGCACTGGCGACATTCCGGCGTGTAGAGCGGGATGACATGGTCGCCCTTCTTCACGGAGGTGACGCCGCGGCCGACATCGACGACGACGCCGGCACCTTCATGGCCGAGGATCGCCGGAAACAGACCTTCGGGATCGGCGCCGGACAGCGTGAACTCGTCGGTGTGGCAGATGCCGGTGGCCTTGATCTCGATCAGCACTTCGCCGTCGCGCGGGCCTTCGAGCTGAACGGTGGTGATCTCCAGCGGCTTTCCGGCACTGATGGCAACGGCGGCGCGAACGTCCATGGCAAATTCCTTCGATAATGGTCTCGGTGTCGTGATGTCAGGCGGCAGGTCCGCGCAAACAGCCATTGCCGCTTAGCACATGATGGGGCAGTGAGCAGCCCATGAAACAGGTTCAGAAAAGCGATCTTGAAATCCTGATCGGACGCGCCGCACCCATCGTCTTCGTGCTGCTGTGGAGCACCGGTTTCATCGGCACCAAGTATGTGCTGAACGGCGCTGAACCTCTGACCTATCTGACCGTGCGCATGATGCTGGTGGTCGCGATCATGGCGGTGATCGTCGCATGGGTGCGACCGGCGTGGCCGGATCGCGCGGGCATCGGCCACAGCATCGTCGCCGGGCTGCTGGTGCAGGGGCTTTATCTTGCCGGTACCGTGTTTGCGGTCGCGCACGAGGTCCCGGTCGGTCTGTCGGCGCTGATCCCGGGCCTGCAGCCGATCCTCACCTCGATCCTCGCCAGTCGGTTTCTCGGTGAGCGCGTCACGCCGCTGCAATGGGGCGGGGTGGCGCTCGGTCTCGCCGGCGTGTTGCTGATCCTGCATGGTCGGCCGATGACGGGCGAGGCGGGCTGGGGATGGTTCGCGTCCGGCGTTTCGCTGATCACGATCACCGTCGGCACGCTCTATCAGAAGCGCTATTGCGGCGGCATCGACTGGCGCACCGGCAGCTTCATTCAGCAACTCGCAGCAATGGTCATGCTCGGCATCGGCGCGTGGGCCCTTGAGACCAATGTGATCCACTGGTCGGCGGAGTTCGTGCTGTCGGTGGTGTGGCTCGCGGTGGTGCTGTCGATCGGCACCGTCGGGCTGCTGTACTGGCTGCTGCGGCGCCAGGCCTCGAGCCAGGTGGCGAGCCTGTTCTATCTGGTGCCGGCCGTGACGGCGCTGATGGCGTTCGTTCTATTTGGTGAAAAGCTCGATGCTGTTGCCATCATCGGCATGATTGCCTGCGGCGCTGCGGTATTGCTGGTCAATCGCGCCAGGGCCTGACGCCATCCTGCGTCAATCCAGACCCCGGACATGAAAAAGCCTCCGGGCTTGGACCCGGAGGCTTTCACATCTGCGAAGAAGCTTACTTCTTCTTGGCAGCCTTCTTGGCCTTCTTGGCCTTCTTCGGAGCGGCCTTCTTGGCGGCCTTCTTCACGGTCTTCTTGGCAGCCTTCTTCACGGTCTTCTTGGCGGCCTTCTTGACGGTCTTCTTCACTGCTTTCTTAGCCATTGGTCTCGCTTTCTGGGTTTTCTTCTTTGAAGATTTCTTCGCAGAAGTTTTCTTGGTGGACTTCTTCGTCTTCTTAGCCGGGGTCACTTTCTTTGCGACTTTCTTTGCGGCCTTCTTGACCTTCTTCGCCACCGAGGTGGCGACTTCCTTAGTCGCGTCGGCTGCGCTGCTAAGCGCGTCCGTCACTTGCTCCAGGACTGGAGTGTCGTCGTTCATAGTATCCCCCAACATTGTCGACTTTTTCACGTTAGTCCGATTCGGGCGCGTGTTGAAGAGTGTGTTATCGACAGTCAACTATTTCGTATCGTTGTGTACGCCTTTAATGCGCGCTCGCGACCGACTTTGTGATCGACGATCGGCGACGGATAGTCTTTGCCTAAAGTGATTCCCGCGTTTTTGAGTTCGAGCGGTGAAGCTGTCCAAGGCTGATGAATATGTTTTGTGGATAGTTCTGTCAGTTCGGGTATCCAGCGCCTGACATAGACACCACCGGGATCGAACTTCTCACCCTGCAGGATCGGATTGAAGACGCGGAAGTAGGGTGCTGCATCCGCGCCGGAGCCTGCGACCCACTGCCAGTTGGCGGGATTGCTGCCCGCATCCGCGTCGACAAGCGTATCCCAGAACCACTTCTCGCCCTCGCGCCAGTCGATGAGCAGATGTTTGACGAGGAAAGATGCGACCACCATGCGTACGCGATTGTGCATCACACCGGTGTGCCAGAGCTCGCGCATGCCCGCATCGACGATCGGATAGCCGGTCAGACCGCGTTGCCACGCGCGCTGCGCCTTGCGATCGGTCTTCCATGGGAACTCATCGAAGGATGATTGCAGATTGCGCGTGGCCAAATCAGGAACATCGAACAGCAGATGGCGGCAGAACTCGCGCCAGCCGACTTCGCTCATGAACTTTGCGATGTCGCTGCTGTGCTTCGGATGTTCTGCAGCTGCGAAATGCGCGGCAGTCCAGATCTGTCGCGGAGTGATCTCGCCGAAGCGTAGATGCGGCGACAGGCGCGACGTGATCTCGCGGTCAGGTCGATCGCGGTCGCTGCTATAACCCGCGATCTCCTTGAGGAAACGCTTCAAGTGCTTCTGCGCGGCGGCTTCGCCTGGCGTCAACGTCTCGCGCAGACCGCCGGCCCAGTCGGGCTTCGATGGCTCTAGCGCCCAGTCGGCGAGCTTGTCGCTCTTCACTTTCGATGCGGGTATGAGTTTCTTCGGCGCCGGAAGCGGCTTCGCCGGTTCGCCCATCGCCTGAACGCGCCGCCAGAACGGTGTGAACACGCGCAGGCCGCGGCTCTCCTTGCTGGCGGTCTCCTTGGCGCGGATGGTCGCAGGATGCGCCAGCAGGTCGCCCGGAAAGCTCTGCGTGCCGACATCGAGATCGGCGAGCGCTTCGGTGACGCCATCGGCGACCGCGAGATGCGGCGCCTGTGCGATCTCGTTCCAGAAGACGTAGCTGGCATCGACTGCGCGCGCCACATCGACAATGACGTCGGCCGCAGCGCCCTTGCGCAGCACCAGCGTGCCGCCGATGGCGTCGAGGCTTGCGCTGAGCGCGCGCAGCGACTGCGCTAGCCACCACCTCGTCGCGCCGCCCATCGGCCGCGCCTGCGGTGGCTTCAATGCCTTGCTCTGTTCATCGAGGATGTAGAGACAGATCACCGGCGCATTGCGCCTGGCTGCGGCATGAAGGGCAGGGTGATCGGACAGACGAAGGTCGTCGCGAAACCAGACGACGATAGGTGCCTGCGTCGGTGTTGAGGTCGAAGATTGATCGGTCATCACTCATCCAACGCGGATGTCGGGTGATTGATCCGGCCGCGAATACCGCGAGAGGCTTTGCAAGCCTGCGCTCATGGGCGCCTAGTATCAGGATATTTATTACCGAATTGGTACTGGAAGCGGTTTTGAAGCGCTACGCGATTCGCTACGCGACGACGTTCGCCGCCATGCTGCCGCTGGATCTGCTGGCGCTCGACCTTGCTCTATAGCGCGCTGTTCGGCTTCTTCCGCTATGCGACCTTCGAGCTGACCTCGCTGTCGCTGCTCAAGCACTGGACCCAGCCGGTGGTGGTCGTCGATATCGCCTGGGGTACCTTCGTCACAGCGACGGCATCGACGCTGGGTCTCGTGATTGCCAGTTGGCTGACGCCCCCCGGCTGGCGCTGAATGTAGGATGGGTAGAGCGGAGGCGCACCGCGCCGGAGCGAAACCCATCACCCGCCGTGCTCAACAGGATGGGTTTCGCTGCGCTCTACCCATCCTATGCGTCGGCGTATCGGCACGACGCGCAAAAAAAGCGCCGCGATCTCTCGCGGCGCCTCTCTGGTTCTTGCAAATCAGTCGCAGCGTTACTTCGGCTGCGGCACGATGCGGATATAAGGCTTCGGTTCTTTCCAGCCATTCGGATAGATCGTCTTGGCTTCGTCGTTGGTGACGGAGCCGGCGATGATGACGTCCTCGCCATGCTTCCAGTCGGCCGGCGTAGCGACGCGATGCTTGGCGGTCATCTGCAGTGAATCGATTACGCGCAGGATTTCCTGGAAGTTGCGGCCGGTGGTCATCGGATAGACCAGCACCAGTTTGATCTTCTTGTCCGGTCCGATGATGAAGACATTGCGCACGGTGGCGTTGTCCGCGGCGGTGCGGCTGTCGGCATCGCCCGCCACGTCGGCGGGAAGCATGTTGTAGAGCTTCGAGACCTTGAGGTCGGTGTCGCCGATCATCGGGAAGGTCGGGCGGGCGCCCTGGGTTTCGTTAATATCGTCGACCCACAGTGCGTGCTTGTGCACGGGGTCGACGCTGAGGCCGATCAGCTTGACGCCGCGCTTGTCGAATTCCGGCTGCAGCTTGGCGAGCGCGCCGAGCTCGGTGGTGCAGACCGGGGTGAAGTCCTTCGGATGCGAGAACAAAAGAGCCCAGCTATCGCCGATCCAGTCGTGGAACTTGATGCGGCCAGCCGTGGTTTCGGCCTCGAAATCGGGGGCGACGGCGTTGATCTGGAGCGTCATGATGGACCTCATCTCATTCTGATTACAGATGAATTTCGTGGGCCATTATAAAGGCGCACGCTGGTAAATGGAACTGTCCGGCAAAAAGGACAAGAACTTTCTTCAAATTCGGCGCGCACTGGCATTCAGTTTCACGCAAGGCGGCTGCGGCAAAATACCCACGCAACATGATGTTATCGGATGCCGTGATGTTGCCTCCCGCGCGGCGCAATCCCGCCTGACCGCATCGCCACATCTGATCGAACCCAGCAGCGTCTCGGCGCGACTGAACTGCAACGGTTAGGGATAAGAAGAACTCCTGTCCATCTCTTAACCGAGCGTTAAGTCGCCCATGGAATTGCTGGGCTATGTTGAGAAATATGCTGCAAACAGAAGAGCTTGAAATGTCATCCGCTGCCGCTGCCGACGTATTCGGCGCCATCGAAACGTCCTCCATCAACGATCATCGCGCTGCGGCGCAGGCCCTCGCCGTCGTGCGCGACGGCGTCATCACCGGCGAAGGCCCGACCACCCGTGGCCGTATCCATTTCTCCCGTGCGCTTGATGCCGATGACGCCGCCTGGTGCGAGCGCATCCTGGGTGCGTCGGCACTGGCCAGCCAGCCGGTCAGCCGCGACGAGGCCGAGGCACTGTTTGCGATCAACGAAGCGGCGGCCGAGCGCAGCGATGACGGACGTTTCGACGACCTGTTCGCCAAGGCTGTCGTGCATCACGCTGCGTCCGCGTCGGGCCTGCCGGTGCCGCCGCGCGCGGTGGCGCTGTCGCCCGATGTTGCCATCGAGACCTGGGCGCCGACCAAGGCCGTTGGCGTGAATATCGAAGTGCTCGAATGGATCGCGTCCCAGATGCGCGCCAAGCGCGTCAGCAATGCCGCCGTCATGACGCTGGTTACGACCGTGGTCGGCGCCGCGACGCTGCAACTGCCGAACGTGTTCGACATCGGCATGTAAGCCGGTCGAAGATCGTCAGAATACGAAAACGGCGGAGCATGGCTCCGCCGTTTTTTGTTGCGAGGTTCCCGTTTTGGGAACATAATTTATAATCATGAGGATCATTGCGTGGAGCGTTCTTGCCTCATATGCGCAAACGCATCCCGAGACCAAGGCATCGCTGCACCGGTGGAGATCACTGGTGCGTGCTGCCGTATGGGGCTCGATGGAGGATGTCCGGTTGGCAGCTCCGGGCGCGAAGATTCTAAATGGAGAACGCGTCAGGTTTGAAGTTGCTGGCGGCAATTTTCGGATGATCGTCGCTTTCGATTTTCGCAGATGCATCGCGTTCATCAAATTCATTGGTTCGCACGCCGAATATGATCGCATCGATGCTTTGACAGTTTCGCAGTTCTAGGAAGCAGGCCATGGATATCCGCCCCATTCGGAATGACGACGATCATATGGCCGCCTTGCGCGAGATCGAGAGACTGTGGGGCGCTGCCACAGGTACCGATGACGGCGATAAGCTCGATGTCCTCGCAACACTCGTCGAGAAATATGAAGAGACGCGCTGGCCTTCTGTCGACGCATCCGATCCCGTCGATCTGTTGAATTATGCGATCGATGAACTCGGTCATACTCAGGCAGAGTTGGCCGAACTGCTCGGCTCGCGATCACGTGCATCCGAGCTGCTCAATCGCCGTCGGCCGCTGACCGTCGAGATGATTCACAAGATCAGCGAAGCATGGAAAATTCCCGCCGATCTTCTGGTGCGGCCAATCCGATCTGCCGCTTGACAGAAAACGGCGGAGCGTGGCTCCGCCGTTTTTTGTTGGAGCTATCCTTACTTCGCGTCGAGACCGACAGTCCGGCCGGGGAAACCGGCGACATCGAAATATTTGTGCTCGCCGACCTTCTGCAGTTGCAGCACCGTGACCAGACCCTGATCGTCGGGCGCCGAACGCATCACGTCGGTCGTTGCCGTCGGCGTCTCGCCAGTCACCGTCGCTTCACTCATCACGCGGCCGATCAGGCTGCCTTTGGACTCGCGCTTGAGGCCGAGCAGATGCGCGGCAGTCATGCCGGTATCGGCATTGCTGACGGGCAGGGGATCGACGAAGCCGGCTTTGAAGTCCGGACCGATCGCCGCCATAAAGTTGTGGGTATCGCCGCGCCCGAACGAACCATGCATGCCCTGGCCCTGACGCAGCACGGTGTCGGCGACCTCGACCTGGCACGCCGCCGGCTCTTCGCAGCCCTCCGAATAGGAGCGGAAGGAGACGACGATCGCGGGATGCGGCGTGACAGCCTTGCCGGACAGGTTGATCGACGACAGCGGCAGCGCGCCGGGGAAGGAGCCCAGCGAGTCCTCAACGAAGATGCCGCTGACGTAATCCTGTTTCAGCAGCGCCTTTACGGTGCGGTCGGCGAGGTCCTTGTCGCCGGTCGGCAGATAGATCAGGTCGGAGCCGCCATTGGTGGCGATGATCAGCTCGGGCTTATCCTTGTCCTTGCCAATATAGGCGTTGCCGGCCTTCGGATACGCATTGTCGGCAATGGCGGCGAATTTGTCGTTGGGGTCGAGCAGCGGCAGGTCGAGCGACTTGGCGAGATCGATGGCCAGGAAGCCCAGCGGCAGGAAGCCTTCCGGCGTATCCGCATAAGTGCCCTTGATGGTCGCCGAGGTCTTGCTCTCCTTGGAGATCGTTGAGAAGCCGTGATCCGCCGAGATCATGATGTTGGTAGTGGCGGCGAGGCCGAGATCGTCGAGGGTCTTGCGCAGCTGCGCGAGATTGTCGTCGGCGTTCTTGATCGAGGCGAGCGACGAGGGGCCGTTGATGCCGGGCGTCACCTTGTTGAGACTGTCACCCTGATTGTGCTGGGTGCCGTCGGGATCGCGCGACCAGAAGATGAGCACGAACGGCTTGTTGCGTGCCTTGAACATCGGCAGCACCACTTTGCTCGCGACGTCGGCCATATAGGCCTGCTGCTTGATATTGGCTTCCGTGGTGCCGGGCGTCTTGGCGTCGCCCGCCTTGCCATTGTCACCGCGACCCGGTGTTTCCACCGCCAAACCTGCCTTGGCCAAAGCGTCCTTCATCTCGTCCGATAGGGGAATGCCGAGCAGCTTGCCTGATTTGTCGATGCCGCCGGTCTGGTCGTCGATGGTGATCGTCTCCTTGCCGGTGCGTTCGGTGTGATCGAACATCAGCGTCGGGCCGACCTTGCCGATCGCGGCGGTGGAATAGCCGGCCTTGCGCGCGGCCTTCAGCAGCGTTTCCTCATTGAGGTAGTCGCCGTTGAATTGCTCGTCGAGGTCGCCCAGCACCTGGTCGTGTTCGATGAAGGGGATCGGGCTGTTGTTCTGCACCGGGGTCGGATGGCCGGTATAGATCGAGTTCGAGAACACGCCGGTATCACCGAGATAATGGCCGGACGCCATGCCCGACGCATTGGCCATGGTGAAGGTCGGAAACAGCGAATGCGAGTTCCGGAAATTGACGCCTTTATCCCGCACTGCGGACATCGCAGGCGCCGTTTCCGGCGTCACTTTCAGCGCCCGGAGCCCATCAGGTACGAACAAAATGAGGTTGCGGGGAGGGCTGTTTTGGGCGAAAGCCGTTGTTGCGGATATAAAAGTAAGACTGAGGGAGAGGATGGTGGCGCAGCGCATGAAAAACCTCGCTTCGAAAGAACTCGGCCGATCCGGTCCAGACGTCTTCTCTAGTTTTTGTCCGCGACAGAATTGTTACGACTGCGGCGCCATGCCACATTGTACCGTCGACCCCATCTTTCCGATCCCGCCTCAAGGTTGCAAGTAAGACAGCTCATGTTCAAAAAAATTCTGATCGCCAATCGCGGCGAGATCGCCTGCCGGGTCATCAAGTCCGCCCGCAAGATGGGTATCAAGACCGTCGCCGTCTATTCCGAAGCCGATCGCGATGCGCTGCATGTCGAGATGGCCGACGAGGCTGTGTTCATCGGACCTCCGGCCGCGGCTGAGAGCTATCTCCTGATCGAGAAGATCGTCGAGGCCTGCAAGCAGACCGGCGCCGAAGCCGTGCATCCCGGCTACGGCTTCCTGTCCGAGCGAGAAGCCTTCCCACGCGCGCTGGAGGCCGCCGGTATCGTGTTCATCGGCCCCAATCCCGGCGCCATCGCCGCCATGGGCGACAAGATCGAATCCAAGAAGGCTGCGGCCAAGGCCAATGTCTCGACGGTGCCGGGCTATCTCGGCGTCATCACCGACGACAAGCACGCCGTGAAGATCGCCGACGAGATCGGCTATCCCGTGATGATCAAGGCGTCCGCTGGCGGCGGCGGCAAGGGCATGCGCATCGCGCATTCGACTTCGGAAGTGGTCGAGGGTTTTAACCTTGCCAAGGCCGAGGCGAAGTCGTCGTTCGGCGACGACCGCGTCTTCATCGAGAAGTTCATCGTCGATCCCCGCCATATCGAAATCCAGGTGCTCGGCGACAAGCACGGCAACGTGATCTATCTCGGTGAGCGCGAATGTTCGATCCAGCGCCGCAACCAGAAGGTCATCGAGGAGGCGCCGTCGCCGCTGCTCGACGAGACCACCCGTCGCAAGATGGGCGAGCAGGCCGTGGCGCTGGCCAAGGCCGTGAATTACGACAGCGCCGGCACGGTGGAATTCGTCGCCGGCCAGGACAAGAGCTTCTACTTCCTCGAAATGAACACCCGCCTGCAGGTCGAACATCCCGTGACTGAACTCGTCACCGGCGTCGATCTCGTCGAGCAGATGATCCGCGTTGCCGCCGGCGAGAAGCTGCAGCTTGCGCAGAAGGACGTCACGCTGACCGGCTGGGCCGTGGAGTCCCGCGTCTATGCGGAAGATCCGTTCCGCAACTTTCTGCCGTCCATCGGTCGTCTCGTGAAGTATCGTCCGCCGGCCGAGAGCAAGTCCGACAACATCACCGTGCGCAACGACACCGGTGTGCAGGAGGGCGGCGAGATCTCGATCTATTACGATCCGATGATCGCCAAGCTTGTCACCCACGCCCCGTCGCGCGCCGCCGCCATCGAGGCGCAGTCTCATGCGCTCGACGCCTTCTATATCGACGGTATCAGACACAATATTCCGTTCCTGTCGGCGCTGATGAGCCATCCGCGCTGGCGCGAGGGCAATCTCTCCACCGGCTTCATCGCCGAGGAATTCCCGAAGGGCTTCGCCGCCAGGGCGCCGGAGGGCGAAGTCGCCCGCCGTATCGCCGCGGTGGCCGCGGCCGTCGACTCCATCTACGGCGAACGCAAGCGGCAGATTTCCGGCCAGTTGATCGGCCGTCCGGTGACCCGTGCGGGTCGCCGCGCCGTGTGGCTGGAGCGCGAGGAGATCGCGCTCGACGTGGCCCGTGACGGCGATGTCGTGACGGTGGCCTTCGTCGGTGCTGACGGCAAGACGGGTGCGCCGCATAAGCTCTCGTCGTCCTGGAAGCCGGGCGTGCCGGTCTGGGAAGGCACCATCGATGGCCATAACGTCGCCATGCAGGTGCGCCCTCAGACGTCGGGCATCCGCATCGCGCATCAGGGTTATGAAGTCGCGGTCAATGTCTTCACCGAGGCGGAGGCTACCGCTGCGCGCCTGATGCCGGTGGGCGTCAAGGCCGACACCGGCAAGAAGCTGCTGTGCCCGATGCCGGGCCTCGTCGTCTCGATTGCCGTGACCGAAGGTCAGGACGTCAAGGCCGGCGAGACCCTCGCCGTTGTGGAGGCGATGAAGATGCAGAACGTGCTCCGCGCTGAACGCGACGGCACCGTCAAGAAAATCCATGCCGCTGCTGGCGCAACGCTGGCGGTGGATGCGCTCATTCTTGAATTCGCGTGACGACCTTCCGGCAACGCCGTTACGGGCTCCGGGCGATCCTGTCCGGCGATCGCTGCATGCGTCCGGGATCGGTCTATGACGCGATCTCGGTGCGTATCGCCGAGGACCTCGGCTTCGAGGTCGGCATGTTCGGCGGCTCGGCGGCGTCGCTCGCCATTCTCGGCGATCCCGACATCGCGCTGATCACGCTGTCCGAACTCACCGAGCAGATGCGGCGGATGTCGCGCGCCGGCTCGCTGCCGGTGCTGGTCGATGCCGATCACGGCTATGGCAATGCGCTCAATGTCCGCCGTACGGTGGAAGAACTGGAAGCCGCTGGCGCCGCCGGCCTGACCATCGAGGACACGCTGCTGCCCGCCGCCTTTGGCGAAGCGAAGGCGCAGCTGATCTCTCCGGAAGAGGGGCTCGGCAAAGTCAAGGCTGCACTGAATGCGCGACAGGATCCGGCGCTGGTAATTGTGGGGCGTACTGGTGCTGCATCGATCACTTCCGTGGATGACGCGATTGCGCGTGCCAAATCCTATGAAGCCGCCGGCGTCGATGCAGTGATGTTCACCGGTCTGAAGTCGCGCGCCGAATTGCAGGCAGCGGCTGCGGCGACCACGCTGCCGATCGTGCTCGGCAACCCCACCGACGACATGGATTGGGATTTCCTCAGCGCCCAGCGCGTCCGCATCGCCATTCAGGGCCATGCGCCGATCTCCGCGGCGACCGCCGCCGTCCATGCGACTCTTAAAGCAGTACGCGAAGGTGCGGGGCCGAAGGAGCTGAAGAATCTTGCCTCAAGCGAGTTGATGGACAGCGTCACCCGCGGTGCCGTCGTGAAACAGCGCGGCATCGATTTCCTGGGACTCAAGAAATAAATGACCGGCGTGATCCGTCACGTGATGATCCTCGGCCGCGTGCAGGGCGTTGGTTATCGCTACTGGGCCGGCCAACAAGCCTCGTTGCTCGGCCTCGAAGGCTGGGTGCGCAACCGCCGCGATAACAGCGTGGAAGCTGTGTTTGCGGGACCCGCCGATATTGTCACTGACATGATCGAGGCGTGCCGCCGTGGTCCAGCGGCCGCGCGTGTCGATAGTGTCGTGGTGAGCGATGCCACGCCCGACATGCTTGCCCTACGCGTTAACGGCGAGGTTTTCTCGCAATTGCCGACGCTGTAATTTCGATCGCGTCGCTCAGACCGCCGTTTCCGCCGCGAACTGCTCTGCCTCGCCAAACACTTCCCCGAACGCCTGCCGCATCGCCACGTCCACATCGGTCATGCTAACGGGCAAGCCGAGATCGACCAGACTGGTGACGCCGTAACGCGGATCGACCACGCCGCAGGGCACGATGGCGTCGAAATGCGCGAGGTCCGGTTCCACATTGATGGCGATGCCATGGAACGAGACCCAGCGCTTGAGCCGCACGCCGATGGCGGCGATCTTGTCTTCATATCCTGTGCCCTTGTCGGGCCGGGTGACCCAGACCCCGACCCGGTTCTCGCGCCGTTCGCCCTTCACGTTGAAGGCGTCCAGCGTCCGGATGATCAGGTCTTCCAGTGCCGCCACATAGGCCCGAACGTCGGGCCGGCGCGCCTTGAGGTCGAGCATCACATAGGCCACCCGCTGACCGGGGCCGTGATAGGTCACCTGGCCGCCGCGGCCGGTCTCGAACACCGGATACCGGGCATCCAGCAGGTCGTCCGCCTTGCCTGACGTGCCGGACGTATAGAGCGGGGGGTGTTCCAGCAGCCAGACCAGTTCCGGCGCGGTGCCGTCGGCAATGGCCGCAGCCCGGGCTTCCATCTCAGCGACGGCCTCGGGATAGGGAATCGGGGCATCGGATACCCGCCATTCCACCGGCCGGCCAGCGAGGCCTCGCGAAAACACTGTCAAATCGAGGGTTTGGCGGTCATTAACCATTGGCTAACCATAACATGTTGATCTCACAGGCACCGCAATCTTGCATCTGTGCGATCCTGCATCTGGGAATTTGAGGCCGACGTGCCAACCCTCGATAAAATTACCGTCGATATCATGGTGGTTCTCGGCACCACGTCGATGCCCGTCCATCAGGTGATGCGGCTGAGCCGCGGCGCCATCATCGAACTGGATGCCACAGAGCAGGACGAGGTCAAAATCCTCGCCAATAACCTGCCTGTCGCGTCAGGCGTGGTGATGGTCGATCGCAACCGGATTGCGGTCGAGGTCAAGCAGATGCTGCCCCGGTCGCCTGACCACAGATAGGTGACCCGGAGAGGCCAAGAGGCCTTGTCTCCCCATCATTGGTTTGTTACATCGGCGCCGGTTGATCCGGCCGGGCGATTTGCCCTCGCCGGATTTCTTTAGCGCTCGTGGCGGAATTGGTAGACGCGCTGCCTTGAGGTGGCAGTCCGTAACAGGGTGGGGGTTCGAGTCCCTCCGAGCGCACCACAGACCTCAATAAATCCAAGAGTTTGACGGCGGATCTTGCTAAACGGGTTAAGTTCGCGGCGCCGGGCGGACTGTTGCGTTGCCGCCAGACGCGGGCTCTTGGCTAGCCGCTGCGTGTGCCGTCAGCTGCATTCCCATAGCTCCGATCACGCGGAGGATAGTCGCGAATTCCGGATTTCCGGTCTCGCCGAGCGTTTTGTAGAGCCCCTCGCGGGTAACGCCCGCCGCCTTTGCGACCTCGGCCATGCCCTGTGCGCGCGCTACGACATTCAGGGCATCGCGGACTTCGTTGGGATCGCCATCGGCGAGAACCAGGCTGAGGTATTCGGCGCGCGACTCGGGGGTCCGAAGATGCTCGGCAGCGTCGAACTTTTTGAGTTTACTGACTTTCATGTTCAGTCCTCCAATGCTTCCGCCACTTCGATGGCCTTTCGTATGTCTTTGCTCTGCGTCGCTTGTCGCCGCCGCAGAGCAGAATGACGAGCACTTGGCCGCGCCGGGTGTAATAGACGCGATAGCCCGGCCCGTGATCGATCCGGAGTTCCATCACTGGTCCGCCGACTGACTTGGTATCCCCGGGGTTGCCCGCTGCGAGACGGTTGATCCTGCGAACGATATGCAGAATGGCGCGCTGGCCTTTCAGAGCAGCTAGCCAGTTGGTGAATTCGGGTGCTTCGCGAATTTCTACCATGTGGGGATTGTAATCTATAGATTACATAGCCGCCAGCAAAAAGTAATGGATGGGGTGCAATCAATCGCGCTGCGCATCACCGGTAAACACCGGCTGGTCTGCCGGGTCACCGGCAAAGGCGAGACGCAGCAGCTCGATATCGTTCAGTGCCGGTATCATTATTGAGGTGGCCAGAGAGCTACGGGCCTTACCCGCTCGCTGCGAGCACCAGGGCGCAGATCGCTGCGACGGCGCCGATCAGAAACGCCGTCCCGTACCCGAACAGCCCCGCCGCATATCCCACCACCGGTGCGGTCAGACCGATCGCCAGATCGAAGAAGGCGATGAAATTCGCCACGGCGCGGCCGCGCTGTTCGATGGGCACGCGGCGCGTGGCCTCGACGCCCATCGAGGGAAAGATCAGCGAGAAGCCGATGCCGGTGACTAGTGCGCCGAGCAGTGCGAGCATCGGATTCGTCGACAGCCAGATCAGCGCCTGGCCGAGCGCCTCGATGGCCAGCGACGTCATCGCGACGCGCGCGCCGCCGAACCGATCGGGCAGGTGGCTGCCGACCAGGCGCACGAAGATGAATCCGGTCGAGAAGGCGGCGAGCGCGATGCCGGCGCCGGACCAGCCGCGTTCGACATAGGTCAGGGCGAGAAAGCCGGTGATCCCCGCGAAGGGAACGGTGGCCAGAAACAGGACCGTGCCTGAACGCCAGATTAGTCCGATCACCTTGTAGAACGGCGTGCGTTCGGTGCTGCCCGACACAGGCACATCAGGGATGGCGTAGGCAATCCCCAGTGCGATCAGTGGCGAGATCGCCGCCAGCACGCCGACGCCGGCAAAGCCGATCGATGCATAGACCGCGAGGCCGATCGGTGCGCCCAATCCAATCGCCGAATACATGGCAATGCCCTGCCACGACATCACCAGACCTGTGCGATGCGGGCCGAGCCGTCCGATGCACCAGCTCATGGCGCCGGTGATGAACAGGCTTTCGCCAAAGCCGAGCGCGACGCGGCCGATCAGCAGCAGCGTGAGCTTGCCTTCGGCCGGCAGCGGCAGGGTGGCAGCAAGCAGATAGAACAGGCCGGCCAGCGCTGAGAGCGGCAGGCCGAGCCGGATCGCGTAGCGCGCGCCGTGATGATCGCTCAGCGTGCCGGCGCGGTGGCGGGTGAGCACGGTCACCACCGACTGGATGCCGATGGCGAAGCCGATCACGCCGGCCGAGAAGCCGAGCTGGTCATGGATGTAGAGCGAGATCGGCGGCAGCGGCAGGCCGACCGAGAGGAAGCCGAAAAAGACGATCAGCACCTGCTTGATCAGGCTCTTGCGGTCGTCGCGGCTGAGAGGCGCAGGTCTGGACGCAGCTTTGAATTTTGGAGGAGCGTTCTGGTTCATGTCGACGTGCTTTCGAGGCGGCCAGCCACGTTGGGGCTGTCCGGAGCTGAGCACGTTGAGTGACGTTAACGCTTACGGCTGGGAGATACCCTGCAAGCGGCTGGTTACGGCGAAGCAGGTTCCTCTGTCAAGGTTGCGATGCACCGGCCGGCCGTGCCCGTTGACGGGTTTGTGCCCGGACGCGCGCAAGATAACGAAACTTATCCAACATCATTCAATATTCGCACGCCCGCTCCGAGCAAGGTCCTTGCAACAGGTCAGTGCAAGGAAGCATCGGATGATGACAGCGACGCCTTATCGAACGGTCTCGCCGGGAGGGGCGCCTTCGATCGAGATGTTTTATCCAGCGAACCGCCCCGCGACCCTTGCAGGCCGCCGGATCGCTTTCGTCTGGGACTACCTCTTTCGCGGCGATGAGATCTTTGCGCTTCTGGAGGAAGCTCTGGGCGAAGCCTGTCCGGGCGCAACCTTCGTGAGCTACGAGAAGTTCGGCAATACACTCGGCGGCAATGATCGCCAGGTGCTCGCCGAACTGCCCGGCAAGCTCGCTGAACATGGCGTCGATGTGGTGATATCCGGCATCGGCTGCTGCGGCGCATGCACGCCGGCGGTCATGCGTGCCAGTGCCGCAATCGAGAAAGCCGGCATTCCAACAGCCTCGCTGGTGTGCGAGGGCTTTGCCGGACAGGCCCGTGCAGTATCTCCGGGTCTTGGTTGCGCCTGGCTGCCTGTGGTGGAGATGCCAGGATATGTCGACAGCCTGAGCAATGCCGAATTGCGTGACATGGTGTTGTCCCACACGGCGAATGCCGTCGTGACATGTCTGACTGCACAGCCGGCGCCGCAGGGAAAAGCGGCCGGGATATATTCGCCGACCGAGATCGTGGCGACGGGCGACTTCAAAGAGATCAACGAGATCTATCGGGTCGAAGGCTGGTCCGACGGCCTGCCGGTCGTTCCGCCGACACGTGACGCGGTGGCAGAGTTCTTGAAGTTTACGTCCTATCCGCCGGACAGGCTGATCGGTTGTGTCCAGCCATCCGGATCCGGCGTGACGATCTGGAATGTAGCGGTCAATGGCGTCATGGCCGGGTGTGCGCCAGACTATATGCCGGTCCTGGTCGCCATCGCCGAGATCATGGCCAGCCCTGCCTTCGGGGTCGAGCACAGCGGCGACACGACGGGCGGCGATCCGCTGATCGTGCTCTGTGGTCCGGTCATTGAAGCGCTCGGGTTCAATTGCGAAAACGGCGCGCTGCGTGAAGGGAGCAGGGCCAACACCACGGTGGGACGGTTCCTGCGTCTCTTCCTGCGCAATGTTGTCGGGCTGCGGCCGGGAGAGGGCGACAAATGCACGTTCGGCCATTCCGCCCGCGTGGTTCTCGCCGAGCATGAGCTGGAAGTCGCAAAGCTGGGCTGGACGACATTCGCAGGGCGCCAGGGCTTCGCAAAGGGCGCCAGTGTTGTGACGGTCGGACGGTTCACGGGCGACACTGTTGTCGGCTCCATTTACGGCCGCGATCCCGAAGACATCGCGATCTATCTTGCTGACGGTTTGATCCGTCAAAGCTGTTGGGAACTATGTTTCACGGCCGGCCTTGCGCCGGGCACCCTCCGGCCGCTCGTGGCGATCAGTCCGATGGTCGCCAAGACGCTGGCGAAGGCCGGAAGCAATATCGAGGATCTTCGCGAACGGCTTTATCGCCATGCCCGGATTCCCGCCTGGAAGTTCGAAGCCTATATCGGCAAATACTCCAACTGCGTTCCGGGACGCAGAACGCTGCGGCGACTTCACGAAGACGGGCTTGCTGCCGCGCATTTCGCCGAAAGCGACGATCCGAACCGGCTGGTGCCCATCGTCGAGCGCGCGGAACATATCCTGATCGTGGTGTCGGGCGATCCGTATCGGTCCAACGCGATGGTCTTTGGCAGCAACGGACTTCACGGCTTTCCGACCAGCCAGGAAATACGGCTTGCGTGATCGACGGTGGCCGTGCGGTCCTTGCTCTGCGACCGTCAGTCGTTACAGGCCGGGAAGCGGCCACGCGATGCGCGGACGGCTGGTTGCCGGCTGCGACTGAAAGGCAAGATGGTCCTTCCTGAGCCGGCCGGGCGTGATGCCGGTCACCCGCTTGAAGGCGCGTGTCAAATGGGCTTGGTCCGCGAACCCCGTTGCAGCGGCAACGTCTGCCACGCTTTGTCCCTTGGACAGCATTTCGAAACTCCTGTGAAGGCGCTGTTGCATGTGCCAGGCGTGCGGGGGGATTCCGACGATACCCGTAAAGCACCTGACCAACAGAAAGCGATCTATCCGCGCAAGTTGCGCAAGCTCGGTGAGCGTGACGTTGCGGTGAAGATAGGCGGCGAGATATGCCTTGCAGGTCTCGACCGCGCGCAGTTCGATCGGTTTGTGAGATGCCCTCTGCGGAAGGCGGGTGTGTCGGGTCAGAAAGTGCTCCAGCACGTCAAGCAGCGCTTCCTCTTGTGCAAGCACGGGTGCTCCATTGAAGCTGCGGAACAGCGTCTGCAGAACGCGCTTCATGCCGTCGTCGCAAATTGCGGTCTCGCAGAGAAAGCGTGCGCCCTGAGGGTGGTGCCGTTCGAGCACGTCCGATGGAATGGTGATCGTGTGATAGTACCATCCACCTTCAACGCCTGGTTCGGCCGCATGCACTTCATGCGGAGGCACCGCCAGAATTTTCCCCGCATCGGCGAAGTGCGTCACGCCCCGGCAATGCAGCGCCTGTACGCCGTCGCTCAAGAGCGACAGCATCAGTCCGTCGTGGCTGTGCCGGGGCAGGACATGGTCGCGATATCGTCCTGCGACCACCTCTATCCCACCCAGATTGTGCAGTTTCAGGCCACGGGGAAGAGTCTCGTCGATTGCCATGCTTGAGCTTAGGAGGACGGCGCGGCGGGACGCAAGCGCTTTGCGCCGCTCCGGCCTACGCGTGCGAAATATCCAATAACGTTCAAGCTTTCACGCTCCACCTCTGGCATTCGAGAATCCGGCCATGTTTTTGCATGACTGGTTTCGAGCGCGTTTTGGACGGGGGGAGCCGATCGGCGAGGTCGGCTGTCGTGAGGGGAAGGTGGAATGCCAGGCTCAAGGTCTTGTTTCATACTGCTGGCGCTTGCATTGGTTGCGCCCTTTGCGACGCTCGGCGACGGCCGCGCTGAAGATGCGCCGCTTCGGATCGGCGTTCTCAATGATCAGTCGGGCAGTACCGCGGATGTGACCGGGCTGGGGTCGGTGATCGCGGCGCGCCTTGCAATTGAGGACTTCGGAGAGAAGGTGCTTGGGCGTCGCATCGAGCTGCTCTCGGCCGACCATCAGAACAAGACCGATATCGCAGCGGCGATCACGCGCCGATGGATCGACGTCGAGAATGTCAGCGCCATCGTCGACGGTGGCACCTCCGCCGCCGGGCTGGTGATCCAGGATATCGTCAGGGAGAAACAAAAGATCGCCATGTTCTCCGGCCCGGCGACGTCCGACTTGACCGGCAAGGCCTGTTCACCGCTCGGCTTTCACTGGACCTACGACACCTATGCGTTGGCCAATACGCTGCCGAGAGCGATGGCGAAATCCGGCGTCGACACCTGGTTCTTCATCACGAGCAATTATGCGTTCGGTCATGCGCTCGAGCGCGATGCAACGATAGCCATCGAGCGGCTGGGCGGAAAGGTGCTCGGCCGCGTGAGGCATCCGCTCGGGACGGCCGATTTCTCATCCTTTCTGCTGCAGGCACAGGGATCCGGTGCCAAGATCATCGGTCTCGCCAATTCCGGCGATGACTCGCTGAACACGATCAAGCAGGCTGATGAATTCGGCATCGTGAAGGGAGGCCAGCGACTTGGCGGCCTTCTTCTTCTCATCAACACCGTGCATGGTCTCGGACTCAAGGCATCGCAAGGCATCGTTATCGCCGAGGCCTTCTATTGGGACCTGGACGACGAGACGCGCCGCTTTTCCAAACGTTTCGAAGCGCTCGCCAAGAAGAAGCCCAACATGATCCAGGCGGGCGTTTACAGCGCAGTCACTCACTATCTGAAATCCGTTCAGAAGGCGGACTCGATCGCCGGACCAGCCGTCTCCGATACGATGCAGTCGCTGCCCGTAAACGATTTCATGAGCAAGGACGTCAAGATCCGCAAGGATGGTCGCGTTATGCGCGACATGCATCTGTTTCAGGTTAAATCTCCATCGGAGTCCACAGGACCCTGGGATTACTACCAGTACCTTTCGACCGTTCGGGGCGAGGACGCATTCAGGCCCGTAGCGGAAAGCGAATGCACGCTGCTCAAATAGATGTGTTGCAGGGCAAAGCGGACTTGGCTTAACCAAATCGAAAGATCGATCGCAGTTGTCGTTGTGTTTTAGTGCTCCCGTAACGATCTACCGCTAGCAGTGCCGCAACCCGGCGCCGACCATCCCGTGCCGGTCGATCTTCCGGAGCGGACATGAAATATCTGAGCTATGCCTATCGTTTCATCTCCAACTTTGCCTTCCTGGCGCTGGTCTATTTCAGCCTGAATTTCGTCGGCACCTACCAGCAGCGCGCCATCGTGGCGGCGCTGGTGCTGGCCTATGCGGGTATGCGGGCGATCTCGGCGCTGCGCACCTTCATCTTCTTCAAGGCGATCGAGAAGCTCGAACTCGAAGCACGCCGGCTCGGCGGCTTGTCTGGTGAGGGCCCGGCTGCCGTGGCAACACGCAGGACGGTCGTGAAGGACGTGGTCGAGCAGCGCCAGGCCGGCGAGATGAAGTCCTATATCGACCTGCTGTTCCTCGGCATCATCGTGGTGCTGTGCATCGCCAAGATCGTCAGCTGATCCCGTCGCGCTCAGTGCGGGGCGGCAACTGCCGTCGGATGCAGGCCGGGCGGAATGGCGCCGGGGATGGTGCGTTTGGCAGCGCTGGCATCGAGCGAGATCAGTTTCGCAATCGCGTCTGAATCGCTGCCGCGGGCAGGCGCCGTCTGTTGTGCGTGATGTGGTAGCTGCACGAGTGCCTTGATCGGCTTGCCGTGACGTTCGGCGAGCTCGAACAGGGTCTTTGCCGGCACCGGTAATGTGGCTGTGTCGGTCATCGTCTGCAGCGGTGCTTCACGGGGCCATGGTGCCTGTTCGGGCTGCGGCACGGCATTGCGCGGCCGACGCATGCGATCGAAATTCTCAGTCAGTGACAGCATCTGGTCGGATGCCGAGATCGCCGGCGCGGGCAGCATGTCGTCATGGGCAAAGGCGAATGTCGGCACCTTGTGCCAGCGCGTGACGGCCACGGTCTCCGACACAGGATGCAACTGCCACTGCTGCGGCTCCGTGGGCGTCTTGGGCTTGTCGGGTGTCGCCGCCTCGACATGGACGATGCGATAGCCGCCGGCCTTGAGGTCGCGCAGGATGCCGGGCAGGGCGGCGACGGTGCGCGGCTGGATATCGTGCAGCAACAGGATGCCCTTGCCCTTGGCGGCGATGCGCGAGATCGCGAGGTCATGGACTTTCTGCGACGACACATGGCGCCAGTCGTCGGCGGGGAAATCGGCGCTCCAGGTCTGGATCCCGCGCGAGGCCAGATAGTCCTCGACGACGCTGGCGCGCAGCAGGCCGGGAATGCGGAAGAACGGCGACAGCAGCGCGGGATCGCCGAGCGCCGCCGTGGTGTTGGCGATGCCGTCCTCGATTTCCTGCTGCGCCTTCTCGATCGGCATGCGGTTCATGCTGAGGGGATGGTTCTGGCTGTGGGTGCCGACGGTGTGGCCGAGCGCGATCAACTTGCGTACGCCTTCGGGATGCTCCTTCGCCATCCGGCCGATGATGAAGAACGTCGCCTTCACGCATTCGGAGGCCAGGATATCGAGGATCGCGTTCGAGTGTTTCGGGATCGGACCGTCGTCGAAGGTCAGCACGACCTCCTTGTCCTGGAGCGGCAGCGTCTCGGCATATTGCATGGTGCCGATCTTGGGGTGCTCGCGGGGATCGACCACTATGGTGCGCGAAGTGCCGAGCGCGCGGGGATTGCCCGGGCACGCCTCGGCCGACAAAGCGCTGGTGGTGGAGGCTGCGGCGGCGGTGAACAGGGTCAGGCCGGTGAGCAGGCTCAGGCACAGAAGGCGTCGTGCCCGGTCAGTCGTCGCCTTGTTCATTGGTCGATCCGTCACTCGCTTTGATGTCGGCTGTGAAGTTACCGGGGCGGCTGTGAACGCAATGTTAATCATGTCGGCCCGCCGACGGTATTTTCCGCATCCTGATGGTCGCGCGTTCTACTGGGAACTGGAGCGGGCGGACCCTGCGGCCGGCGGCACGATATGCACGACCCGGTAGCGGTTCTCCCGGAGATAGCGCAGGAAATCGGGCAGCATCGCGGCAGTCTGCGCCTTGGTGTCGTGAAACAGGATGATTCCCCGCCCGGCGGCCTTCAGCCGGCCGGTAATCAGCTCCAGTTGTTGCTGCGGGGTCATGGGATTCCAGTCGCTGGCCCAGAAATCCGCGCCGAATACGGCGATCCGACGGGACTGCAGCATGTCCAGCAGGGCCGGGGTAGACTCGAAATAGGGAAACCGGAAGAACGGCGTGGTCGGCACGGTGGTGGCCTTGCCGTTCAGCGCCATTTCGTCGGCGCTGATGCCCCGGTCGATCTGTTCGACGGCCGCCGCATTGCTGATCTTCTTGAGGTCGGCATGGGCGAGGGTGTGATGGCCGATGGTATGGCCCTCGGCTGCCATGCGCTTCACCAGCGCCGCATTGGCCATCGCGCTGTTGCCGATCAGGAAGAAGGTCGCGCGAACACATTCGCGCGACAGCGCCGTGAGAATTTTCGTCGTGGTCGGCGCATTCGGGCCATCGTCGAAGGTCAGCACGACCTCGCGGTCTTCCAGCGGCAGCGTGTCCGGAAAACTCTGCGTTCCGACCCGCGGAGTGGTCTTCGGATCGACCGTCAGAACGCGCGCAGTGCCCAGCGTATCCTTGCGCGGGCAGTCCTCGGCATGGGCGGCAATGGTGGAAGCAATCAAGGCAAAAATGGCGGCCTTCAACACGTTCACGACACTTTCCCGGCCGCTGATTTGGCGCACCGCATTTTTCCGATTGCATCAGGCATTGCGCATTGGGTAATGCCTGATGCGAGCTTCCGTTCACAGATGGATTAGCGCATTTCCGACAGGATAGCGCTAGCTCCGTCACCCCCCAAACAAGCAGGCGAGGTGCGGCATGGCCGATGACGTCGATCTCGCCCAATCGGTCGCTCCCGAGGAATTGTCGGCGCTCGACAGGATGCCGATGCGCGATGCCGAAGGCGACATCCGCCCGGAATTTGTCGAGGCGATCTCGCACGCGGTTCAGGTAGCCGATACCGCATTCCTCAAGGAGATCGTCGGCGAGCTCCATGAGGCCGATCTTGGCGATCTGATCGAAGCCCTCGATGCCGACGAACGCGCGCCCCTGATCGAGCTGACCGGCACGGATTTCGACTTCTCGGCGCTGAACGAAGTTGACGACACCGTCCGCGAGGAACTGCTCGAGGAACTGGAGCCGGAAACTGTCGCCGAGGGTGTCCGCGAACTCGATTCCGACGATGCCGTCGAACTGCTCGAAGGCGTCGACGAGGAGGTCCAGGACGAGATTCTCGAGAAGCTGCCGCTGTCCGAGCGCGTGGCGCTGGAGCGGAGCCTCACTTACCCGGAAAACTCCGCCGGCCGGCGGATGCAGACCGAGTTCATTGCGGTCCCGCCGGACTGGAATGTCGGTCAGGTCATCGACTATATGCGCGAAACGCCGGACCTGCCGGACCGGTTTTACGAGATCTATTCCGTCGGCGCCGATCAGCGCTGGCAGGGCGCAGTGTCGCTGGACGCGCTGCTGCGCGCGCGCCGTCCGGTGCTGCTGGCTGATCTGATCGATGAGGACCGCCGCCGCGTCTCGGTGTTGGACGATCAGGAGGAAGTGGCGCGGATGTTCGGCAAGTACAATCTTGTCGCCGCGCCTGTGGTCGATACTGATGACCGGCTGGTCGGCGTCATCACCATCGACGACGTCGTCGACGTCATCGAGGAGGAGGCCGACGAGGACCTCAAGGCGCTCGGCGGCGTCACGTCGGACGAAGAACTGTCGGACAATTTCTGGACCATCGCCAAGGGTCGCTTTACCTGGCTGCTGATCAATCTCGCCACCGCCTTCATCGCGTCGTCGGTGCTGGGCCTGTTCGAGGACCAGCTGCAGCAGATGGTGGCGCTGGCTGTGCTGGCGCCCATTGTCGCCAGCCAGGGCGGCAATGCCGCAACCCAGACCATGACGGTCGCCGTGCGCGCATTGGCGACGCGGCAGCTCAATCCCAACAACGCCATGCGCATCGTGATCCGCGAAGGCCTTGTCGGCCTGATCAACGGACTGGCCTTTGCCGTGATCACCGGCATCGCCGCCTATGCCTGGTTCAGGACGCCCGGTCTCGGCATCGTCATCGGCCTTGCAATGATCTGCAATCTGATCGCCGGCGCACTCGGCGGCATCCTGATCCCGATGGTGCTCGAACGCGTCAAGGCCGACCCGGCCGTGGCCTCCGGTACATTCGTGACCACCGTGACCGACGTGGTCGGCTTCTTCGCTTTCTTGGGGATCGCGACGCTGTGGTTCGGTCTGAAGTAGTCCGCAGTCCGTATGATGGATAAAGCACAGCGAAACCCATCCTTTTTAGGCAGGATATTTTCAAGGTCGCGCTCGGCGAACTTTCCTTGAAAATTGTTACTTGAGCCATGCGCTCGCGCTGGAGGCGGACCCCGACCGGCGTTAACAGTCCATAGCCTCGCACACCGCAGTTCGCACGAGCAGCTTCTCCTAGATATTCGATCCGGTTTTGTCGCGTACCGCCACAACCCGTTTCAAGCATATCCGTGCATCTTCAAACCGACCCTGCTCTTTATATAGACCTGCAAGATTCATCAGAATCCCCGCAATATCTGGATGGCTCGGACCTAGTGAACTTTCCAACGTGGCGATTGATTTCTTGAACAGAGACTCAGCATCGGCTTTTCGACCTTGGCGCCAATAGAGCACGGCCATAGTGTTCTGAGCCTGTGCGATGTCGGGATGGCTGGAGCCGAAAGCCTTCGCGTTCACCACAATCGACCGTTTAAGCAAGCGCTCCGCATCAGCATAACGCCGTTGATGGAAGTAAGCATCGGCCAGGTTGTTCATCAGCACCGTGGCTTCGGGATCGTCGGGACCTTTCGCCTTCTCCAGTATGGCTAGTCCTCGCTTGAACATTGGCGCGGACTGGGCATAGTTGCCCTGCATGCTGGCGACAGCACCGAGATTGCTCAGCGCAAGGACAATAGACGGATCGTCAGGGCCACGCGATTTTTCGGTGATCAAGATGGACCGTTTAAGGAATATCGTTGCCTCCGCGTATCGCTGCTCTGCGCGGTACAGGTCGCCCAGATTGTTGAGCACCATGGCAATTTCCGCATGATCCGGACCGAGCGTCTTTTCGCGCAAAGCGAGCGACCGCTTGTAAAACGGTTCCGCCACGGCGTATTGGCCTAATTGGTAGTGGATGGTTCCAAGGTCATTCAGCGCCATAGCGGTGTCTGACTCGTTAGAGTTGGGATCCGCCTCGCGAAGGGACAACGCTTTTTGAGCTAACGGCAACGCTTCCAAATATTTGCCCGAACGATAGAATTCTTTCATCTGCATGGTGAGGCTGAAAGCAGTTTCGGTATCTTCCATCGCAAACGAGGGCCCGACAAACGAAAGGGATAGGCCAATTACGGTGAAGGCAGCACAAATCGATGCTCTGAAAGCTAACATTGCAAAATCTCTCGATTGGATTTCAAGCGTTCGCTCTATTTGTGCTTTTCAACGGGAAGAAGTTCAATGAGGCGGGATGCCGGCGTGCGACTTGGCTTTATACGGCCGCAACGTCCCCTTGGTTTTCTCCCATGCGCCCCCGCTTGAGAAAGGCCGTCTTACATTGAGCGTGAGAGTGGTGGTGACGCTTTTATTTTAGGACCGTCTGCGGGGGGGAGGCCGCGCTCTTAGGCGTTCTTGCCATTGAGCTATCCTAATTTCGGCTCTGAACCTTGTGAGGCAATCAGCGACATATTGAACAATGCTTAAGTATTGCATGGAGGTGCGAAGATGAAGTCGATCGGATTGGTGATCGGGAGAGGGCTGCTTGTGGCTGGTTTGCTGATATCGGCGGGATCGGCGCTGGAGGCGGGGAGTGATGACGGTTTCGCAGCGTTCTGGACGCAATTCAATGCTGCCGTCGGCAAGAGCGACCAGCAGGCCGTATCGCAGATGGTCAAATATCCGATCCTTTACCAAGATCTACGACAAGCGGCTGATTTCCCTGTGATCTGGAAGGGTGCTTTCAAACCGGCGCAGCGGAAGTGTCTTGCCAAGCAGAAGCCCGTCATGGACACCCACGAGGGTAAGGTCAGTTATTCTGCTTTCTGCGGCGAGCTCATCTACAGTTTCGCCAAGGATGATGCCGGCTGGAAAATGACGGATTTCGCTGTAAACGATTGATAGGACTAGCCTAGGCACCGACCGGCCTCAGCGGGTCTCGGTCAGCCCCTTGTTCGTCAGCATCGCGTCAACGGCGATCGGCGGTGGCTTCTCGGCCACGCTAAACCATTCCATCAATCTCACTCCATGACGGCCGAAGCCCTAGCCTTCAGGGCCGTGGCGCAAGCGGAGTCGACGCGATGTCGGCCGACGACTGTTTCCATCGCTCATAGAGCGCGGGGAGTTCTGCCGATCGTCGCATTGTGGGACGGGCACGAAGTGCCGCTCGTACCGGATAGGCCCGTGGTGCGTGAGCCGGTCGTCGTGCGAGGCTTCGGCCTTCTCAATTGCCCTTTGCGACCGTCGTGTCATCTTGCTGCGCAGGCCCTGCGTCCAGATAAGCCTCTATCTGCTTTACCAGTTTCGACGGGAGCGGAACGTAGTTGAGTGCTTCCGCGTGGGCCTGTCCGTGTTCCAATGCCCAACGTAGAAATGCCAGCGCGCTGGTCTCGCTCTTTGACCACGCCGGTTTCCTGGGCATGAGCACATAGGTGGTCGCCGCGATCGGATAGGCGTCTGCGCCGGGGGCATCTGCGAGAATCACCGCGAAGTCTTCAGCGGCTTTCCAATCGGCGTTCTCGGCCGCGGCACGAAACGAGGCCACCGTCGGCATGGCGAAGTGACCGGATCCGTTTTGCACCGACCCAAATGATATTCGGTCGAACTTCTGGAGCGCATACGAATATTCGAGATAGCCGATCGCGCCTGGCACCATGGCGACCAGCGAAGCGACGCCATTGTTGCCTTTGCCGCCAAGTCCGAGCGGCCAGTCCACCGAATTGCCTTGCCCGACCTTCGTGTTCCAATCCGTGCTGATTTTTGACAGGTAGTTTGTCCAGTTGAAGGTCGTACCCGACCCGTCCAGACGATGCACCACGGTGATCGGCAAATTCGGCAGAACCAGTTCCGCGTTGATCGAACGAATGCCCGGATGGTCCCATCGCCGGATCTTCCCTAGGAAGATGTCCGCCAGAACAGGTCCCGTGAAACGCATCTGCCCGGGCAATATACCCTGAACGTTGACGACCGGGACCACGCCACCAATGGCGAGAGGGAATTGAAGCATATTGAGCTTCTTCAGTTCCGCGGGGCTCAATGGTCGATCGGTCGTGCCGAAATCGACGGCGGCTTTCTTGATCATGTCCACGCCGATGCTGGAGCCGACCGGTTGATAGCTGACGCGATCGCCGCTGACCGCTTTGTATGCGGCGCTCCACTTCTCGATGATCGGGGCAGCGAATGTCGAGCCCGCGCCGCTGGCTTCCGCCGCCGGTGAAGTGCCTGGGGAGAGGAGTTGAAGAAGCAGAGGAACCAGCGCGATATATCTGCACATTTTAATGTCCCCATGTGCGGGTCGGGCGCAAGATATCGGAACCCGTTCTTCGTGCACGAGCCTCGCGGACTCCCGCAGCGGCGGAAGCCTGCCGATGAGACATGTGTCCATCGGCGGGATGATAGGTTCAAAGCGTGCTCTCGATTTGCAGAACGTCGTGTTCTGCGGAGGTTCGCTCCCGGCCAACTGACTGTCGTATTCTTCAAGCGCGGGGCAATCATCGTAGATTGGCAAGCAAGGGCTGAACGTTGTGTTGCCTGCGGGACGCCGCGCTCATGTCTCCTTCTGGTGCAAAGCGGTCGGCCTTACTCTGGATGCGGTCTTACCCCTGATGATGCATAGGGGGCTGCTCAGTCTTGAAATTTCGGCATCCGGAAATCAAGAGCGCTGTTCCGTACCCTCTTGAATGGGATAGCCCTCATGCTCACAAAGCGGTGCACTCGGGGTGATTTTCCTGTAAGCGCTCGCTTCACACGTTCTCCGTGGCCGACGTGACGAACCAACATACAGGAGGAATACATGCCGGCTCTGCCGCTCTCGGGCATCAAGGTTATCGATATGACGCGGGTGCTTGCCGGCCCGATCGCGGGTCAGATGCTTGGCGATTTCGGCGCCGAAGTCATCAAAATCGAACGCCCCGGAACCGGCGACGATTCCCGCGCATTCGGCCCTCCCTATCTGAACGACCCGGACGGCAGCAGGCGAGACAACTCCTTCTATCTTTGCGCCAATCGCAACAAGAAATCGGTCACCGTCAATGTGGCCAAGCCTGAAGGCCAGGAGATCATTCGCGAACTCGTCAAGACCGCCGACGTGTTGTTGGAAAACTACAAGGTCGGCGACCTCAAGCGTTATGGCCTCGACTACGACGCGATCAAAGCCATCAACCCGCGCATCGTTTACTGCTCGGTGACGGGCTTCGGACAAACCGGTCCCTACGCCACACGCGCCGGCTATGATGCGATCCTGCAGGCGATGGGTGGTCTCATGAGCGTGACGGGCCATCTCGATGGCGAGCCGGGCGAGGGCCCCATGAAGGTCGGTCCCTCGATCGTGGACTATATGACCGGCTTGAATGCCACCATCGGCGTGATGTCGGCGCTCTATCATCGCGATGCCGGCGGCGGCGAGGGACAGCAAATCGATGCTTGTCTGTTCGATACGGTGATCGCCTCCCTTTCACATTGGCTCCAACCCTATCTCATCAGCGGAAAAGTCCCGCCGCGGCGCGGAACCTGGGGCAATGGCGGCATGCCTGCCGGTGTCTTCCGTTGCACCGATGGCGAGTTGATGCTCGTGAATGGCAATGACGGCCAGTTCCAGCGGACCTGCGAAGTGCTCGGAGAGCCGGACCTGGCCAAGGATCCGCGCTTCCTGAAGAACAACGATCGTGTCCAGCATGGCAAGGAGATCATGGCCATCTTCGCCGGTCTTTTCCTGAAGCAGCCCGTCGCCCATTGGCTGGAACGTCTGGAGGCCGTCGGCGTGCCGTCAGGCCCGATCAACGACTTCGATCAGGTTTTCGCGGACCCTCATGTGAAATCCCGCGGTATGCGCGTGAGCTCGAACCATCCCTTCGAGCCGGCGCTTTCGCTCGTACGAAATCCGCTGATGTTTTCGGGCACGCCGATCACCGAATATCACGCGCCGCCACTTCTCGGCTCCAACACGGACGAAATCCTGTCCACCATCGGCTACGACGGCGAACGGATCGCCGCGCTGAGGACGAAGGGCATCGTCTAGGCTGGTCGGGGCAGGCGATCGATGGCGTCACACCTGTATTCGCTCTCATCTCCGACCGACCGCAAGTCGGTCGGAGAGCCAATTAAACTTTAGCTGTTCGCTCGCGCGTTCATGCTCAACGTTCGGCCATCGGATAGCCACGAACACACCGCGGCTGGTAGTCCTCCGACGAGCCCAACCATCAAGATTGGCCATAAGTCGTTTGATCCTCCCCACATGAAAAGCATGATCAAGACTGCAGGGAGTGCTGCCGTCACCGCCGTTCCCATAACTCGGAGTGGCTTTGCAGAAAGCATCCAATCGACCCAAGCCAGCAGCAAGGCCGGGATAACCGCGATTGCGTAGGACTCAACCATCCAATCGAGAAGATTCTTAAACCCATCAGGCGCCGTGAATACGACCAACGCAAGAGGCGGAAAGAGAGCCGGGAAAATCAGAAAACGTTTCATGCCACCTTCGTCAGTCTTCGTGGCGATCTTGTTCAATTTTGAAGTCTCATAGTGTTGCCAGCGGCGTAGCCGGTGGGTGCCCCAAACCGGTCCTGCCGTCGTTATCCGTCAACGTAGCAGCGTACTCAACGCAACAATTGCAGCACTAAGGTCGGGCTTGCGGCGACAACGGCACTCAAAGCGAAGCAGACAGAGCCTAGGGCGAGAGCGCCAACAAATCCGTGCTGCTGCCAGCCATAAGGAGCACTGAAAATGTGGCCGCTCCAACTACAGATATCGTCCGTACAACTTGAATTGCGATCTTCAGAGTCGCCATGTCGGCGCTCCTATTCCACATTCAGATGAACCAATGCTGGGCCTTCGATGACCAAAGTTGCATGCGTCACTTATTGTCTGAAAATCTCGTGAGCCAGGTCAAGGCATATTCAAAGGCATCGATTGAAGAGAGCGTAGCGAAAGCCGCGTACCCGCTCGTTTCGCTTTCCCACTCGACGTCCGGCCCTTCCGCCCCACCCGCCGGTGTACCGGCTCGCGGGGCTTCATTTGCTCACAGTGGCATTGCGTTCCATATTTTCGATGCGCCGAACGGAGATCTCAAATGAAGCTCAAACTTTCCGCCGCGCTGCTCGCCGCAAGCCTCCCGCTCTCATCGATAGCTTTCGCCCAGGGCACCGCGCCCGCCGACGTTACAGTGATCAATGCTTGCCTGAAGACCGCGGAGGAAACCGGCGGTTTCGGTGGCGCGTGTGTCGGGCTCGTCGCCGACCCCTGCATTAAAAAGGCGGAAGGCGTGAATGACGATGTCGCCAAATGGAAAGCCTGCGCGGCGCGCGAACTCGCCATTTGGACGCAGAAAACCAATGAGGCGCTAAAGAAGGTTGAGGCCGGCGGGTTCGCCGACAAGATCAAGGCGGTCAAGGACTCGCAGAAAACCTTCGCCGCGTCGCGTGATCGCTTCTGCGCGGTCTTCGACAAAGTCGAGCCCGGCATGTACCGGGGCGACGCGAACTACTGCCGCCTGCGCGAGACCGCGAACCGCGCGCTGAGCTTGATCAAGCTCGGCGCTGCGGTCAACGAGCACTGAGACCTCTTAGTCCCACTCTCGATTGTCTCTCGCATAGGCGTATCGTCGATGTGGCGGCAGAGCGCGAGAGCTTTCCGCTGTTTTTGCAAACGACGTGACAGCCCTTCGAACAAAACCTGAAGTACCTCTTTCGTCACGATTTTATATGGTTCGACCATCCTTGTTAAACGAGAGAAGCTATTGCAGATGCGCTCAATTTCTAATGTAAGCCAATGCAGAGTTGATGGTCGAAAGTCGCTCTTCTTGCTCCTGCTTTTATTTGCGATCCCCTCGGATGACTGCTCCGCGCAGACACCGCCGCCCCCAATCAACGAACGTGCGTTCGAGCGCGTGCCGCCGACAGTCGTAACGAGGTTGGCGACCCGCTTTTCGCTAGGCTCATTTGCGGGCCGCTTCGAGGAGACGCGGCTCGACGCGGTTCGCGAAGCCCTGGGCGAAGGGACCATCCAACACCGAGGCGACGCTGGAGATAGTATCTATTGGCTGTGTTATCGGCGCGCGCAGCATCGATTGTGGATCGTGTCCGGCGGGGAGATAGGCGGCCCGGATCATCTCGTCACGGAAATCGTTGAAGAGCTCACCGAGAAAGACGCCGGGGTTTCGACCGATTGCGGCATTATCCCGGAAAAATTCTCGCCCGTCATCTTCGACGGCAAGCTGCATTTAGGTATGTCGCGTCAGAAGGTAATCACGGCGTTGGGACCGCCGTCGAAGTTGGAAGCTGCTCAGATCGTGTATTCGCACGAGGGGAAGCTCGCAGACGGTTTCGATGAGACCGCTTGGCTCATTCTCCGATTTCGTGAAAACAAGCTTGTGTCCATGCGCGGCGGCAAGACCACAACGAATTGAAGTGGCTGCGAGCAGCGTTCGCGCTTTGCGACGGATGAGCGAGCCATGCCCGCTCCCGCACGACCTGCATCACATACCCGAGCCGAATGCCTATCGATGCCCGGATGGCGGCTCATGGTTCAAAGCGGCCTCGCTCGCCGAAGCATGTTTCACGCGGTTTCAGCAACAAGGGTGCCCGGCCATCCCGCATCTCTTGGGGCCGACGATCGCCAACATCGGGATCGCCGGCTCACTTGTCTTCACGGCTCCTTAACTGCAATCGACGACCATCACGCGCAATGAGGTCGAACATGCGCTTGCGGTTGAAGGCTGACGGACGGATCGTCGAATTGCGGGACGGGCACGAGGTGCCGCTGGTTCCCGATATGCCTGTCGTGCCGGAGCCGGTCGCGGTGCGACCCGGCGAAGCCGAAGTGCGCGATCTGCGCCGCCGCGCGCAGCTGACCCAGATGGAATTTGCCGCGCGTCTTGGCGTTCCCGTCGAGACGATTCGTAATTGGGAGCAGGGCAAGCGCATGCCGCGCGGTCCGGCCCGTGCCTTGCTGGCGGTGATCGCACACGCACCGGACACGGTGTTCGCGGCGCTTGCACCGGTTGCTGCGGACGCCTGAACGATCACTGTGGATTATCGCCTTTGCTGACGCACCGGCGATGTCCGGGAAAAGCTTGTCGGCGTTCGTATCGTTGCTCCGTCAGAGGAGAAGATGATGCAGTTCGTGGAAGCAAACGGCGCCCGCATCCCGGCCATTGGCCTCGGGACATGGGAATTGCGTGGCCGCATTTGTGCACGCGTCGTCGAGCAGGCGATCCGGCTCGGTTATCGCCACATCGACACCGCACAGGTCTATGAGAACGAGCGCGATGTCGGCGAGGGCATCCACGCGGCGCACATTCGCCGTGACGAGATGTTCGTCACCACCAAGGTCTGGACCACGCATTTCGCGCCTCACAATCTCGAACGCTCGGTGAAGGAGAGCCTGACGCGGCTGCGGATGACCGAGGTCGATCTGCTGTTGCTGCACTGGCCGAACCCGCAGGTGCCGCTGGAGGAAACGCTCGGCGCACTGGCGCATGCCAAGCAGATGGGCCTGACCAGACATATCGGCCTGTCGAATTTCACCGTGGCGCTGATCGAACAGGCGGTCGCTGTGTGCCCCGAGCCGCTGGTCTGCGATCAGGTCGAATACCATCCCTATCTCGACCAGGTGAAGGTGCAGGGCGCCTGCCGGCAGAATGGTCTGGCCATGGTCGCCTACAGCCCCATCGCCCAGGGCAATGTTCGCGGCGATGAAACGCTTGCCGAGATCGGCAAGGCACATGGCAAGAGTGCAGCACAGGTTTGCCTGCGCTGGCTGGTCCAGCAGGGCGCGGTGGCGATCCCGCGCACCTCCAAGGTCGAGCGTCTGTCGGAGAATATCGACGTGTTCGATTTCATGCTGTCCGAAAACGAGATGTCCCGGATTTCGCATCTGGCGCATCTGAAGGGGCGGCTGACCGACTACGGCTTCGCGCCGAAATGGGATTGATCCATCAGGCCGACCGGCATTTGCCGCATTGATCTTGTGGGCAGGATGGCTCATGCAGTGACACCGTCCGGCAAGCCAAGGGCCTCATGTTTTTCACGTTCTCCAAGATGCTCGGCTTCTTCACGGAGCCGTCCAATGCGATCGCCATCATCTGCGTGGTCGGCATTGTGCTGGTGCTGTTGCAGCGCCAGCGTGTCGGGACATTGCTGGTGACCTTTGGCATCCTGTTGCTGCTGCTGTTCGGCTATTCGCCTGTTGGCAATGTGCTGATGCTGTCGCTGACCGAGCGTTTTCCGAAATGGCAGGACGATGGCCGTGCACCCGATGGCATCATCGTGCTCGGCGGCGCCATCGATTCGGATTCGTCCGCGGCACGCGGCTCGCTGGAGATCAATTCGGCCGGCGAGCGGATAACGGCGATGCTGGAGCTGGCGCGCCGCTATCCGCAGGCGCGTATCGTCTTTACCGGCGGCGCCGGCAGCCTGATTGAAAAGTCGCTGTCCGAAGCGCCCGTTGCCGGCGAGCTGCTGCAGCGTTTCGGCGTGGCCCCGGAACGCGTCACGCTCGAAACCGCTTCCCGCACCACCGACGAGAATGCCGCCTTCACCGCAGGCCTGGTGTCGCCGAAGCCCGGCGAGCGCTGGCTGCTGGTGACATCCGCCTGGCATATGCCGCGCGCGATCGGCGCGTTCCGCAGGGTCGGATTCGATGTCGAAGCCTATCCGGTGGACTGGCGCACGCGCGGCTGGATCGACGCCACCGAGACATTCGATTCCGCCAGCGCCGGCCTCGGCCGGAGCGACATCGCGGTTCACGAATGGGTCGGGTTGATCACCTATTGGCTCGCCGGCCGCAGCAGCGAGTTGCTGCCGGCGCCGAAGAAGCGGTGATGCGTTACTCCGCCTTCGGCAGTCCCAAACGGTACACGCCGCGGAAGTCGTTGGGATCCTCGACCGGCTTGCCCTTGCGATAGATCACGAGGCGGTCGGCGAGCGCTAGCGTCACGGCGGCGCGGCGGATCGGCATCAAGAGCGCGTGCCAGTCGCCCTCAGGCTCGATCACATGCGCGATCTCCGGCGGGCTCAGCGTGCCCGCGCCGTTGCGGGTGAGCGCGTCGAGGATGGCCTCGTCGAGCGGCAAGGGCTTCGGTTTCGGGGCCAGCTTGGTGGCGGCTGACGGCTTCGGGGTCTTCGAACTGGGCTTGGACATGCTCTGCCATGACTCATCGTACCGCATGACGCAAGCTGTGGCTTGGCGGACATGGCGCGGGGCAGGGCGCGACGCTATGATCGGGCCAGTCGGCGTACAGAAGTCTCATTAGCCCCATGGAACCAAGGCACCTCATCCGCGCAGCGATCGCCGTCTCGGTGGTCGGCCACCTCGCTTTGGCGGCCGGGGTCTATTTCGCCGATGCGCGTCCGATGGAGCAGCATGAGGAGAGCGTTGCCGTCGATCTGGTGACGCCGCAGCAGCTCGCAGAGGCCGAAAAGAAGGCCGAGGAGACGCCGCCGGAGCCTGAGAAAAAGCCAGAGAAGAAACCGGAGCCGGAATTTCGGCTGCCTGACCTGACCAACAAGCCGACCCTGGAAGAGCAGAAGACGCAGGCCGTCGCCGCCAAGCCGCAGTCGTCGGCGCAGAACACCCCGCCGCAGCCGCAGAAGACGTCGCCGCAGCAACCCGCGCCGTCACCGCAGCAGCAGGCCGCCCAGCAACCGCCGCCACCTCAGCAGCAAGCCCAGCAACAGCCGCAGGCCACTCCCGCAACGCCGCCTCCGTCAGCGCCTCCCGCTACGCAGCCGCCGTTGCAGCAGCAGGCTGCGCTGCAGGCTCAGCCGCCGGCGCCGCAACCCGGCCCACAGCAGGTGCCGCCGCAGCCCGAGGCCGATATCACCGTGAAATACGGCGTCATGCTGGGCTTGCCCGAAGGCTTCGGCGGCGGCGCATCGGAGCAGGCGGACCTGTCCAAGCTCGACATCGCCGCTTTTCGGCGGCATCTCAAAACCTGTTCGAAATTGCCCACCACCGTCGCGCGCGGCGATGACGCCAAGGTCAAGCTGCGCGCCGTGTTCTCGCCGGATGGCCGGCTGGTCGCGGAGCCGACGGTGATCGAGGTGCGGCGGCCGGCCAAGGCCGCGCTGCTGATGCAAGCGGCCAAACAGGCGCTGGAAGCCTGCCAGCCTTATGCGATGCTGCCGGCCGACAAATACGACGAGTGGAAAGTGCTCGATCTCGATTTTACGCCGCAGGATTTCGCGGGGTAACCCTGATTTCGGCATCCGGTGCCATGGCCTGCCAGGCATTGGAGGCGAACTGCCGGCGCCAGGTCACGATCACCACGGCAGCCGTCGAGACCAGAAACACCCAGGGGCTGACGAACCAGCCGAGATAGCCGAGCGCGAAGAAGAAGGCGCGCTGCCCACGGTTGAAGTGCCGGGCCGCCGCGCCAAACATCCGCGTCGTGCGCACCACATGCGCTTCGGCCTCCGGCGTGTCGCGCTTCGAGGCCAGCGGCATCGCGCCGATCAGGATCGCGACGTAGTTGAACAGCCGGTACGACCAGGCGAATTTGAAGAACGCATAGACGAAAATCAGAATCAGCCCGAAGCACTTGATCTCCCACATGCCGGGCGTGGTGTTGAAGCCGAGTGGCAGGTTCTGCATCATCGGCATCACTTCGTTGGTGGCGCGCAGCAGGGCCAGCGAGCCGCCGATGGCGATCAGCGTGGTCGAGGCGAACCACGCCGTGCCGTTCTGCAGCGAGGTCATGATATGGGTATCGACGATGCGCGCCTCGCGCTCCAGCAGGCGGCGCATCCAGACCTCACGATAGGCGTGCATGCGTGCGGACAGGCTGTCGCGGCCGTATTTGGTGTGCTCCAGCGTGATCGCATAGGTCGTCCACTCCAGGATGAAGAAGCCCAGCGCGAAGACGTCGACCCAGGAATAGTTGATCATGAAGCACCTATTGTATCAGCTGGCACTTCTGACACGCATGCCGTGATGCAGCAACAAGCCTGTGTACGCGGCTTGCTTGCAGAGGCGTATGCGTGGCAATTTACCGGTGTCGCAAGGAGTGGTTGATGTCGCTGTCGCTGGTGATCGGTAACAAGAATTATTCGTCGTGGTCGATGCGGCCATGGGTTGCGCTGAAGGCCTGCGGCATCCCCTTCGCGGAGGTGTTTGTCCCGCTGTACACGGATGCCGCCGACAAGCAGCGCATTCTCGATGTGACCCCGTCCGGTAAGGTGCCGGCGCTCGTCGATGGCGAGATCACGGTGTGGGATTCGCTGGCGATCATCGAATATGCCGCCGAGCGCTTTCCGGATGCAAAGCTGTGGCCGGAAGGCCGGGCCGCGCGCGCTCATGCGCGTTCGGTGTCCGCCGAGATGCATTCCGGCTTCATGCCGCTGCGCAACGAATGCGGTATGAACCTGCACCGGCCGGTCCGCGCGAAGGCGCTGTCCGACGATGCCAAGGCCAATATCCGGCGTATCCAGCAGATCTGGGCCGATTGCCGCGCGCGTTATGGCAAGTATGGACCGTATCTGTTCGGCGCCTTCAGCGGCGCGGATGCCATGTATGCGCCGGTGGTGCACCGTTTCCTGACCTACGACATCGATGTCACGCCGGAAGCCCGTACGTATATGGATACGATGCAGGCGCTGCCGGCGTTCCGGCAATGGACCGACGAGGGCCTCGCCGAGACCATCGTCATTCCGCGCTTCGAGGATGACTGAAAGCCGCCACGATTTCGTCATGACCGGGGCCGTGCCATAACAACCGCATATTGCGGGTTCATGGCAGCCGGACTTTCTTTGGAAGCATTTTCTTCGGAAGCAGGGCTTTCTTTGGAAAATTGGCTTCCACACATGCGGGGACGACTCGATGAACGGGGTATGGGCGAATTCGCTCGATCAAATCTGGCGCGCGCCGACGCTTCCGATGTGGCTCGCGCTGGCTGCCTCCATCTTCTTCGCCCTGATCGTGCTGGCGACGCTGCTGCGCGCCGAGAAGTCCGTCGCCAATGGTGCGTTGACCGTGATCACGCTGCTGGCGATCGGCGTTGCCGCTGCTGCGACGTTGCGCAAATCCGAAACCGCCGGGCAGGACGCCTCGCACGCTGTCGTTGCAATGCCTCAGGTGAATGCCTCGCTGCCGGCGCTGTCCTGCCTCGACGATCTCGCCGGCGATATGGTGCTCGCGGGCTGCGAGAAGGTGCTGTTTGGCTCCGCGGATTCGGTGGCGGCTGCCGTATCCGCCTCGGCTGCGCAGATCAATCGTTTGACGTCGTATGGCGATGTCGCCGCAGCGAATAAATCCATGACGCCTGAACTGGCCGGGCTGCGCCGCGCGATCGAGCGCGATCGCTACGGCCTGATCGCCTATGTGTTGCAATCGCGCGATCGCTGCATGCCGGAGAGCTGCGCTGCCTATGCCGCGCTGACCGATCACAAGCGGATTGCCGCGAATATGGAAGAGCGGGCCTATGAGGGTCTCGTGACGCGCTATGCGCCCGGCTGGAACGCGCCGCCTGCAGCTGCGGCCGCAGCGACGGGCGCGCTGGCCGGATTGCCGGCGTCGGTTCCGACCGGCAAGCCGACCACGGCCGATTTTCCGTCCTCGTCCTCGATCCCGCCGATCTCGATCATGACGGAAACGCCCGTGAAGCCGCCGGCCGCCGCCAATGCGCAGGCGCCTCCGCCGCGCGCCGCGACGGCAACGCCGCCACCTGCTGCTGCGAAGAAGCAACCCGCACCGAAGACCGCCGCTCGTCCACAGGCGCCTGCCGCCCCAGCGCCCGTGCAGCTTGCACCGGAGGCTCCGCCGGCCGATAACTGAGCGGTGGATAACGCCTTGTAAAACCGTGTCGCACTGCCGATTTCTGACCCATGCCCCTGCATCTCATCAAGCTCGCCGTTGGCTGCGAATCCATCGCGGATTTCAAGAGCTATCTCGCTGAACGGATGCGCGCAGCAAAAGCGCGCGGCGCGCCCCAGCATCACATCCACATCACCCGCATGGTGCCGAAACGCGATGTCGAACTGCTCGACGGCGGTTCGCTCTACTGGGTGATCAAGGGTGAGATCGCGCTGCGCGAAAAGATTCTTGCGATCGAACCGTTCCGCGACAGCGACGGTATCAATCGCTGTCGTCTGGTGATGCAGCCGAAGCCGGTCACGGTCGCGCCGCGCCCGCTGCGCCCGTTCCAGGGCTGGCGCTATCTCACCGACAAGGACGCCCCGCCGGATCTCGGCAAGGCTGCCGCGAGTATCGAGGCAATGCCGGAGCCGATGCGGCGCGAGCTGCGGGAATTGGGGCTGCTGTAGCCCACAATCGTCATTCCGGGGCAGGCCGGGCCGCGCAGCGGACCGGAATGAGCCCGGAATCCCGCAGTGTTTTGCGCCGTCGGAGACTCCCATGCTGAGATTCCGGGTTCGCGTCCGGCAAGGGCCGGCCACGCCCCGGAATGACAGTTTGGCGTACCCAAACATTTATTCCTATATCCCGTTGACAGTATCCCTTCCTTGATTATATTCCCCTCCGTCCTGCCCCACCGAGAGGGGCGATCGCGATCGTCACGTTCGCGGGGCAGGATGCGGTGGACGCCGGAGATGCGGCGTCACGCGGTTCATGGGGGGACGTCTGTCTTCGGGCAGGACGGATCTGCGCCAGCACTGCCACTGGCAAGGACACGGCCGGCCTTGAGATGGAAAGAGCCCTGGACAGTGTGACGGACGACCAAATCGAAACGCGTTCGGCCAAGTGCTTTGCGGCTACCCTGTCCCTCCGCCCTGGGACATTAATTTTGGTGATGGGACCGTTCGCCATGGCAGATGTGCAAGCAACCGAAAAAACACCGCATGCGGAACGTCGGGCAATCGCTCGGCGCCTCCGAAAGTCCTGATGCACACTAACCTGCGGAAGACCGCATTCGCATCAGGCCCAAGGGTGCAACGGGCACCCGGCGTTCCGCACGCCCTCTCACAAGGGGGCGGGAATGCGAAGCACGACGGCGCCCCCGCGCCGCAAACAATGGGGGCGATGACGCATGTCTGAAGAGCAGTGGCTGTTTGACAGTTGAATCCATGTCAGGCGTCGCGGCCTGCGCGTAACGCGCGCTGTCGTCGGCGCCGTCCAGCCCTCCACTTCCGGAAATCCTGACCTCCGCTTTTGTGAGAGCTCGCTGACCAGATTGGTAAACAGCTAAATCACTGGCGAAAAAGCTCCCCGGCTGTGTTGCATCCATTCCGCTCTGTGAAATTCACGTCCGCAGCGTGAAATGTTGTCGCTTGCCAAGGCTGCCGTGAAAGGTCACAAAAAACTGAACTGGGACGAAACACCAATCGGAGAGACGTTTGAGCATCAAGGGCAAGGCATATATCGCCGGCATCTACGAACACCCGACCCGGCATGCGCCGGACAAATCCATCGCGCAGTTGCATGCCGAAGTCGCCAAGGGCGCGCTCGAGGATGCAGGCCTGACGCACAAGGACGTCGACGGCTATTTCTGCGCGGGCGATGCGCAGGGGGGCCTGTGGCCGATGGTCGACTATCTCGGCCTCAAGCCGCGTCACGTCGACTCCACCGAGACCGGCGGCTGCTCCTACATCATCCATCTCGGCCATGCCGCGCAGGCGATTGCCGCCGGCAAGTGCTCGATCGCACTCGTCACACTGGCCGGCAAGCCGCGCACCGGCGCGATGCCGCCGCGTCTGCAGGGCGCCGAAGCCGATTTCGAGACCGCTTACGGTGCGACCACGCACAATGCCTATGGCATGTGTGCCATGCGTCATATGCACGACTACGGTACGACCAGCGAACAACTCGCCTGGATCAAGGTCGCAGCCTCGCATCACGCGCAGTACAACCCGCACGCGATGCTCAAGGACGTCGTCACCGTCGAGGACGTGCTGAACTCGCCGATGATCTCCGATCCGCTGCATCGCATGGATTGCTGCGTCGTCTCGGACGGCGGCGGCGCGATGATCGTCACTACGCCGGAAATCGCCAAGAGCCTGAAGAAGCCGCTGGTCCGCCTGATCGGCCACGGCGAAGCCATGAAGGGGCCGCGCGGCGGCAAGGATCTCGACCTCACTTACTCCGCCGGCGTGTGGTCCGGTCCGCGCGCGTTCGAAGAAGCGGGCGTGACGCCGCAGGACATGAAGTATGCGTCGATCTATGACAGCTTCACCATCACCGTGCTGATGCAGCTTGAAGACTTGGGCTTCTGCAAGAAGGGCGACGGCGGCAAGTTCGTGTCCGACGGCAACCTGATCTCGGGCGTCGGCAAACTGCCGTTCAACACCGATGGCGGCGGGTTGTGCAGCAACCATCCCGTCAATCGCGGCGGCATGACCAAGATCTTAGAGGCCGTGCGCCAGCTGCGCGGCGAAGCCCATCCCAAGGTGCAAGTGCCGAATTGCGATCTGGCGATCGCCCATGGCACCGGAGGCCTGCTCGGCGTACGTCACGCCGCATCGACCGCTATTCTGGAGCGCGTGTAATGACTGAAGCCAAGAAGTATCCGACGCCCGCCGGCAATCCTGAATCGCAGCCGTTCTGGGATGCGGCCAAGGACGGCAAGTTCATGATCAAGCGCTGCACGACCTGCGGCGAAGCGCATTTCTTCCCGCGCGCGATCTGCCCGTTCTGTTTCTCCGACAAGACCGAATGGGAACAGTCATCGGGCGAGGGCGAGATCTACACCTACAGCCACATGCGCAAGTCGGCGACCGGTCCTTACGTGATCGCCTATGTGACGCTGAAGGAAGGCCCCTCGGTGCAGACCAACATCGTCGATTGCGATCCGGGCAGTCTGAAGATCGGCCAGAAGGTGAAACTGGTGTGGAAGCCCACCGACGGCGCGCCGCTGCCGTTCTTCACGCCGGCGTAGCGCTCGCTTTCTTCCCCTCTCCCCCAGCGCGGCAAAGCCGCGCGCCGCGGGAGAGGGTGGATCGAACGCTCTAGCGAAGCTTCGCTTCGCAGGGGCGTTCGAGACGGGAGAGGGCGGTGCTTGCCGCTACCCCTCTCCCTGCAAAGTGTGGAGTGGGCGCCTGTGCTGCCCTCTCCCGCAAGGGGAGAGGGCGCAATTATCGGCGCCGCAAAGCAAAAAGAACAATCGAGGAGCGAGCTCAAATGCCCATCAACTACGAAGCCCTGATGGCGATGAAGAACATCGGCCAAAAGTATGCCTGGACCGATCGCGAAGTCATGCTCTACGCCTACGGTATCGGCATGGGCGCCGATCCGATGGACGAGAAGGAATTGGCCTTCGTCAATGAAGGCACCTACACGCCGCGTCCGCTGAAAGTCGTGCCGACTTACGCCTCGGTCGCCGCATGGGGTTCGGGCCCGGGCGAGATGGGCCTCAACAAGCTGCTCGTTGTCGATGGCGAGCGCGACATCACTTTCCACAAGCCGCTGCCGGTGGCTGCGAAGATCACCGCCGATAGCAGCGTGCTCGGCGTGTTCGACAAGGGCGCGGACAAGGGTGCGGTGATCCTGCACCAGACCATTCTGCGCGATGAAGCCGGGGAGGCGCTGGCGACCTTGGTAGCCTCACGTTTCGCCCGCGGCGATGGCGGCTTTGGCGGCAAATCGGAAGGCCAGCCCGAGCCGCATGCGATGCCGAAGCGCGCGCCGGACCGGACCGTTGACATCACCACGCGGCCCGATCAGGCGCTGATCTATCGCCTCTGCGGCGACCGCAACCCGCTGCATTCGGACCCCGAATTCGCCAAACGCGCCGGCTTCCCGCGTCCGATCCTGCATGGCATGTGCACCTACGGCATCACCTGCCGCGGCGTGCTGCAGACCTATGCCGACTACGATCCATCAGCCTTCAAGCAGCACGCGGTGCGGTTCTCGTCGCCGGTGTTTCCCGGCGAAACCGTCAGCATGGATTTGTGGAAGGACGGCAACGTGGTGAGTTTTGAGGCCAAGGTGAAGGAACGCGGCGTCACCGTGATCAAGAGCGGCAAGACGGTGCTGGCTTAACAACAACACACTCGTCATTCCGGGGCGCGCGCATCTTTGCGCGCGAACCCGGAACCTCGAAATGCTCACCACCTCTCTCCGGCCGGGAGGTATGAGGTGATGAACATGTCGGGATTCCGGGTTCGGTCTCGCCGCCTGCGGCGTCGATCTCGCCCCGGAATGACGAAGCTGAATAACAAAAAAACAAACACAGGGAGCGTGCCATGGGTCTTCTCGACGGCAAGGTTGCCATCATCACAGGCGCCGGCGGCGGCCTCGGTGAAGCCTACGCAAAACTGTTCGCACGCGAAGGCGCATCCGTCGTGGTCAACGACCTTGGCGGCCCGCGCGACGGCTCCGGCTCCGATCTCTCCATGGCGCAGCAGGTCGTCGACGCCATCAAGAAGGAAGGCGGCAAGGCCGTCGCCAATGGCGCCGACATCTCGACCATATCAGGCGGCCAGTCGGTGTTCGACGATGCCATCAAGGCGTTCGGCAAGGTCGACATCCTCGTCAACAATGCCGGCATCCTGCTCGACCAGACCTTCGCCAAGGCGTCCGAGGCGGCGTGGGACAAGGTGATGAAGGTGCATCTCAAAGGCACATTCTGCGTCACCCAGCCAGTCTTCAAGTGGATGAAGGAAAATGGCGGCGGCGTCATCGTCAACACCTCCTCGACCTCCGGCCTGATCGGCAATTTCGGCCAGAGCAATTACGGCGCAGCCAAAGGCGGCATCTGGGGCCTGTCCAATGTGCTGGCCATCGAGGGCCGCAAATACAATATCCGCGTCTGGACGCTGGCGCCGGGCGCGCTGACCCGCATGACCGCGGACCTGCCGCGCTATATCGAAAATCCCGGCGCGGCCCTGGGTCCGGACGGTATTGCGCCGGCGGTGCTCTACATGGTCAGCGATCTCTCCGGCAGCCAGACCGGCAAGGTGCTCGGCGTGTCCGGCCCGCGCGGCGTCCGCGAGATGAAGATGATGGAAATGGAAGGCTGGAAGCCACCCCATGACGGCTGGTCTGCGCAGGACGTGGTGACCCATGCCGGCGAGATCTTCTTCTCGGACGAGGCGAGCCAGCACGGGGCACGGCGTTTTTGAGGGGCAGTTGGGCTCGGTTCGGGCGGACAGACCGGATATTTCCCGGTAGAATGCCGGCATCCATTCACAGAGGCCCATGATGAAACTGACCGCCAAAGCCGCAGGCACCTTCGCCATCGCACCGACCCCGTTCCTCGACGACGGCCGCATCGACGACAAATCGATCGACGGCCTGACGGATTTCTATGCGGAGGTCGGCTGCAACGGCGTAACCGTGCTCGGCATCATGGGCGAGGCGCCGAAGCTGGAGGGGGCCGAGTCCGAGGCCGTGGCCACCCGCTTCATCAAGCGTGCCGGCGACAAGATGCAGATCATCGTCGGCGTTTCCGCGCCGGGTTTTGCGGCCATGCGCTCGCTGGCGCTGAAATCGATGGATGCCGGCGCTGCCGGCGTCATGATCGCCCCGCCGCCGCATCTGCGCACCGACGACCAGATCACCAACTATTTCAAGCAGGCGGTGGATGCCATTGGCGATGACGTGCCGTGGGTACTGCAGGATTATCCGCTGACCCTCACCGTGGTGATGACCCCCGCGGTGATCCGCAAGATCATCATGGACTCCAAGTCCTGCGTGATGCTGAAGCACGAGGACTGGCCGGGCCTGGAGAAGATCACCGCGCTGCGCAACTTCCAGAAGGACGGCAGCTTGCGCGAAACCTCGATCCTCACCGGCAATGGCGGCGTGTTCCTGGATTTCGAAATGGAGCGCGGCGCCGATGGCGCGATGACGGGTTATGCCTTCCCTGAGCTGTTGATCGACGTCGTCAATCTCCAGAAGAAGGGCGAGCGCGACAAGGCACATGATCTGTTCGACGCTCATCTGCCGCTGATCCGCTACGAGCAGCAGCTCGGCATCGGTCTCGCCGTTCGTAAATACGTGCTGCAGAAGCGCGGCGTTATTGCATCAAGCGCGCAGCGCAAGCCGGGTGTGGCGATCACGGCGCAGGCGAAGGCGGAGGTCGATTATCTCCTCTCGCGCGTCGCGCGCTACGACAAACGCGCGAATATCGCGCCGCAGTCGAGTGCTGCGGGTTAATAACTCCCCAAAGGTGTCATGGCCGGGCTTGACCCGGCCATCCATCTTCAGGGTTGCCAAGTAGAAGATGGATGCCCGGATCAAGTCCGGGCATGACAAACGAGAGGTCGGCGAGCGCCGGCACAACAGGCATCACAGAATGCCGATCAGGGAGAAACTGAATGCCAAGCGAGCCCGGCGTTGTGCGTCCTGCTTCCACCATCCTCCTGCTGCGCAAGGGTGCAACCGACGCCATCGACGTCTTCATGATGGTGCGGCACTATCAGATCGAATTCGCATCCGGTGCGCTGGTGTTTCCAGGCGGCAGCGTCGATGCCGGAGATCGCGAGATCGGCACACGGCCCGAACTCTATAGCGGCGGTGACGGTCTCGATCCCGATACGCTGGCTTTCAAAATCGCCGCGATCCGCGAGACTTTCGAGGAAAGCCGTATCCTGCTGGCGCGGCCACGCGGCTCTAACGACCTGATCGCCGCGACGAAGGCGAGCGCCATCGCCGATCAGCATCGCGACGCGCTGAATGAGGGCAAGGTCAAATTCGCCGATATCATCGCCGAGAACGATCTGGAGCTCGCGCTCGATCTGCTCGTGCCCTACGCACACTGGATCACGCCAGAAGGCATGAAGAAGCGGTTCGACACCTGGTTCTTCCTCGCCGAGGCGCCGCCTGAACAGGTCGGCATGCATGACGGCAAGGAGTCCACGGACTCGATCTGGCTGTCGCCGCGCGAAGCATTGGAGGGCGGGGCGTCCGGCCGTTTCACCTTGCCGTTCCCGACCACGCGCAATCTGATCAAGCTCGGCAAGCAACCCAGCGTCGCGGGGGCACTCGACGATGCCAACCGCAGCACCATCGTCAGCGTGACGCCGATCGTCACCAAGGATGGTGACAAGCGCCAGCTGCGAATCCCGCTTGAGGCAGGCTACGACGGCGAGGTATTCGAACTCACCGGCGCGCCATAGCGCGCTGGTCTATCCCGCTTTGGCTTGCGGCGCCGCGGCGGCATTCTCCCAGAATGGCCGCCGCAACTCGCGTTTCAGCACCTTGCCCGCACCCGACAGCGGGAACGGTTCATTGCGCACGTCCACGCTGCGTGGGCACTTGTAGCCGGCGATCTTCTCCTTGCAGAAGGCGATGATCTCGGCTGCATTGACACTCGCACCGGGCTTCGGAATGACGAAGGCGTGCACGGTCTCGCCCCATTGCGGGGCGGGAATGCCGATCACAGCGCATTGCGCTACGGCAGGATGCTGAGCAACGACATTCTCGACTTCGGTAGAGTAGACGTTCTCGCCGCCGGAGATGATCATGTCCTTCATCCGGTCGACGAGATAAATATAGCCTTCGTCGTCCATGTAGCCGCCGTCGCCTGTGTGCATCCAGCCGTCGATGACGGCCTTCGCAGTTTCTTCGGGGCGTTCCCAATAGCCCATCATGACGTTCTGCCCGCGCACGGCGACTTCGCCAACTTCACCATTCGGCACGGGCTTGCGATTGGCGTCGACGATGCGCGCCTCGCAGCCGATTGCCGCGCGGCCACAGGCGCGTTGACGGTTCTTGGCGGTGGCTTCCTCGCCGAAATGTTGATCCCACGGCAGGTGCGTCGCCAGCGGCGACAGTTCGGTCATGCCGTAGAGCTGATGGAATTCGGTGCCCGGCATGCCGGCCATCGCACGCTTCAGCAGCGCGTCGTTGATCGGCGAGGCGCCATACATCATGATTTTCAGCGATGACAGATCGGCGGTCGCGAAAGCGGGGTGATCGACCAGCATCTGGATCATGGTCGGGACGATCAACGTCGCCGATACTTTCTCGCGGGCGATGGTCTGCATTACCAACTCCGGATTGAACATCCGGACGATGACATTGGTGCCGCCAGAGGCCAGCGAGGTGAACATCACGCCGCCATTGGCGACGTGAAACATCGGTGCGGCGTTGAGATAGACCGAGCCGTAAGGCAGCAGGCCTTCGCTCATCATGTGCAGCGAGTTGCTCATGATATTGCCGTGGCTCAGCATCACGCCTTTGGAACGGCCTGTGGTGCCGCCAGTGTAAAAGATACCCGCGAGATCCTCGCGTGTCCGCATCGCATCCAGCACGGGCTCTGTCGATTGGATCAGCTCATCGTAGTTGTGCGCTTCCGCGGGACCTTTTTCGTCGTCCGCATAGACCAACGTGAGTGGCATGGCCTTGGCGAGTTCGACGCCCATGGCGGCGAAGGCACTGTCGACGACCAGAGCTCTGGCGCGGCAGTCAAGTAGGGAGTCGAGAATTTCGGCCTGGCTCCAACGCACATTGGTCGGCACGATTACAGCGCCGGCCCAGGCGATACCCAGATAGAGTTCGAGATAGCGGTCAGAGTTCAGCATCAGCACCGCCACGCGGTCGCCGTGCTTGACGCCAAGCTTTTGCAGCGCACCGGCGAGCCGCGCAACGCGATCTCCAACCTCGCGCCATGTCCGGCGGCGATCGCCGTCGATGGTCGCTATCGTCTGCGGGCTGGTCTGCAGCGCACGGCGCAGGCCTTGCGTGATATTCATGGCGCTTCCCCTCGGTATTGCGGATGCTGCGTGCATCTCTGTAGCGCGATCATAGCGATGGGTGAGGGGCGGGCAAGCGTAGCCGATCGCTTATATCTCACCAGATGGTTCAAAGGATCTCCGCGATCTTTGCGATGCAAAACGCGTCAGAGAAAAATCTGGAACTGTTCTCATCTGTTGACGATTCAACTCCTGCGCGTAACATCGTGACAGGCCCGCCAGAGGCCATTGGGAGTGAAATGCATGAGACAGCTTGCTCGTCGGGGCGCGTCTTCGCGTCCATTTTTCAACGGGACACTCAACTCACATACAATACTGCACCGTTGGCTCCGAACATCCATCGCAGTAGCGCTCGGCGCGACGTTGTTGGGCGGTGCCGCCAACGCACAGACCAAGGGCACACCGGATCACATAAAGGCGGTTACATCGGCAATCGATAGTGCCGCGATCACGGCCAATACGGCGACGTCCAAGGATTGGCCGACTTACGGCCTCGATTATGCCGAGACGCGCTTCAGCAAGCTCAATCAGATCACGGCCGAGAACGTCAAAGATATCGGCCTGATGTGGACCTATAATCTGGAATCCATCCGTGGCGTTGAAGCGACGCCGCTGGTGGTGGACGGCATCATGTATGTGTCGGCGCCATGGAGCGTGGTGCATGCCGTCGATACCCGGACCGGCAAGCGGCTATGGACCTTCGATCCCGGCGTAGATCGCGAGAAGGGCTATCGTGGCTGCTGCGATGTCGTGAATCGCGGCGTCGCGCTCTACAAGGGCAAGGTGTTCGTGGGGGCTTATGACGGTCGGCTGGTCGCACTGGATGCCGCGACCGGCACGAAGGTCTGGGAGAAGGACACGGTCATCGACCGCAAGATGTCCTATACGATCACCGGCGCGCCGCGCGTGTTCAACGGCAAGGTCGTCATCGGCAATGGTGGCGCCGAATATGGCGTGCGCGGTTACGTTACGGCCTATGACGCTGAGACCGGCAATCAGGCATGGCGCTGGTTCACGGTGCCCGGCGATCCGGCCAAGCCGTTCGAGGACGACTCGATGGCTGCCGCGGCGAAGACCTGGGATCCGGCTGGCAAATACTGGGTCAATGGCGGCGGCGGCTCGGCCTGGGATACGATCACCTTCGATCCCGACCTGAACATGGTCTATATCGGCACCGGCAACGGCTCGCCGTGGAATCGCAATCTGCGCAGTCCGGGAGGCGGCGATAATCTCTATCTCGGCTCGATCGTCGCGCTGAATGCCGATACCGGGAAATATCTCTGGCACTATCAGGAAACGCCCGGCGACAACTGGGACTATACCTCGACGCAGCCGATGATCCTGGCCGATCTCACCATCGACGGCACACCGCGCAAGGTGGTGCTGCACGCGCCCAAGAATGGCTTCTTCTTCGTCATCGATCGTACCAACGGCAAGTTCATCTCGGCCAAGAACTTTGTCGATGTGAACTGGGCTACCGGCTACGACGCCAGTGGTCGTCCGATCGAGGTGCCGGAAGCCCGCTCGCCGGGCAAATCCTTCGACAGCATTCCCGGACCGTTCGGTGCCCATAACTGGCATCCGATGTCGTTCAATCCGCAAACCGGGCTGGTCTATCTGCCGGCGCAGGGTGTGCCTTTGAACCTCACGGGCGAGAAGGCGCTAGTGCAGAATGCGCCGGCGGAGAACAAATTCGGCGGCACCACCGGCTGGAATGTCGGCTTCTCGCTCAATGCGGCGCCACCGAAGAATCTGCCGTTCGGGCGTCTCATCGCCTGGGATCCGGTGAAGCAGAAGGAAGCCTGGCGCGCTGAGTATATCGCACCCTGGAATGGCGGCACGCTCACGACGGCCGGCAATCTCGTGTTCCAGGGCTCCGCCGATGGCCGCTTCATCGCCTATAACGCCAAAACAGGCGAGAAACTCTGGGAGACGCCCGTCGGCACCGGCGTGGTGGCGGCGCCTGCGACCTATGTGGTCGATGGCGTGCAATACGTGTCGGTGGCGGTTGGATGGGGCGGCGTATTCGGGATCACCCAGCGCGCGACGGATCGTGAGGCGCCCGGCACGGTCTACACCTTCGCCATTGGCGGCAAGGCGCCGTTGCCGGCCTTCACCAAGTACCAGATCGGCAATCTGCTGACCGGGGTCAAATACGATCCCGCTCACGTGCCGGAAGGGACTTCGATCTACGTTAATGCCTGTGCGACCTGCCACGGCGTGCCCGGCGTGGATAAGGGCGGCAATGTGCCCAACCTGGGCTATGTCTCCACCGAGACCATCACCAACCTGAAGGACATCGTGTTCAACGGGCCATTCAAGGACAAGGGCATGCCTGATTTTACCGGCAAGCTCACCGAAGCGGATGTGGTCAAGATCCAGGCCTTCATCCAGGGCACGGCCGACGCGATTAGGCCGAAATAAACACCATGCTGGACGGTTCGGCCCGATCGGGCCGTCCAGCATGTTCCCCCGGCGGCTGAAGTCGGGATATATTGGGACGCTCTGAAGTCCGGTCCCACAACCATGTCCTCTGCCATTGCGGCATTCTTTCAGCGGGTCCGATCGTCCTCGCTCTCGATCGGCCAGCTGACTTTCAGCGGGTTCCTGCTGGTGTTGACGGTGATCCTGATCACCAGCATCGCCAGCGTGGTTGCGATCCGTCATATTGACAATACCTTCGCCGAGCTTGAGCGGCTGCAGAGCGTCGGCGATCTGGCCGAAAACATCGACCGCCGCCTGATCAGCCTGCGGCTGGCAGCACGCGATTTCGTCACCGATCCCGACGCACAGCCGGAAAAGGTCTCGCAGGCTGCCACGGCGCTCGGCGATCTCCTGAAGAAGACCCGGATCGAGCTTGCGCCCGAGCAGCGCGACATGATCGACGGTGTCGACGCGCGGTTGACCAAGTACCGCGAAGGGATTGAGCGCGTCTCATCGCTGATCGCACGTCGCTCCGCTATGCTGGCGACGCTTCCGCCGCTCCGCGAGCAATTCGAGAACGCCGTTCCGGATGTGACGAATTCAAATGCCGCCAACGCCATGTTCCGGGCGCAGAACGAGATCGCGGCGGCTTTGCTGGCGCGCGATCCGATCGGAGCCGAGCAGGCCGCCCAGCGCATGCGTGCGCTGCCGATCAGCACGCCCGCGCTTCGTGCGGCGGCCGATGCGTACACCGATGCAATCATTTCGATCTCGGAAACCGAGAGCGAGATCGCCGATCTCGACAGGGATGTGCTTGGCGCCGAAGGCCGATTAATCGGGCGGGTGACCGAATTGTTGCGCGAGCTTAGCGCCCGTCGTGGTCGGGTGCTGTCGCGTGAGTTCGCGCGCACGCTGACCGAGGCAAGATGGCAAAGCATCATCCTTGGCACGGCGGGCGTTCTGGTCGGGCTGTTGGCGGCACTGTTCGTGGTGCGGCGGATCGTGAAGCCGCTGAAGGCGATTGCCAAGTCGATCCGTGCGCTAGCTGGGGGCGCCAAGCACACGCCGATCCCAGCCATGGATCTGGAGAATGAAATCGGTGACATCGCGCGCGCCGCGGAGGTGTTCCGCAAGACGCTGGTCGATGCCGATGCCGCGCGCGAGGCGGCCTTGCATGCGTTGGCCGAGCAGAGGCTGGCGGAAGAGAGTTATCGCAAGCTGTTTGAAGGATCCGTCGACGGCATCTATGTGACGACGCCGGCTGGTGCGCTGCTCAATGCCAATCCGGCACTGGCGCGGATGATGGGGTATGATTCACCGGAAGACCTGATCCGCGCCACGCTGGATATCTCGCGCAACATCTATGTCGATCCCGCGGCGCGCGCCGAGTATCAGCAGCGCATGGCAAGCGACGGAATGGTGCGCGAATTCGAGTATCAGGTCCGTCAACGGCACGACACGGTCCTCTGGCTGTCCGACAGCGCCACGGCGGTCCGCGACGAGAATGGCGAGGTTGTGCGCTATGAGGGAACAGTCCGCGACATCACCAACCAGAAACATGCCGAAGCCGCGATCAGGGAAGGTCGCAGGTTGCTGCAGCAGGTCATCGATACCGTTCCTGCCGTCATCAACGTAAAAGACACCGATCTGCGATACGTCTTGATGAACCGGTATATGGCGGGGATTTTCGGCATCGAGCCCGGTGAGGCGATTGGGAAAACCACTGGCGAGTTGATGATGCGCTTTGGCGCGTCGAAGACCGACTCGCCTGACAAGATGGTGTTGGCGACCAGAAAGGGCCTTGGTTTCTACGAGGAAGAGTACAAGGACGCTGCCGGTGTGATGCGGCAGTGGCTGGTCAATAAGCTGCCTTTGCTGACGACCGATGGTGATATCCAGAACATCGTGACCGTGGCGCTCGATATCGGCCAGCGCAAGCGCAGCGAGCAGGAGATGCTCAAGGCCAAGGACGCCGCCGAAACGGCGCTACGCAATCTGCGTGAGACGCAGAATTCGCTGATCGAGGCGGAGAAGCTCGCGGCGCTTGGGCGGCTGGTTGCCGGTGTGGCCCATGAGGTCAACAATCCCGTGGGCATCAGCCTGACCGTGGCGTCATCGCTGGAACGCAAGATCGCGCTGTTCGGCGAGGAGGTTGCGCGCGGCGAGCTGCGCCGCTCGACCCTGACTGAGTTCATCGAGTCCAACCGCGACGCAGCGGCACAATTGGTTGCTAATCTCAATCGCGCGGCTGAGTTGATCCAGTCGTTCAAGCAGGTTTCCGCTGACCGCAATTACTCGGACCAGCGCGTCTTTGATCTCGCCGATCTCACCGAGCAGGTGGTGATGAGTTTGAAGCCAGGATTACGGAAACAGAAGCTGGCGCTTTCGGTCGACTGCAAGCCGGGATTGACGATGAACAGCTATCCGGGTCCGTATGGTCAGGTGCTGACCAATCTGTTCCTCAATTCCGTCGCTCATGCTTTCCCCGATGGCAATGGTGGCTCGGTCGAGATCAAGGTGCAGGAAGCCGGCAACGATCATGTGGAGATTCTTTTTGCGGATAACGGCGTCGGCATGAGCCCGGAGGTCCGGCGGCGTGCTTTCGACCCGTTCTTCACGACGCGCCGGGATCAGGGTGGCACAGGCCTGGGTCTGCACATCGTCTACAGCATCGTCACCAGCCGCCTCGGTGGTCGTCTGCATCTGCAGTCCGATCCGGGGCAGGGAACGCGCATCCAGATCATCCTGCCGCGCGTCGCGCCGCTGGAGATGGCAGCGGAATAGTAGACGCTGCTACTGCTGAAATTCCGCAAGCTTGCGTAGTGTCGCGCGGAATATCTGGCTGTGCTTGCCGACGAGCGCTGTGCCGTTCATCGTCGCCGACGTATCCGTGAAAGTACCCGACAGACCGATACCGACCGGTTGGCTCTGGCCGCCGAACAGTGGACTCATGTCAGGGCTGGGCGTGTGCTGCATGACGGAAACCTCGCCCTTGAAGGTGCCGGCTTCCTTGTTGAGAACATAGGTACCGACGTAGAACAGGTACGCGTCGCCGCCGAGCAGTTCGCCTTCGCGAAAGGTTACAACACCGCTGCCCTTGCCTGAACGCCCGTCGAGAAGCTCGACATGGATCGAGTAGAGTCCATTCTTCATAATAGCCCGATGGCGCAAACCCGTCCCTTGGTTGCGCAATCAGAAGTATTGCAAAGACCGTATACCAACGTCAACGCATTCGCGGGCGCTGTTGGTGCACGAGCGAAAGACCGAGTGACGCAGGTGCGCTCGCTTGCCGCCTTGGCACTTCGCGACGAGGGCGTTCTTAAATACCTCTGCCATTGAAGTTATCACCACAAATTCGCTGCAGTGCGAAGAGAGCCTGCCGGTGCTAATGGAGAATCGCCTATCGTTTGATTGGGCGTCTGTCGCGAAGTTGAAGCGCAGCCGTTCTTCGATAGTCGTATGATGCGCTTTACGTGAGTGACTACGGAAGAGGCGGGTACTTTGCCCGCGACAAACCTGAACATCATTGTGCCGGCCGGGGGCTGGAGCAAGCAAATGAGCGACTGGATGACTTCCGGCGCCGATGCGCCGTGTTCGCCAACTACTATCTCTCACGATCGACGCGTCCGGCGTCGTGCAGGCTGGCTGAAGCTGGGAGCGCCGACCTTGTGTATTGCGGTTCTGTTATCAGTGCCGCTGATGCAATCGGTCGCTGCGCGCGATCGCGGACAATTCGCCAATACCAGCCCCGATCTGAAAGCCTGGTTCGATAGTCTGCGCAGCGGCAAGGGGCCGTGTTGTTCCGATGCAGACGGCAGCGCCGTCAGCGATGTGGATTGGGAATCCAACAGTGGACACTACAAGGTGCGGATCGACGGGATGTGGCTCGACGTACCTGACGAAGCTGTCATCACGGTGCCGAACCGCGTCGGTCGCACCATGGTGTGGCCGATACAGGGTTCGTCCGGCACAGTGATCCGTTGTTTCATGCCAGGTAGCATGACGTAGCTGGTCACAACGCCCGGCGGACCGATGCGAGCGCGGCGATCAGCGAGATCGCCGCGAGGACAATGACCGCGGCGCCATAGATATCGAGCGTGAGCGGCAGGCCGAGCGTCGGGATCGCCAAGCCTGCGACGATAGTCGGCAGGCTGAAGGCGAGATAGCAGATGATGAAAATTACGGAGAGCAATCCAGCGCGTTCATGCGCGGGGACCAGCGGCACAACGGTCCGGATGCTACCGAAGAATCCGGCGCCGAAGCCAAAGCCGGCAATGACCGTGCCGACCAATAGTTGTGGGACGCTTTGTGTGTAGACCCCGCCCAGCGTGATCAGCACGCCGAGAATAAGACACGCCATGCTGCGGATCAGAATGGTGGTACCAGGCCATTTGTGTGCCACCAGCATCGAAGCGGCACCGCTCAAGGTCAGCGCTGTCACGGCGAGTCCACCAAGGAGAGGCGAATTCGATCCGGTGATGAGCCGGAGCAGCGAGGGCATCAGCGACAAGTAGAATCCGCCCAACGCCCAGACGGCGATGTTGCCCGGCGAGACCAGGGTCAGGGGTTGTCGCACGTGAGGCGGTACGGTCACGATCGGCCGGAGCGACGCCCACGCACCGGGACGACGGGCGACTGTTTCCGGCATCCACCACAGCAGAATGGCTTGTATGAGCGTTACTGCGAGGAGCAGCAGATAGACCAGTTGGGTCGGCATTGGCGGCGCGTAGCTGACGAGTACGCCGGATAGCAACGCGCCGATCCCTGTGCCCGTTACAGGCGTCAGGCTGTTCATCAGCGATCCGTGCGCGCGATTCAGATCGAGCATGGCAGCACCGATGGTGCCGAAGGCAATGCCGGTTGCAAATCCCTGAATGGTGCGGGCGGTGATCAGTGCCACGACGGAATCTGCCGTAATGAAAACCAGCAGCGCCAGGACATTCAGGATCAGCGCCGAGAACATCACGGGCCGGCGACCGATATAATCCGACAATCCCCCGACCGTCAGCAGCGCAACCAGCAGACTGAGCGCATAGGCGGAGAACACCGTCGTGACCATGACCGGCGAGAGGTGCCAGTGGTCCTGATAGATCCGGTAGAGTGGTGTCGGTGCGCTGGCGAACATGGCGACAGTGCCGAGCGTTGCGATCTGAAAAATAATGGCAGCGCGACGCGTCATCACGCCTTTCGGCCGGGCGTCGAGATTGCTGGACATCGGGGAAGGGACCTAATGGACAAGGTGGGGCAAGCCCAATGGTCGCTTCCGTCCTTGATTGATTTTACCGCTGTCCAATGCTTGCTCAGGTGATGCGCGAAGCAACAGCAGAGAAAGATGATGCATGCATGGCCAAGCCTTCACAACGGCGGCTGGCTCGCGCGCCCTGTGCGAGATTGCATGGCTCGTCTGGATCGCGCCCCTTAACACGGCGCGAATCTTTCCTATACTCAGGCTGTCACGAACAATGAAAGGAGGTGGTCCAGTGTCTAATTCCAAGCGCTGTCACCTCGCTGAGGCCGCCCGCTAGGCTCACTCTTTGAGCTTCGGAAGGGCGTCTCGGCGCCTGGTTCAGCGAGAACAGGGAAGGGGCGTGCCGAGTGATCGGTGCGCCCTTTCTTCTGAGCGCAAACCTGTCGCGCCGTGAAACATGACGCTTGATCTGCCGGTCATCCGTGACAATCTATCAGACGTTGCTTGTGTCCGGAGTAGCAGCAATGCCGGGAACACCGCGCGATCTGGCGGAGAGAATGGCCGCGCGCCAGCAGCGGCGTGCCATCGATGACGGCTATGTGCGCGAGAGCTTCACACAGCCACGCGAAAACGCCCGCAAGACGGCGCGGGCGTTTTTGGACCGGTTTCCGAAGCAGGCTTACATGAGTGAAGTTGAGTGCTGGCGCGAGCTGCCAGACGGCGACATTGAATTTACGATGCGGCGGCTGCGGACCGCTGATTGAGCTGACAGGCGGCAATCATCTGGCTGATGTCGTGCTCGCTCATGCCTGTAGCGGCCGATTTCTCGACTGGATCGGCGGCACATGCGTGGATCGCATAGCCGATATCGAGAAGACGACGCGGCGGATCTTCCTCGCCCAGGCCGACTTCCATCACCAAGCCACTCTCGACGGCATGCCGCCAGACATCGGATTTACTGGGGAAGGCCTTGCTGACTTTGACCGAATTTGAAAACAGCGCGTAGGGCATGCGGCAACCTCCGTGATGAGGCGATAACGCGGAATATGGCATCTGGTTGCGCTGCAGCAAGCCCCACTTTCGTTATCCACGAGGTCGTGATGATCGGTCGGCCGTCAGTCCCGCTGGGTAATCCGCAATTCCAGCAGCGCCATGGTCTGGAGCATCGTGGGATCGCGTTCACCCTCGCTTGTGGTGCGCAGGATGCTTTCGGCGATGGATTGCACGTGAGCGGAGTTGACGGGATGCGGCAGCGTTGAAACAGCCCCGTCCAGCGCTTATTTCATCACTGAGATTGTGTCTGGCGGAAACGCGGCATGAGAAAAATTCTTCACGGTGGCTCCCGGGTTCAAACGGATAAACGCACCCAACTGTTCACGGGACAACAAGAGTTCGGGCGCGCGAATGTTCCTGCCGCAAAGTTGTGCAGATCCGTGGAGGGCGTCAGCCGCTGCGTGTCGGTGCCAGGTTCCGGAAACGGTCGCAGGGATGTCAGGATTCGGTGTCAGCCGGCCGAGCGGCTTTCTTCTTGGCGCCCTGTCGCAGAAATGTCGCGCCGATTTCCTCGCCATTGACCCAGGCCAGCTCGCAGCGACGGAACGCCAGTCCTGTGGACGACAGCAGCAGGAAGAATTCCTTGAGATTAATGCCCTCGATCGAACTCTCGACGATAAGGCGTGCGCCCGTCTCGGACACGTCCATGATGCGGCAACTGCGGCGCCATGTGCCGTCAATGGCCATGAGCCAGACAGGGAAACCGCGCTCGAACGCGACGCGGCCAGCATTTGGTTTTTCAGGGGTCATCGACGCTTCCTTGGCGCCGGGGATTTTAAATTGGATGGTGGTAACGGCTGGTAAATGCCGCTGACGGCAGGCTTTGCGGTTCAGCACGCCATCAAGATGTTGTTTTCAAAGAGCGCCGCGGCGTACAGCCTTATTCGGTTGAACGGTGCAACCGCAACGACGGGTTTCAGACGAGGCCGTTGTGGAGGTGCGCGTTAACGGAATGGTTACAAGCTGGTGCAATGTAAAGTGGAATCCATGGCTTGTTGAAGGGCCTCGGCGGAGCACGTTACTGCATGAACACGCCAGCTGCCCTGATATCTGCCGGCGTGGGTGCAGCGTTTTTTGCGGCCGCATCCGTGTTCTATTATCAGCCGTCCTTCATTCGGCCCGACTATGCGCTGGATGCCATCCTGACAACCAATAACTCGAAGGCGCGTGCTGCAGTCACGCGACTCTTGCTCAATCCGTCATCTGCGCAATTCGATGGCTTGCGGTCGGTCCAGGTCGATAACAGGAAATATGTTTGCGGCAGCGTGAACGCCAAGGACAAATCGGGAGCTTACACCGGGCATCGAGCTTTCGTTTACACGGTCGCCATCGACTTTGCGCGTATCGACGACGATGGAGAGATCGCGCAACGGCACGATGCGTACAAGGCTTGTCCGGTCTCTGAAGAAGAAGAGAAGCTGGCTCAACAGAAGATCGGCATATCACCCAGTGCGCTCCAGGCGATCAAGCTTGTTCAAAAGACGCTGCCGGCAGCCGATCCGTCAGTGCTCACGGACATGGCGTCGCAACTATCACCTGCGGGCAGTGGACCGGCCGGGACGACCGAGCAGCAACTCGGTCGTCTGGCGGGCCAACCCGGCTCGGGCGGGCAGCAATCGGGAAACCAGCCATTCAAAACCACGCCCGGCCCCGAAGCCGACTGGCGTTCTGACAAGCCGCCGACCGTCTGGCCAGTCTTTCCGCCGGATCACGTGTTGGCAAAACCTGTGCAGAAACGGACGAATGCCGAGGCGTTGGTGCTGGCAAAATCGGTTGAAGATCTCTGGGCGAAGTCCAAAGCGGGAACCTCATCTCAGCGGCCTTCGCCGGACGAAATTCGGGAAGCCCTCCGGGCTCTGATGGCCATTGATGCCAAGAGTGCGGAGTTTCCTCAGGCTTGGGCGGCCTTCGTGCGGCTGCGGACGATCGAGCGCGAAGCGAGCGCCTAGTCTCTGGAAAAACCGAATGGACACAGGCGTTTAAGGGCACCTGTCATGGTGCACTCGGAGCGATTCGAACGCCCGACCCTCGGAATCGAAATCCGATGCTCTATCCAGCTGAGCTACGAGTGCGACGGCGGCACCATAGCGGCGAAAGTCGCAAAAGCTAGCCCCGCGATGGGGGAGCGCAGCGGTTTTGCCTAACGTCGGGGAGGCTGCTCGCTATAGTCTGCCTTTATGAATCAAGGCCGACTCAAATCCGGTCCGGTGGATTTCGTCCTGTCCGGGTGGCTACCGACTGCGCTGCTTCTGATCGTGACCTTGGTGGTCGGTCCCGCGCTGGGCGGATTGTCGCGTCCGCTCTTCGTGGTCGGCTGCGCCGCTGCTGGCTGGCTGGCCTGGCAACGCAGCACCGCGGCCCATATCCAATCGGCCATCCTGCTGTTTGCCTTCGCACCATTCGTGCGGCGCGTGGTCGATGTGTCGGTCGGCTACGACGCGGCCAGCATCATGCTGATCGGGCCGCTGTTGTTCATCCTGACGCCGTTACCGAGCCTGTGGACGTTGCTGTCCTCCCGCGAGCAGTTGCGCGATCCCTGGCTGATCGCGCCGGCTATCGTGCTGGCCTGCATCGCTTACGGTGCCATGCTGTCGGTTTTTCAGAATGACTGGATGAGCGCCGCGACAGGTGCGTTGAAGTGGGCGGCACCTGTGCTTTACGGCATCGCTTTGCAGCAGCGCGCAAGGTCCGACGGCGAACTCGTCAATGCCATGGCGCGCATCTTTCTGGTGGTGCTGCCGCTGACGGGTCTCTACGGCATCTGGCAATATGTCGATCCCCCAAGTTGGGACCGGTTCTGGATGAACTATGCCTCGATCCTGTCGGCAGGATATCCGCTGCCCTATATGGTGCGCGTCTTCAGCACGATGAACGGGCCCGCCACTTACGCGACCTTCACCGCAACGGGATTGCTGTTGTTGGGCTTTCTGAGACCCGGCTGGCAGTCTCTGATTGCCCTGGCGCCCGCGGCACTGGGCCTGTTGCTGTCGCTGTATCGGACCGGCTGGATCGCGCTCGCGCTGGCCGTGGTGTTCTGCATGGTGTTTCAATCCACACGGCGGCGGGCGCTTGCGACCGGACTTGGCATCGTCGGCGCAGCCATGGCGGCGGTCCTGTTCACGCCCTTCGGCGATGTGATCACCGAGCGGCTGCAGTCGCTCGGCAGTGGCTCCGAGGATGGCAGCGGCAACGAACGCCTCGAGGAATTCGTGACGCTATGGAATACACCTGACAGCATGGTGGTGGGATCTGGCTTCAGCTTCACCGATATCGGTGTCGCGGGCACCATGCCGGTCGATGGCCAGATCATTGCGAGCTGGCTCACGCTTGGTATTCCTGTCGGACTGCTCTGTTTGGCAGCCTATATCTGGGTCGGGGTCTGGAGCACGTCTGCGGCATGGCGGATGCCAACCAAAGAAGGCGTGGTGCTCGGCGCTCTGTCGCTCGGCGGCATCCTGATTCACTTGCCACTGACCAGTATCTCGTCAGGTGAGATATCCGCTCTGTTCTGGATGATTTTCGCGATGGCCTGTCCGCACGACCAGACTGTCAGACCTACCGAGGATGCCGCGATGCCCCTGGAGCAGGCGCGGACCGGCAGAGTTTAGTCCGGTCGGGCCGCCTGGCTGACAAGCGGAGCGGGTGCAGGTTTGCGCCTCGGCAGTGGCGCAAGCCCGAGTGGTGCCAGCAGGTTCAGCCGCTGCAACACGACATGGGCTACCATGGGCAAGATCACGCCGGCCGCGGTGCCTGCGAGGAGATAGGCCCACGGCATTGGCGGCACGTGCAGCATCTGCATGATGATCCGCGTGCCGGATCCCGCCATGATGTGCAGCACATAGATCGTCATGGACATGACGCCGACGAGCGCCAGCCAGCGATGTCGCGTCTCGTTCAGCAATTTGCAAAGCAGCACCACGCCGCTGATGCCGAGAATGCATGCCGGAAGCGAAGTCGTACCATTTGCGTCGAAGCCGGAGAGCTGTCCTCCAACGGCGACTGCAGCAGCGAAAGCGGTGGTGATCACGGTCAACATGGTCCAGCCCGTTCGCCCATGAGGCTGCCACGCCATCACGATGCGGGTTGCATAGAGTCCCGCGACATAGAACGGTAGGTGATGCATGGTGAGCGCAAGATCGGGGCGGATCGGCAACAGCATGAACACGATCAGACCGGCGAGCGCGACGACAATCATGATGGTGCGATTGGGAATGAGCACCGCCAATATGTGGCAAATCATCAGGGCATATAGAAACCAGAATTGCGCCATCGGCCGATACCCGATCGCCACGAGGTCGCTGGCTGTGACGGGAATATTGGCATTGCGTGATATCAGCATGATCACGCTGCCCTGGATCAGCGACCAAAGCACATAGGGATAGGCGATCGTCCATGCCTTGCTGGCGAGGAACGGCCGAACGCCGCGTGTGAGGCTGTGCTGTACGTTCAGGCCCGCGAGAAAGAAGAACAGCGGCATGTGGAACGTGTAGAGCGTGTAGCTCATCCACTGCGCGAGCGGTCCGTCAGGAAACAGATGTGGCGGTATCAGGCCGCCGAGCACGTGGCCATAGACCACGAGAATGACGCCTATTCCGCGTGCAAAATCAATCCAGACCTGACGCGTGCGATCGGTCTGCGATCTTGGTGCTTCTGCATCTTCGGCTGGCGATAGTTGCATCGTAGGGCATCGCTGGTTCGGAATGTTTGGATCAGCAAGACAACATACGCCGAGAGCCGTACACCATCGTTAACGCCGATCCATGAAATGGCGGTCGGGCGTTCATAGGTGCTTTTCTGGAAAACAGGCTTGATTTCTCGGTCATTTCGGTGCCCATCTGCGCCAACAAGCTGTCGGCAAGCCGTTCTGTGGCCAGTTCGGTCTCTGCCACATGTTCGAGGACTACCTGTGACTGACTACGTTCGCAAAATCCTGGACAGCCGCGTCTACGACGTCGCGATCCAGACGCCGCTGGACCCGATGGTTCGGCTGACCGCGCGCATGGGGAGCCCCGTGCTGCTCAAGCGCGAGGATTTGCAGCCGGTCTTCTCGTTCAAGATTCGCGGCGCGTATAACCGCATTGCGGGGCTGTCCGCGGAGCAGCGCGCGGCCGGCGTGATTTGCGCCTCGGCTGGCAATCACGCGCAAGGCGTGGCGCTGTCGGCGCAGCGGCTCGGGATCAAGGCAACCATCGTGATGCCGGTGACCACGCCGCCGATCAAGATCGATGCTGTCAGATATTGGGGCGGCAATGCCGTGCTGTTCGGCGACACGTTCGACGAAGCAGCGGCGCATGCGCGCAAGCTCGAGGCCGAGCAGAAGCTGACCTTCGTGCATCCCTATGACGATCCCGACGTGATCGCGGGGCAGGGCACCATCGGCATGGAAATCCTGCAGCAGCATCCCGATCCCATCGAGGCGGTGTTCGTGCCGATCGGCGGCGGCGGGCTTGCGGCCGGCGTTGCCTCCTTCATCAAATTTCTGCGCCCGGAGACCAAGGTCATCGGTGTCGAGCCCGTCGATGCCGCATCGATGAAAGCCGCGATAGATGCTGGCGAGCGCGTCGTTCTCAATCGCGTCGGTTTGTTCGCTGACGGTGTGGCCGTGCGCCAGGCTGGGGTCGAAACATTCCGTCTCTGCCGTGAATTGCTTGATGATGTGATCACGGCCGACACCGACGAGATGTGCGCTGCCATCAAGGATATTTTCGAGGATATGCGCGTGATCGCGGAGCCGGCCGGCGCCTTGGCGCTGGCAGGACTGAAGAGCTATGCCGCGAACAATCCCACGCGCACGGGGGCGCTGGTCGCCATCAACAGCGGCGCCAACATGAATTTCGATCGCCTGCGGCACGTCGCAGAGCGTGCCGAAGTCGGTGAGGCGCGTGAGATTCTGCTGGGCGTGACCATTCCGGAGCAGCCGGGCAGCTATCGCCGCTTTATTCAGACCATCGGCAATCACAACATCACCGAGTTCAACTATCGCTATGCCGACGCCAAGGAAGCCAATGTCTTTGTCGGCCTGAAGCTGAGCGGCGCCAAGAACGACAAGGGCGAGCTGATCGGGCAGTTGCAGGCGCTCGGCTACAAGGTGCTGGACATCAGCGCAGACGAAACCGCCAAGCTGCACATCCGCTATATGGTTGGCGGGCGAGCACCGCCCGCTTTGCGGGACGAGGTTATCCTGCGCTTCGAATTTCCGGAGCGTCCAGGCGCCTTGCTGAAATTCCTCGACCAGATGGGGGCGGACTGGAACATCACGCTGTTCCACTACCGTAACCACGGCGCGGATTACGGCCGGGTGCTCGTTGGGATTGAAGTCCCGCAGGCCGACCGGCCGACCCTGACGCAGCGGCTGACTTCGCTCGGCTATCCCTATGAGGACGAAACGCAAAATCCGGTCTACCGGATGTTCCTGAACGGCTAGGCCGGGTGAGGCAGAGAGTGAGGCAGGGCCGGTTCCTGCCTTTTTTTCGCTCAAAGGCGATGCTTAACGGAATACTAGCACTGTCCGGCCAGAGTCGGGCGGTGTGCTGATGCCGGAAAAGGGCGTTGGCTTGGGGTCCCTTACCGGTTTCATCACGCGATGCGCCTTTCGCTGCTGCCTGTCCTGATGTCCCTGCTGGTGCTGTCCGTGGCTCCGGCCAAGGCAGATTTGCGCATCACCCGCGACCACGGCGGCTATGTCGAGGAATACAAGGCTAAGTATGAGCGCATCCGCGACCGCAAGGAGCGGGTGATCATCGACGGCATCTGCAATTCGGCCTGCACCCTGGTGTTCGGCATCGTGCCGATGAACAAGGTCTGCGTGACTCCGCGCGCCAGCTTGGGCTTCCATCAGGCCTATTACGACAAGGCCTTCACCTTCGGCATGAAGGTGATCAGCTACGAGGGCACCTCGGACCTGATGGCCTATTATCCGCCGCCGGTGAAAGACTGGCTAGCGCGCAACGGCGGTCTCACGCCGGAAATGAAAAAGATCAAGAACGGCATGGATCTCTGGAAGATCGTCGATCCCTGCCCGGAAGAGTTTTTCTAGCTTTCAATCTTCAATCGACCTGAATGCCTTCGCGGTCATGACACCGCGAGCCGGGCATCGCCGCGCCTGATCAGCGCCAGCGCGATCAGCACCGTCGGCGCGAGAATGCAGGCGGCGAGGGCGACGATCTGCCACTGCGACAGCGGATTGATGCCGCCGCCGGGTGTCGCCATCACGAAGCCACCGATCACCAGCAGCACACGTAGTGGCCATTCCATCGCGCCCGCACGGCGGAGATCGCCGACATAGGCTTGATAGCCCTGAATGCCGCCGCAGATGAAGACAATGCCGAGACAGGCAAGGCCGGTGAGGCCGAACGCTTCGAGGTAGGGGCTGTCGCCCTGCAATAGCAGCGCCGGATTCAGCACGAAGAAGAACGGGATGAAATAGATGATGCTGCCGACCCACATCGACTCCCAGCCGGTCTTCATCGCCGGCGCGCCGGCGATGCCGGCGGCGGCAAAGGATGCGATGGCGACCGGTGGCGTGATCGACGACAGCATGCCCCAATAGAAGATGAACATGTGTACGGCCATCTTGTTGAGGCCGAGCTTCTCCAGCGCCGGTGCGACAAGGATAGCGAGGAAGATGTAGCAGGACGTCGTCGTCAGGCCGAGGCCGAGGATCAGGCTGGTGAAGGCGCACATGATCAGCAGCAGGAAGACGTTGCCGCCGGCGATCGCCAGAAGGTCGTTGGCCAGGCTCGAGATTACGCCGGTGAGCGAGAACGCGCCGATCAGCAGGCCACAGCCGGCGAGAATGGCGATCAGTTCGACGAAGGTCTTGCCGTTGAGTTCGAGGAAGTGGATCCATCGTGCACCGCCCCAGTTCTTGCCGGGGAAGAATTCATTGAGCGCTGCGAGGATGCACATTCCCCATAGATAGGCGTTCTGCAGATCGAGCCAGACCATCAATCCGGTCAGCACAATCGAGAGCGCCAGGACGGCGGTGTTGCCCTTCTTCCATGGTGCCGGGCCTGACCATTGATGCAGGATGACCAGCAAAGCGGTGGCGTAGAACGGCGCGTGGCTCTCGCGTTTGAAGTACAGCAGCATCACGACAAGGATCGCGATGACAAAGAGATAGTACCAGCCCTCCTTGAGCGCATCCATGAAGCGGGGCAGTTCCTCGCGCGGGATGCCTTCGAGCTTGTGGCGCGCGGCGTAGCTGTCGACCTGCGCGAACAGGCCGAAGTAATACAGGATCGATGGAATCGTGGCGGCGAGTGCGACGTCGGCATAGCTCGTGTTCATGAATTGCGCCATGACGAAGGCCGTCGCGCCCAGCACCGGTGGCGCCAGCACGGCGCCGGTGGACGCGCAGGCTTCGATCGCTCCTGAATAGGACGGCGTGAAGCCGGTTTTTTTCATCGCGGGGATCGTCATCGTTCCAGCGGTGAGCACATTGGACACGATGCTGCCGCCTACGGTGCCGAGCAGGCCGGATGCAAAGATGCACACCTTTGCCGCGCCGCCGCGGAAGGTGCCGCACATCGCGAAGGCGATATTGATGAAGAATTTGCCGGCGCCGGTCATCATCAACGCGGTGCCGAACACCAGGAAGCCGATCACGGTGTCGGCGAAGGCCTGGATCGGAATGCCAAGCAGGCTCTCGCCCGATAGCACGTGATAGGCAGTGGTCTGCTCCAGCGTCGACTGGGTGCCGCGGAACGGTCCGAGCCATTTGGCGTCGGCAAACAGTGGATACAGCGTGAAGGGAAAAACGCTGAGCAACAGGCTCCAGCCGCCGGTGCGGCGCAGCGCCTCCATCAGCACGAACCACATCACGAGGCCTGCGGCGATCACGGGTTTAGGTGCGCCGTCGAATTCCCAGCCAAATTGCGCGGCCTTGCGGATGTTCATCATCAGGAAGATCGCGGCCGCGAAAGTGGCGACGAACAATACGACGTCGTACCATGGCACACGGTCGAGATCGGCCTTCGACGTTCCCGGAAAGATCAGGAACGTGAACGGCAGCATCAGCGCGATTAGCAGATAGAAATATTCGGTGTTGAGTTGCGTGACATCCACAAAGAAGCGCAGCGAAAATTGCTGGTTGATGCAGAGCAGGATGGTTGCGAGCGTGGCCAGTATCAGCGCCCAGCGCCACACGCCGTGCAAGGCGCGAACGCGCGAGACCTCGGACTCCTGGAGGTCGGCGACTCCATGGGGATCGTCGAGTTCCATTTTTACGGGAATGTCGGATGCGGGCCGCGCATGATCGGGTGACGAAATTGACATAATGGCCCCGATTATTGTTCGCGGTTACAGCTAAAAATAACGACGTTATTCGAAGCCGTTCGGCATGCCGACCTTCTTGAGCGCAGCCGCGCGGGCCGTCATCCAGCCGTCGAGAAACTCCTTTTCGCCGGCTGATGCACTGGCCTTGGCGTATTCGTTCCATGCCGCTTTCAAGACGTCCTGCCGCTTCAGCAGTCCGTCATTGTGTGCCTGGTCTTCTGGCGTCCAGTTGCCGGCTTCCTTGAGGGCTTTCACGGCGCCGGGATGAAACGGAACGACCCATTTCATGGACTGCGCCTTTACGGCGAGGCCTAACGCGCCTGGTGCGTTGTCCTTGTAGGCGTCAAAGTTGACGATCATCGCCTTGGTGATCGCGTAGATCTGATCTTCCGCCTGCAAGCCGTAGACGGTCGCGACGGGGTAGGGGTAGGTGCTCATGTTGACGGGCGCTGATGCCGTGATGCCCGCGCCGCAGGTCGCGACATGTGGATTGAAAAACGGTGCCACACGCTTGACGCGCTCCCAGCCAGCCTTGTCTTCCGCGGGGAGGGGCGGCCAGATGATGCCGCGCGGCGATGTCTCGACTTCCTTGGCCGGGCCAGTGATGGTGGTAGCAAAGGCTGCATCGACGTCGTTGTTCACCATGCCTTTCCACATTGCGCCGTAGCTTGCGAACTCGATCGGCTTGATGTCTGCCTTGGTGAGACCGCCGAACGCCATGATCGCAAGCGAGTTTTGGTTCAGGGCAGGTGAGCCGACGACGAAGCCGACGCGTTTGCCGCGTAGATCCTTGATCTCCTTCACGCCGATATCACGAGCGACGCCGAGCGAGGCGCCATTACAGTCGATGGTCGACAGCGTGACCTGCGCTGGCTGAGGGCCCCATTCCTTGACGCCGAATTCGAACACGCCTTCCTGCGCGAAGTAGATGCCCGAGCCCATCCAGGCGATCGTTGCGCGACCGGCGCGCAATGGCGCCAGCCGCGCGACATCATTGCCGGCAGGCAGCACACGCACGTCGGTGGAATATTTGTCCTTCATCATCTTGCCGACGGCGACGGCGATGTTGAAGCCGGCAGTGCCGGTGTCATAGGCGGTGACCGCCATGGTCGGTGGAAGCTTGATATCCTGTGCGCATACGGCGCCGGTTGTAGTGAGCACGGCAACGGACGCCAGCGCGATGAGCCGGTGAAGCATTTTCCCCTCCAGATGCATTCGCTTTGCGAATTGCTTTTTATTGTCCGGCGATCATGTCATCGCCGTCAGGCGCTGGCAATGTCCTGAGGCTGTTCGCTGGATGATGGGAGCGGTCACCATCTCAGACAGAATGCCGCAGCACATTGGTACGGCAGTCGAGGCCGTGACTGCATGTCTGCTCACGTCTCGACTGTGCCGAGCAACTGTCCTTCAGCGACCACGTCGTCGACCGCGACGATCATCGATTTGATTTTACCTGCGGCAGGAGAAGCGACCGGAATTTCCATCTTCATGGCTTCGACAAAAGCCACTTCGTCTCCTTCATTCACGGAATCGCCGGTTGCGAGCGGCAGTGAGCAGATGCGGCCGGCGACTTCGCTGAGGATCTTGATCTCTGGCATGGTGTTCTCCGCGATCACGTGGGCGGCTGCTCGCTATAGGTGTAGCGCCGACGCGACCGGACAATTCCTAAGAATGAGAAGAAACGAGCAGCTTGGTGTTGTCGCCGCAGATTGCCTGAGGTAGCGTAGCCCGCAAGTGGAATATAATTCCGCACAGTGGAACGGGACGGCGGCGCACATCGGGGCAATCCAACGGATTGGCTCCCCGCGAGATGCGTCGTTTTAAGGGAAACGCATCATGGGACGACGTTCGGAACGGCTCAGCAAACAAGGCATGCTCGCCAGCGACTTGGCAGGCGACGGCGATGTGATCCAGGTGGTCTCGCGCGCCTTTGATATTCTTCGCTGCTTCGAGGGCCATGATGCCCGGCTTGGTAATCTCGAAATCTCCAATCGTTGCGGCCTGCCGCGCTCCACCGTATCGCGCCTGACGCATACGCTGACGCGCATGGGCCAGCTCGCCTATCTGCCGGCAGATCAGAAGTACCGCATCGGATCGAGTGCGGTCGCGATGAGTGCTTCGATGATGCGGGGACTTCAGGTGCGCAACCTGATCCGCCTGCGTTTGCAGGAAGTGGCGGAGCAGGTACCTGGCACGATCGGCTTCACGATTCCCGATCGTTTCCACATGGTCTATCTCGAATATGCCCGCGCCGATCACGCGCTCGGATTGCATTCGACCACCGGCAGCCGCATCGCCATGGGCCGGACTGCAGCCGGCCACGCCTACACCGCAGCGCTCGACGAAGACGTCGGCAATGCCCTGATCAACGATATCGCTCGCGAAATGCCCGAGGACGCCAAGATCCTGCGCGGCAAGATCGCTGGGAACCGCGAATGTCTGCGTGACAACGGCTACGTTCTCGCAGGTGGCCTTTGGTCACCGCATATCACCGGCATTGCGACGCCGATCTGGTCGCCGCAGTATCAAACCTATGTGGTCGTCACCATCGGTCTGCTTGCCGCCATGTATGACGAGCAGCGCTTGCAGGACGAGATCGCTCCGATCCTGCGTCAGCTCAGCGGCACGATCAGCATGATGGTTCAGAACGCAGATAGCGGCCTGACCAGTGCGCCCGTTCCAGATGCGCCTCCCGCGCCAACAGCTCAGAAAAAAATGCTCCCGGAGGGAATGAATGAACTGGAAGCCGGAACTCGACGACCTCGCCCGGCGCGAAGCCTTCGCGCGGGAGATGGGGGGCGCTGACAAGGTCAAGCGACAGCATGACCAGGGCCGGCTCACAGTTCGTGAACGTATCGACAGACTGATAGATGCAAAAAGCTTTCACGAAGTTGGGGCTGTTTCCGGCATCGGTGAATACGACGCATCTGGCGAGCTGAAGCATCTGACGCCGGCGAATTGCGTGTTCGGTCGTGGCAAGATCGACGGTCGGCCTGTCGTCGTTGTTGGCGACGACTTCACCGTGCGCGGCGGTTCGGCCGACGCCTCGATCTCGGCCAAGCCGCTGATGGCTGAGGAAATGGCGCATGACTTCCGGCTGCCGATCATTCGCGTGATCGAAGGCTCCGGCGGCGGCGGTTCGGTCAAGACCATCGAGACCAGGGGCGCTGCCAATCTGCCGGGCGGCGTCGGCGGCACGCGCTGGTACTGGTACACGACGTCCAATCTGGCGCAGGTGCCGGTCGTGGGCCTTGGCCTTGGTTCAGTCGCCGGCCTCGGTGCCGCGCGGCTCGCAGCCAGCCACTACTCGGTGATGACGAAGAATTCCGCGATGTTCGTCGCCGGACCTCCCGTTGTCGCGCGCCTCGGCCAGTCGCTTGAGAAGAAGGAACTCGGCGGCGCCGATATCCAGACGCGCGCTGGCGGCGTCGATCATGCCGTGGAGACAGAAGAGGAGGCCTTCGCCTGTGCGCGACGCTTCCTGTCCTATCTGCCATCGTCCGTCTATGACCTGCCGCCCACGATCGCCTGCAATGATGATCCCGAACGTGCGGAAGAATCTCTGCTGAACGCCGTGCCGCGCAACCGCCGGCAGGTCTACAAGATGCGCCCGATCATCGACGCCGTCGTCGACAAGGGCTCATTTTTCGAGATGGCAGCGAATTTCGGCCGGCCGATCATCACCGGTTTTGCGCGTCTCGAAGGCCGTGCAGTGCTGCTGCTTGCCAGCGATCCGTTTCACTACGGCGGCTCGTGGACCGCGGAAGCCTGCCAGAAGGTCGTGCGCTTCGTCGATTTGGCTGAGACCTTCCATCTGCCTGTCGTCTATCTCATGGATTGCCCGGGTTTCATGATCGGGCTCGATGCGGAGAAGGCAGCGACTATCCGTCACGGCGTGCGCGCCATGGCCGCGGTCAATCAGACCACGGTGCCGTGGTGCACGATCATCATCCGCAATGCGTTCGGCGTCGCCGGCGTGGTGCATCAGCCGGCCAACCGGTTCTCGATGCGTTACGCATGGCCTTCGGCCTATTGGGGCTCGCTGCCGCTGGAAGGCGGCATCGAGGCGGCCTATCGCGCCGAGATCGACGCGGCGGACGATCCAAAGCTCAAGCAGCAGGAAATCGAGGAGCGCCTCAACAAGCTGCGCTCGCCATTCCGTTCGGCCGAGAAGTTCTGGGTCGAGGAAGTCATCAACCCCACGAAGACGCGCTCGCTGCTGTGTGAGTTTGCACGTCTTGCCGAACCGCTCCGCACGGCAGGGCCGTCACGGCTCGCGATGCGGCCGTAAGCTATACTCGCCGCAGCAGCACGCTGGCATTGACGCCGCCGAAGCCGAAGCCATTCGAGAGCACGTGCTCAATGGCCATCGGCCGCGCCTTGCCGCGGATCAGATCGATGCCATCGGCAGACGGATCGGGATTTTCGAGATTGAGCGTGGCCGGAGCGATCTGGTCACGCAGCGCGAGGATTGCGTAGACCGCCTCAAGCCCTCCGGCTGCACCGAGCAGGTGGCCCGTGGCGGATTTGGTCGAGCTTACAGCGACCCCGCCAGTCGTTCCGAAGATCGACTTGATCGCTTCGAGCTCGCCGTGATCGCCGACCGGCGTCGATGTGGCATGGGCGTTCAGATGCTGGACATCGGCAGGCGTGATGTTGGCCTGTGCCAGAGCGATATCCATCGCGCGCCTCGCGCCGTCGCCGTCCTCGCGACCGGCTGTCATGTGGAACGCATCGGACGTCGTGCCGTAGCCGATCAGTTCGGCGATCGGCTTCGCGCCGCGTGCCAGGGCATGGTCGCGTTCCTCGAGCACCACGATGCCGGCACCTTCGCCCATCACAAAGCCGTCGCGGTCGCGATCGAACGGGCGCGAGGCGCGCTCCGGATTGGCGACGAAGTCGGTGGAGAGCGCGCGAGCGGCGGCGAAGCCGCCGAGGCTGACGCGGTCGATACAGGCTTCGGCACCCCCGGCAATGGCGACATCCGCTTCGCCGGAGCGAATGAGACGCGCTGCATCGCCGATCGCCTGCACGCCGGCGGCGCAGGCTGTTACGGGTGCGCCGAGCGCTCCTTCGTAGCCATAGCGGATCGAGATATGACCGGCCGCAAGATTGACCAGGAACGAGGGCACGGTGAACGGCGACAGCCGGCGAATACCCTTGGTGTCGGTGGTGCGGACAGCATCGGCAATGGCCGGAAAGCCGCCGATGCCCGACGCGATGATTGTGGCCGTGCGCTGACGCTCCCGCGCATCCTTCGGCTGCCAGCCGGCCTGCGCGATGGCTTCATCGGCAGCCATCAGCGCAAACAGGATGAAGCGATCCATCTTCTTCTGATCCTTGCGCGGCGCCGCCTTGTCAGGATCGAAACCGCCTTCCGGATCGTTCGCGATGTCGGGCACCTGACCCCCGACCTTGGCGGCGAGATCAGCGGTCATGGCCTCCGGCAACAGGCGGAGGCCGGATTGGCCCGCGAGCAGCCGAGACCAGTTGATTTCGACGCCGCAACCAAGCGGCGACACCGCTCCCATCCCCGTAATTACAACGCGGCGCATGATGTATTCCCGTTCTGATATGAGTGGCGAGCAGCCTGAATCCTGCGGGGATCAGGCGGTCGCGACCTTCTTGTCTTTTGAAATCGCCAGCACGATCAGCGCTGCAATAATACATAGCGCACCTGCCGCGAAAAAGGCAGGCAGATAGCTGAGCAGTACCGTGCGCGACAGGCCAGCGCCGAATGCCGCCGTTGCTGCGCCCAGTTGATGACCGGCGAAGATCCAGCCGAATACTAGACCCGCGCGTTCCGGTCCGAACTTGGATGCAGTGAGGCGCACGGTCGGCGGCACGGTGGCGATCCAGTCCAGGCCGTAGAACAGCGCGAACAGCGACAGGCCATAAAACGAGAAGTCGGTAAACGGCAGTGCCAGCAGCGAGAGGCCGCGCAGGCCATAGTACCAGAACAGCAGGTAACGATTGTCATACCGGTCAGACAGCCAGCCTGACGCGATAGTGCCGACGAAATCGAACACGCCCATCGCCGCAAGCAGTCCGGCCGCCTGAATCTGCGGGATGCCGAAGTCGAGGCACATCGGGATCAGGTGCACCTGCACCAGTCCGTTGGTGCTGGCCCCGCAGATGAAGAACGTGGCGAACAGGATCCAGAACACCTTGGTCTGGGCAGCATCGCGCAGGGCACCGAGTGCTGCCGCCATGATCGGCGAGGTGTTCGGTGGCGGAACCGCCAGCGGTTCGGTGCTGGTGTCGCCATAGGGGCGAATGCCAATGTCGCTGGGACGGTCCCGCATCACCAGCAGCACCCCGAGCGCGGCTATGGCCAGCATCACGCACATCAGCGCCAGTGCCCAGCGCCAGTTGCTGTGCTCGGTGATGCTGGCGAGGATCGGCAGAAAGATCAGCTGACCGGTGGCCGCGCTCGCGGTGAGGATACCCACGACGAGGCCACGGCGTGCGCTGAACCAGCGCGCTGCGACGGTGGCGCCGAGCACCAGCGCCGTCATCCCAGTGCCAATGCCAACGGCGACGCCCCAGAGCGCCATCAACTGCCAAACCTGCGTCATCCCAAGCGACAATATGAGGCTTGCAGCAACGACGAGCAGGGCAATCAGCGTGACGTTACGCAACCCATAACGGTTCATCAGCGCCGCGGCGAACGGCGCCATCAGGCCGAACAGCACGAAGCGGATCGACATGGCGGAGGAAATCTCCGCGGTGCTCCAGCCGAATTCCTTCTGCAGCGGCACGATGAACACGCCGGGCGCGCCAACCGCGGCAGCGCTGACCAGCGCCGTCACGAAGGTTACGGCGATCATCGCCCATCCGTAATGGATATTGCGGCGGGTGAGGGCAGTCGAGAGCCATCCGGAAATCATCGGGTTTCCTGCAATCAATGAGAAAAGGCGTCGCGACGACCATCGCCGCGCCGATCATATCTGGGAAAGGCGGTTCAGTGAACGATGCGTTCGATGGCAATCGCGGTGGCTTCGCCGCCGCCGATGCACAGTGCCGCGACGCCGCGTTTCAGGCCTCTGGCTTCCAGTGCATGCAGCAGCGTCACGATCAGCCGCGCGCCGGTGGCGCCGATGGGGTGGCCCAGCGCGCAGGCGCCGCCATTGACGTTCAGTTTTTCGCGGGGAATTCCAAGGTCGCGTTGCGCGGCCATCGGCACCACGGCAAAGGCCTCGTTGATTTCGAACAGATCGACATCGCCGACGCTCCAGCCGACCTTGTCGAGCAGTTTGCGGATTGCCGGAATGGGCGCAGTCGTGAACCATTGCGGTTCCTGGCTGTGCGTGGCGTGGCCATGGATCACGGCCAGCGCGGGCAGGCCCTCACGATCCACGAGGGAACGCTTGGCGAGCACCAGGGCAGCAGCGCCATCGGCATTGGCGGACGAAGCAGCGGGCGTGATAGTGCCGTTGCTGCGGAAGGCTGGTTTGAGGTTCGGGATCTTGGCGGGATCGACCTTCAGCGGATGTTCGTCATTGGCGATCTCGCGAGCTCCGGACTTCTCGACGACGGTCAGTGGCGTGATCTCCGCCTTGAAGGCGCCGCTCTCCACCGCCTTGCGCGCGCGGGTCAGCGTCTCGATCGCATAGGCGTCCTGATCTCCACGCGTGAACTGATAGGCCTCAGCGGTGGCTTCGCCGAAGTCACCCATCGAGCGACCGACCTCATAGGCATCCTCAAGCCCATCCATCAGCATGTGATCGATGATGCGATCATGGCCGACGCGGTAACCGCCGCGTGCCTTCTGCAGCAAATAGGGCGCATTGGTCATGCTCTCCATGCCGCCGGAGACGACGATCTCCGCCGAGCCGGCATGGATGATGTCGTGGGCAAGCATGGTCGCCTTCATGCCGGAGCCGCAGACCTTGTTAATCGTCGTGGCCCCCGTGGCATCCGGCAGCTTGGCACCTCGGGCGGCCTGGCGGGCGGGCGCCTGACCCTGGCCGGCGGGAAGTACGCAGCCCATGAAGACTTCGTCGATGCGCTCGGGTGTCAGTTTCGCGCGTGCCACGGCGGCACCGATGACGTGGCTGCCGAGCTTGTGGCCGGAGAAGGGCGATAGTTCGCCCTGGAAGCGGCCGAGCGGAGTGCGGGTGGCCGAGACGATGACGACCGGATCTGAAGCTGCGGACATGATGGAGGCTCCTTCGCGCAAGCGCGGGTCATTTGGATGACACTCATCATATGATGCGCTGCAAGATACGCAATGCCGGCCTGTGCAAAATTCTCGTGAGGTCGAGCTGCTAGCGTTTGCGGTTGATGAAACCCTGCATCAGTCGCTGCGGCTCGCCGGTCAGATAGGCCTCGCCGAACACGCCGACGCTGAGATTGACGGATTCTTTCAGCGGCAGCTCTTCCCACTGTTTCAGCAGGGCTTTTTGGGACCGCATGGCTTCGGGTCCACACTCGAGTATGGCTTCGATCGTCTTTTCGACTTCGGCATCGAGTGCGCCTTCGGCCGCAACCACATCGACCAGACCCCAATTGAGCGCGGTCGGTGCATCGATGGTGGCGGCAGTCATGATCAGCCAGCGCGCACGGCCCCAACCGATCAGGCGCGGCAAGAGGGCAGCGTGAATCACCGAGGGGATACCGACCCTGACCTCGGGCATGGCGTATTTGGAATCATGCGAAGCGATCCGGAAATCGCAGGCGGCAGCAAATTCGAGGCCGCCGCCAAGGCACCAGCCGGGGATGCGGGCGATCACAGGCGCGGGAAAAGCGCGGGCGGCTTCGCAGAGATCGCGCAGGCCGGAAATGAATTTCTCGGCGGAGGCCTGATCCAGCGTCGCCATTTCCTTGATGTCGGCGCCGCCAATCATGCTCTTTTCGCTCTGGCCGGCGATGACAAGCGCGCGAATGGCGCGTTCTGTGGCCAATACCTCGATGCCTTCGCGAACGCCCTTGATTGCGGCTGAATTGAGAATATTGAGTGAGCCGGCGTTGCAGATCGTCAGCCGAACTATACCTCGCGGGTCACGTTCGACACCGCAATGGGGATTGAGCATATGCATGAAATCGTCTCGTCCCTTGGCATTTCCTTGGGCCGGCGCGGATCGCCGGTCTTGCTCCTATCAATTCCGCGTCAAACTGCGGTGTTGTCAAGGCCTGCGGCTAGGTGTGCGTTGCGCATGCGGAGCAGCGTGAGTAATATGATCGACATCATCTATTTGTCTTGAATGGACCGCCGATGCGCTATTCGAAGGAACACAAGCTCGAGACGCATGCGCGGATCGTGAAGAAGGCTTCCGTGCGTCTGCGCGAAAAGGGCGCGCATGGCATCGGCGTGGCCGACCTCATGAAGGACGCGGGTCTGACCCATGGCGGCTTCTATGCGCATTTCGATTCGCGTGAGGCGCTGGTGATTGAAGCCTTCGCCTATGCGATGGACCGCTCGACGGATCGCTGGCGTCAGCTGGCCGGGCAGGCGGCGCCGGATCAGCGTCTGGCCACGATCGTGGATTCTTACCTGTCGCCGCAGCACCGCGACAATCCGGGCCATGGTTGCGCCGTCCCGGCGCTGGGCGCTGAGATCGCGCGCGAGAGCCCCAAGACGCGCAAAGTGTTTGCCGCCAAACTCGATCAGATGATCGAGATGATGTCCGAGCAGTTTCATGGCGGACCGAGCAAATCGGCGCGCAGACAGGCGATGGCGGCGCTTGCCACCATGATGGGCACCATCGTGCTCGCCCGCGCCGCCGGCAATGGCGAGTTGTCCGAAGAGCTTTTGAGCGCTGGCCGCGAGGCCGTGCTGGGCCGTGCTGCAGCGCCGAAGCCGACAGCGTCCAAGGCTGAGGCTCCCAAGAGCGGGGCTAGAAAGCCGACTGCAAAGAAGGCGGCAACCAAGGCCGTATCTCCAGCCAAGAACTGATAATTGGCACACTGCCTGTGACATTGTCGCGGCGGTGACATTCTGACAGGGCGAAACTGCAGCGAGCCTGCAATTTCGCAAATCCGCCGCGCGCGCAGGGCCTTTCCAAACGCCAAAAAGCCTGATCAACATCGGGCCAAATTTGGCTTCCAGGAGGAAACGCATGCGCACGATTGGACATTTCATCGGCGGCCGTGAGGTCGAGGGCAAGTCGGGGCGTTTCGCCGACGTTTTCGAGCCGATGACTGGCGAAGTTCAGGCCAAGGTTGCGCTGGCCTCCAAGGCCGAAATGCGCGCCGCGGTTCTCAATGCCGCCGAGGCGCAGGTCGCTTGGGGCAACACCAATCCGCAGCGCCGCGCCCGCGTGCTGATGAAGTTCCTCGAACTCGCCAACCGCGATTACGACAAGCTGGCCGATTGCCTGGCGCGTGAGCATGGCAAGACCGTGCCGGACGCCAAGGGCGATATCCAGCGCGGCCTGGAAGTGATCGAATTCGCCTGCGGCATTCCGCATCTCATGAAGGGCGAATACACCGAAGGCGCAGGCCCCGGCATCGACATCTATTCGATGCGCCAGGCGCTCGGCGTCGTCGCCGGCATCACGCCGTTCAACTTCCCGGCGATGATCCCGATGTGGAAATTCGGCCCGGCAATCGCTTGCGGCAACGCGTTCATTCTCAAGCCGTCCGAGCGCGATCCCGGCGTGCCGATGATGCTCGCCGCATTGATGATCGAAGCCGGTCTGCCGCCGGGCATCCTCAATGTCGTCAACGGCGACAAGGAAGCCGTCGACGCAATCCTCGACGACGAAGACATCAAGGCCGTTGGCTTCGTCGGCTCGTCGCCGATTGCCCAGTACATCTACGAGCGCGCTGCGGCGACCGGCAAGCGCGCGCAGTGCTTCGGCGGCGCCAAGAACCACGCCATCATCATGCCCGATGCGGACATGGACCAAACCGTCGACGCGTTGATCGGCGCCGGTTACGGCTCGGCCGGCGAGCGCTGCATGGCGATCTCGGTGGCCGTGCCTGTCGGCAAAACCACGGCCGACCGCCTGATGGAAAAACTCATACCGCGCGTCGAGAGCCTGAAGATCGGCACCTCCGTGGATCCGTCCGCCGACTTCGGTCCGCTCGTGACCAAGGAAGCCGTCGACCGCGTCAAGAACTATGTCGATATCGGCATCAAGGAAGGCGCCACGCTCGCCGTCGATGGCCGTGGCTTCAAGATGCAGGGCTACGAGAACGGCTTCTATATGGGTGGCTGTCTGTTCGACAACGTCACCAAGGACATGCGCATCTACAAGGAAGAGATCTTCGGGCCCGTACTGTCAGTGGTGCGTGCCCACGATTACGAAGAAGCTCTCGCGCTGCCGTCGGATCATGACTACGGCAACGGCGTTGCGATCTTCACCCGTGACGGTGACGCTGCGCGCGACTTCGCCGCGAAGGTCAATGTCGGCATGGTCGGCATCAACGTGCCGATCCCGGTGCCGATCGCCTATTACACCTTCGGTGGCTGGAAGAAGTCTGGCTTCGGCGATCTCAATCAGCATGGTCCGGATTCGATCCGCTTCTACACCAAGACCAAGACGGTGACCGCGCGCTGGCCATCGGGTGTCAAGGAAGGCGCCGAGTTCTCGATCCCGTTGATGAAGTAAGAACACGCAAGCGGCCCGGCAGCTCCCAAAGGTGGTGCACCGGGCCGTTTCATTTTCCCGGCTGATCAACAATCAACAAGAAGGGCGTGATGCAATTCGCTCTCGATGAGGAACAGACCGCCGTTCGCGACATGGCGCGCGAATTTGCTGCGGAAAAGATCGCTCCCTTTGCGCTCCAATGGGACGAGGACAAGCATTTCCCCACAGAGGTGATGCGCGAGGCGGCGCTGCTCGGTATGGGCGGCATCTACATTCGTGATGATGTCGGCGGCTCCGCACTGACGCGTTTCGACGCCGCGCTGATTTTCGAGGCGCTGGCGACCGGCTGTCCGACCACCTCGGCCTTCATTTCGATCCACAACATGGCGTCGTGGATGATTGATTCCTATGGCAGCGAAGCGCAGCGCCAGAAGTGGCTGCCGCGTCTCTGCACCATGGAGCTACTGGCGAGCTATTGCCTGACTGAGCCGGGTTCGGGATCGGATGCAGCGGCGCTGCGCACCCGCGCTGTCATCGACGGCGACCACTATGTGCTCAACGGCCAGAAGCAATTCATCTCCGGGGCCGGCGATACCGACATCTATGTCGTAATGGTGCGCACCGGCGGCGAGGGCGCCAGCGGCGTCTCAACCATCGTGGTGGAGGCGGGCACGCCCGGTCTCTCGTTCGGCAACAACGAACGCAAGATGGGCTGGAACGCGCAATCGACACGCGCCGTGATCTTCGAAAATTGCCGCGTGCCGATCGCCAACCGGCTCGGTGACGAAGGCATCGGCTTCAAGATCGCCATGGCCGGCCTCGACGGTGGTCGTCTCAACATCGCCGCGTGTTCGCTTGGTGGCGCGCAGTCGGCGCTCGACAAGTCGTTGAGCTACATGAAAGAGCGGAAGGCGTTCGGCAAGCGACTCGACGAATTCCAGGCACTCCAGTTCCGCGTCGCCGATATGGCGACCGAATTGGAAGCCGCGCGCACGTTTCTGTGGCGGGCGGCGGCGGCGCTGGACCGCAAGGATGCCGATGCCGGCATGCTCTGCGCGATGGCCAAGCGCTTCGGCACTGATATCGGTTTCGAGGTCGCCAACGATGCGCTGCAGCTGCATGGCGGCTATGGCTATCTCGCCGAATACGGGATCGAGAAGATCGTGCGCGATTTGCGCGTGCACCAGATTCTCGAAGGCACCAACGAGATCATGCGGCTGATCGTGTCGCGCAAATTGATCGAGGGCGCTCGATGAGTTCGGACGTGGCAACGGGGACGGGCGACCTCATCGTCGCGCGGGAAGGCGCAGCCGGTGTGATCCGATTGAACCGGCCGAAGGCGCTGAATGCCCTGACGTTGGAGATGACCCGCGAGATCGCCACGGCGCTCGACGTGTTCGAGAAAGATCCGCAAGTCGCGCTGATTATCCTCGAAGGTGCGGGTGAACGCGGATTGTGCGCCGGCGGCGATATCCGCGGTCTTTATGAGAGTGCCAAGGTCAAAGGCGATCTCGGCAAGATCTTCTGGCGCGAGGAATATATCGTCAACGCGCGTATCGCGAAGTTTCCAAAGCCCTATGTCGCTTACATGGACGGCTTCGTGATGGGTGGTGGCGTCGGTCTGGCCGGCCATGCCAGCCACCGCATCGTCACCGAGAAGACCAGGATGGCGATGCCGGAAGTGGGCCTCGGCTTCTTCCCGGACGTCGGCGGTACATGGCTGTTGTCGCGCGCGCCTGGCGAGCTCGGGACGTATTTCGGTCTGACCGGACTGACGGCAAATGGTGCCGATGCGCTTGCTGCACATATGGCGGACGTCCTGATCGACACCGCCAATTGGCCGGCATTGCGCGAGGCGCTCACAAAGCTGTCGGCGGGTGCCGATGCGGCGTCGGTGATGACGACACTCAAGAAGTTTGCAGCTCCGGAACAAACCGGTCCGGTCACGGCGCAGCGTGCGCTGATCGATCGCGCTTTCGCCCATGACAGCGTCGAGGAGATCGTGGCTGCGCTTGAGCAGGACGGTTCGGAGTTTGCGCTGGCGACGCTCAAGGCCATGTCCGACAAATCACCGCGGGGGCTCAAGGTTACCCTGAAGCTGTTGCGGCTAGCGCGCGCGTCGAAGTCGCTCGAGGAATGTCTGTCGCGCGAATATCTCGCGGCGCTGGAGGTGTTTGATAGCGCCGATTTCGTCGAGGGCGTGCGTGCGGCCATCATCGACAAGGATCGCAATCCGAAATGGCAGCCACCGGATCTCGAGGGCGTGACACCGGAGATTGTCGCGCGCTATCTGGCCAAACGGGATGTTGAGCTGACCTTCTGAAGGTCGAGCGTTCTGAACGAAAGTTGGATTTCGCCGTTTTCATCAGGCTTTAAAAACAGACAAACGATCACGAGGGCAGGACATGACCAGCATTGCATTCATCGGTCTCGGCAATATGGGTGGCCCGATGGCCGCCAACCTGGTCAAGGCGGGCCACAAGGTGACGGGCTTCGATCTCGTCGAGGCGTCCCGCGCGCAGGCGAGGGCGGATGGCGTGACCATTGCTGACAAGGCGGTCGATGCCGTGAAGGGCGCCGAGGTCATCATCACCATGCTGCCGGCCGGCAAACACGTGGTGTCGGTCTGGAGCGAGGTCATTCCCGTTGCCGCCAAGGGGGCGCTGATGATCGATTGCTCGACCATCGACGTGGAAAGCGCACGCAAGGCGCATGAACTGGCGGCTGCGCAGAAGCTGCCGTCGGTCGATGCGCCGGTCTCCGGTGGCACTGGCGGCGCCAAGGGCGCGACGCTGACCTTCATGGCTGGCGGCGATGCCAAGGCGTTCGCGTCGGCCAAGCCGGTCCTCGAAGCCATGGGCAAGAAGATCGTCCATTGCGGCGATGCCGGTGCGGGGCAGGCGGCCAAGATCTGCAACAACATGATCCTCGGCATTTCCATGATCGGCGTCAGCGAAGCCTTCGTGCTCGCCGAGAAACTCGGCCTGTCGCATCAGGCGCTGTTCGATGTGGCCTCGACCTCGTCGGGCCAGTGCTGGTCGCTGACCACCTATTGCCCGGTGCCGGGACCGGTGCCGACATCGCCGGCCAACAATGAATACAAGCCGGGTTTTGCCGCAGCACTGATGCTCAAGGATCTCAGGCTGTCGCAGGAGGCCGCCAAGGCCGCCGGCGCCAGGACGCCGCTCGGCGCTCATGCCGAGAGCATCTATGAGACCTATGAGAAGGAAGGTCACGGCGGTGATGACTTCTCGGGGATCATTCATCACCTTAGGCATTTGATGCCGAAATAGCGGAGCGCGTCGGCATGACCACGTTCAAGCAGGCCCGCGCCTTCCTCCTCGAACACCGCACCGACTACGCCACCGCCGTTGCCGGCTTTCGCTGGCCCGATCCGGTCGACTTCAACTGGGCGCTCGACTGGTTCGATGCCGAACTCGCCCATGATCCCGTCAGCAAGGACCGGACCGCGCTCTGGATCGTCGATGCGGCCGCCAGCCGCGAGACGAAGCTGTCATTCGAGGTGCTGTCACGCCGCTCCAATCAGGTTGCCAATTTCCTGCGCGCGCAGGGGCTGAAGCGCGGCGATCATCTGTTGCTGTTGCTCGGCAATGTGGTGCCGCTCTGGGAGACCATGCTGGCTGCGATCAAGCTCGGCGTCGTCATCATTCCTGCAACGACGCTGCTGACCTCGGATGAATTGCAGGACCGGCTCGACCGTGGGCGCGCCAAGCTTGTTGTGGCGGCAGAGGATCAGGTCGCCAAGTTCGGCAGCCTGAAGACCGAAGGCATCGGGCAGATCGTCGTCAACGCCGGATCGTCTCACGACGGCTGGCTGGCTTTCGAGACCTCGGCCGAATTCCCTGACACATTCACGCCGGATGGCCCGACCAGGGCTGACGATCCGATGCTGCTCTATTTCACCTCGGGCACCACGGCGAAGCCGAAGCTCGTGCGGCACAGCCAGCGCAGCTATCCCGTCGGCGGACTCTCGACGATGTTTTGGATCGGACTGCAGCCGGGCGACGTCCATCTCAACATCTCTTCACCGGGCTGGGCCAAGCATGCCTGGAGCTGCTTCTTTGCGCCATGGAATGCCGGCGCCACCGTGTTTGTCGTCAATCAGCCGCGTTTCGACGCCAAGGGCCTGCTTGCCACCATCGGTCGCTGCGGCGTCACGACACTGTGCGCACCGCCGACAGTGTGGCGGCTGTTCATTCAGGAGAAGCTGGCGACGTTCAAGGTGGCATTGCGCGAGGTCTGCGGCGCCGGTGAGCCGCTCAATCCGGAAGTGATTGATCAGGTCAAGGCGGCCTGGGGCCTCACCATTCGCGACGGCTACGGCCAGACCGAGACCACCGCGCTGGCCGGCAATTCGCCGGGCCAGACCGTCAAGGTCGGCTCCATGGGCCGTCCGCTGCCGGGCTGGAAGGTTCGCGTTGTCGATGCCGATGGCAATCCGGCGAAAGAGGGCGAGGTCAGTCTCGTGCTCGGCGCCGATCGTCCGGCAGGATTGATGCAGGGCTATCAGGCCGAAGACGGTAGCGTCAGCGGTGCAAGCGGCGAGATCTATCGCAGCGGCGACGTCGTATTTGCCGATGACGATGGCTATCTCACTTTCGTCGGTCGCTCCGACGATGTGTTCAAATCCTCGGACTATCGCATCAGTCCGTTCGAACTGGAGAGTATCCTGCTCGAACACGATGCCGTGGCTGAGGCCGCCATTGTGCCGAGCCCCGATCCGATCCGACTCGCCATTCCCAAGGCCTATGTGTTGCTGATCGGCGATACCGCGCCGTCCAAGGCGACGGCGCTGTCGATCTATCAGCATCTGCATGTGCGTCTGGCGCCGTTCAAACGTATACGTCGGATCGAGTTCGTGACCGAGCTGCCGAAGACGATTTCGGGCAAGATTCGCAGGGTGCATCTGCGTCGGCTCGAACACGCCGACGATCGCAGCGATCCCTTGCGCGGTGTCGAGTTTCGCGAAGAGGATTTCCCCGAATTGCAGGCGCTCCGCGCGGCGGGATCGCAAGAGGGCGAGCGGTAATTTGTCGCGCTTTGCATGGCTGCAGCGCACAATTTCGCTTGGCGTCAGGGTGTGGGCTGTGGAATCTGCGCCCGCAACGCAACTGGATTTTGAGGACTGAGACTGAATGAGCGCGATGATTGAACGTGATGCCTATATCGCCATGGTAGGCAAGGAAGTCGGCGTGTCGCCCTGGCATGTCATGGACCAGAAGCGCATCGATGCGTTCGCCGCGGCGACGGAGGATTTTCAGTTCATCCATGTCGATCCCGCGCGTGCGCGCGAAACGCCATTCGGCACGACGATCGCTCATGGCTTCCTGACCATGTCGATGCTCTCGGTGTTTTCCTATGAGGCGCTGCCGCAACTCGCCGATGTCGCCATGGGAGTCAATTACGGTACCGACAAAGTGCGCTTCGTGTCGCCGGTCAAAGCAGGATCGCGCATCCGCGGCCGCTTCACGCTGACCGAGGCGACGTTGCGCAAGCCGAAGGAATTGTTCACACGTACCGCTGTGAGTGTCGAGATCGAAGGCGAGGACAAGCCGGCATTGGTCGCCGACTGGCTCGGCCTTGTCTATTTCAATTAGGGAGCAAGCTACATGACCATTCGATTTGACGGCCGCGTTGCCATTGTTACCGGTGCCGGCAACGGACTGGGTCGCGCCCATGCGCTCGGCCTCGCGAAGCTCGGGGCCAAGGTCGTGGTCAACGACTTCGGCGGCGCGCGCGATGGCACCGGCGGTTCGCTGACGGCGGCGGAATCCGTGGTCGAGGAAATCCGCGCAGCCGGCGGCACGGCGATGCCCGATGGCGCGGATGTCTCGAACTTCGAACAGGTCAAGGCGATGGTCGACAAGGCCACCAAGGAGTGGGGCAGCGTCGACCTGATGTGCGCCAATGCGGGTATCCTGCGCGACAAGTCGTTCGCCAAGATGGAAGTCGCCGATTTCGCCAAGGTGCTGGACGTGCATCTCACCGGCACTTTCTATTGCTGCAAGGCCGTGTGGGAAGGTATGCGCGCGCGCAACTATGGGCGTATCGTGCTCACCACCTCGTCGTCTGGTCTGTATGGCAATTTCGGTCAGGCCAATTACGGCGCGGCCAAAACCGGCATGGTCGGATTGATGAATGTGCTGGCCGAGGAAGGCCGCAAGACCGACATCCGCGTCAACATCGTGTCACCCACCGCAGCCACGCGGATGACCGAGGAACTGTTGCCAGCGCAGGCGCTGCAACTGATGAAGCCGGAAGCGATCACGCCGGCGGTCGAATATCTCCTGAGCGAGAATGCACCGACCAAGACCATCATGGGCGCCGGCGCCGGCTCCTTCGCGGTCATCAAGATTCTCGAAAGCGAAGGTGTCAATTTCGCCGAAGCTGACTGGAGCCCGGATACGATTGCCGCGCATTTCGCGGACATTAGTGATATGTCCAAGGCCAAGGCGCTGGAAGGCGCTTTCCATCAGACCCAGAAGTATGTCGAGCAGGCCGCCATTCGCTTGGGCGTAAAGGCCTGATCGGCGGCTTCGCCGGATCGTGTGACCTTGACTGAGCCTGTGAAGAACCAAGTTGCGGTGATCGGTGCCGGCCCTGCCGGGCTGATGGCGGCCGAGGTTCTGAGCCGTGGCGGCGTTGCCGTCACGGTCTATGACGCGATGCCATCGGCTGGTCGCAAGTTTCTGATGGCCGGACGCGGCGGACTCAATCTCACTCATAGTGAGCCGCTGCCGGAATTCCTCAAGCGCTATGGCGCGGCGGAAGCGCGGCTTGCTCCGTCCGTCTCGGCTTTCACGCCGGCCGCTTTACGCGACTGGAGCGAGGCGCTGGGGCAGCCGACTTTTGTTGGTTCCAGCGGCCGGGTGTTTCCGCAGGCCTTCAAGGCATCGCCATTGCTGCGCGCGTGGCTGCGGCGGCTGGACGAGAGTGGCGTGCGGTTTGCCTTTCGTCACCGCTGGACAGGATGGGACGGCGATGGGCGTTTGATATTCCAAACGCCGGACGGCTCGCGGGCGATCGCCTGCAAGAGCGCGGTTCTTGCGCTCGGTGGTGCAAGCTGGCCGCGGCTCGGCTCCGACGGTGCCTGGATCGATGTGTTGGCTGCGAAGGGCTTGAGCATCGCGCCGCTGCGTCCGGCGAATTCCGGCTTTACGGTCGCGTGGTCGGAGATATTCAAGGACCGTTTCGAAGGTCAGCCGCTGAAGGGTGTTGCGCTATCGTTCGGTGCACACAGCGTGCGCGGCGAGGCGATGGTGACGCGCACTGGCATTGAAGGCGGCGGCATCTATGCGCTCTCGTCTCTGTTGCGCGAAGCGGTCATCGCGGATGGCAAGGCGACGCTGCGCGTTGCTCTTAGACCGGACCTCGATGCGAAGGAGCTGACCACGAAGCTGGCAGCATCGCGTGGCAAGCAGTCTTTCTCCAATTTCCTGCGCAAGGCGATCCATCTGTCGCCGGTGGCCATTGGGCTGCTGCAGGAAGTCGCTGTCCCGGAGGGCATTCAACTGGCGTCATTGCCGCCGGAGAAGTTGGCTGCCTTGATCAACGCCGTGCCGGTGACGCTCAATGGCGTCGCGCCGATCGCGCGTGCTATTTCGACGACGGGTGGCGTCTCGTTCGATGAGATCGATGACGCCTTCATGCTGAAGCGTATGCCGGGCACATTCGTCGCCGGCGAGATGCTCGATTGGGAAGCGCCGACCGGCGGTTACCTGCTGCAGGCGTCCTTTGCGACGGGAGCTGCAGCGGGCGAGGGCGTTTTGAAATATCTCAGGCCGTAGGATGGGTAGAGCGTCTTCGCGAAACCCATCACTTCCACATACGCAGCATTGATGGGTTTCGCTACGGCGCTACGCGCCTGCGCTTTACCCATCCTACGATTGCGCCGTCAGCGCAGCCTCCCACGCGCGGCCACCGGGAGCGTGCCGATGATCTCGTCACCGCGCACCATCACCACTTCATCGAACATGTTGACGACCACGCAGACGTGGTTCGGCACGATGCGGACGACGTCGCCGACATTGGGGCGGGTGTTGCTGCGGCCGAGATCGAGGAAACCATGCTCCTCCGCGAAGCGCGCGATCTTCGCTTCGGGATGTTCGAGGATCAAGCCGTAGCCGTCGAGACCGCCGGTGTCGGGCGTCAGCGTCTTCGAACCCGCATCGAGGATGCCGCGTTCCGGGCCGGCGCGGCTGACCACGGTCGAATAGACATTCAGTGCGCAATCGTCCCAGGTGGCAGAGCCGGCGGCGACCTGCATACGGTCGTTATAGATATAGGTGCCGAAGCGATGTTCGGTGGCGCCCTTGAGCGAGCCGACATTCTTCAGGTTTGGCGTGCCGCCGGTCGAGACGATCGTGGGCTCCAGACCGAGTGCGCGAACGCCGGCCAACGCTTCGTCGTAGAATTTCTGTGCGTCGGGCCAGCCGGTCTCGGTTGGGTACAGCATGAAGCCGGCGAAGGTCAGGCCCTTCGAGGCGGCTATCTCCTGGGCTAGTGCAATCGCCTCGGCGGGCGTCTCGACGCCGGCGCGCTTGCGGCCGGTGTCGCATTCGACCACGACGTTGACGTTGCGGCCGGAGAGCGCGGCTGCTTTCGGCAGGTCGCCGATGACGACGGAATTGTCAGCGGCCACGGTGACGTTCGCCTTGGCCTGCAGCGCGCCGAGCCGCGCCATCTTCTCGTCGCCGAGCAGATTGTAGCTGATCAGGATGTCGTCGATCCCGGCATCGGCCATGATCTCGGCTTCACCGAGCTTCTGGCAGGTGATGCCTTTCGCGCCAGCTGCGATCTGCATCTTCGCGATCACCGGGCTCTTATGCGTCTTGATATGCGGCCGGTTGGCGACGCCGGCATCGTCGCAGACCTTCTGGATACGCGCGATGTTGCGCTCGACGCGGTCCATGTCGATGACGAGGGCAGGCGTGCCGTAGTCGCGGGAGATTTTGGCGGCGAGTGTGGTGGTCATTGTGTCGTCTCCGGCATTTCCACCGTCATTGCGAGGAGCGAAGCGACGAAGCAATCCAGTCTTCGCTTGTTGCCTCTGGATTGCTTCGCTTCGCTCGCAATGACGACTGACAGTTACGCGTTCTCGATTTCTTCGCGGAGCATCTCCAGCTCCAGCCATTGCTCTTCCGAGTCCTGCAATTCCTTCTGCGCCTTTGAGAGCGCGGCGGTCGCAGTGTCGAACTTCTTGCGATCCTTCTTGTAGAGGTTGGGATCGTCGAGATGGCGCTGCTGCTTGGCGATTTCGGAGCGCAGGTTGTCCATCGTCTTCGGTAGGGTTTCCAGCGCGTGCTTGTCCTTGAAGTTCAGCTTGCGCTTGCCGGTGGGCTTGGACGAGTCTGACTTGCTGCCATTGCTCTTGGCAGCCACGGCCTCGGTCTTGGCCTCGCGCTTCAGGTCGGCGCCGCGCTGCGCCAGCATGTCGGTATAGCCGCCGGCATATTCCATCCACTTGCCGTTGCCTTCCGGCACGATCACCGAGGTGACGACGCGATCGAGGAAGTCGCGGTCATGGCTGATCAGGATGACGGTGCCTTCGTAATCACCGAGCATTTCCTCGAGCACGTCGAGGGTTTCGAGATCGAGGTCGTTGGTCGGTTCGTCCAGCACCAGCACGTTGGATGGTTTGGCCAATGCGCGGGCCAGCATCAAGCGGCCGCGTTCACCGCCGGACAGCACTTCGAGCGGCGTGCGCATCTGCTCCTGCGAGAACAGGAAGTCCTTCATGTAGCTGACCACATGCTTGGGCTGGCCGTTGACCATCACATGGTCGCCGCGGCCGCCGGTGAGGGCCTCCGCCAGCGTGGTCTTCGGGTTAAGGCTTTCGCGGTGCTGGTCCAGCGTCGCCATTTCGATATTGGCGCCGAACCGGATGGTGCCTGAATCCGGCGGCTCGGTGCCGGTCAGCATATTGATCATCGTGGTCTTGCCCGCACCGTTCGGACCGACCACACCAATGCGATCGCCACGCTGCACGCGGATCGAGAAGTCGTCGACGATCTTGCGGTCGCCATAGGTGCGGCAGATGTTCTTGGCTTCGAAGATCAGCTTGCCGGACTTCTCGGCCTCGGCGGCGGCGAGCGTCGCGTTGCCCGCGGCGCCGCGATAGTCTTGGCGCTGTGCGCGCAGTTCATGCAGGCCGGCGAGGCGCTTGACGTTGCGCTTGCGGCGGCCGGAGACGCCGTGGCGCAGCCAATGTTCTTCATTGACGATCTTGCGGTCGAGCTTGTGCTGGTCGCGCTCTTCTTCCGCGAGCACGTCATCGCGCCACTGTTCGAAGGCCGAGAAGCCGCGATCAATCTGGCGGATCTGGCCGCGATCGAGCCAGGCGGTGGCACGTGAGAGGTTGCTGAGAAAGCGGCGGTCATGGCTGATCAACACCAGCGCGCAGCGCCGGCTGGCCAGTTCGCCTTCCAGCCACTCGATCGTGGTGAGATCGAGATGGTTGGTGGGCTCGTCGAGCAACAGGATGTCAGGCTCTGGCGCCAGCACGCGGGCCAGCGCCGTGCGGCGCGCTTCGCCGCCGGACAGGTTGTTCGGATCTTCATGGCCGGTGAGCCCAAGCTGTTCGAGCAGATATTGTGCCTGATAGATGTTGTGGCCGTCGCCCATGCCGGCCTCGACATAAGCGAGCGTCGTCGCATAGCCGGAGAAGTCCGGCTCCTGCGGCAGATACTGCACGGTGGCGCCGGGCTGCACGAAGCGGCTGCCTTTGTCGTTTTCGACGATCCCCGCCACGATTTTGAGGAGCGTCGACTTGCCGGAGCCGTTGCGGCCGATCAGGCAGACGCGCTCGCCCTGCGACACCGAGAGTTCGACGCCGTTGAGTAGCGGCGTGCCGCCGAAGGTCAGGAAGATGTCTTTCAGCTGGATAAGCGGAGGAGCCATAAGATCAGTTCAACTTTGTTTCGGCGCGGGCGCAAAGGCCGGGTCGCGCTGGATGCGGCGGATGGTTTGATCCAAGGCCGACAGGAACGCCGAGCGATCGCGCGGCGCGAATGATTTGGGACCACCAGTGACTTCGCCTGACGACCGCAAATCGGTCATCAGGTTGCGTACCGCGAGCGTCATCCCGATGGATTGTTCTGTGAACGGCTTGCCGTTAGGGGCAATTACCGCGGCGCCCGCCTTGACGCAGCGGCTGGCCAGCGGGACGTCTGCCGTGATCACGATATCGCCCTTCTGGGCGCGTTCCGCAATCCAGTCATCGGCTGCATCCATGCCCGAACCTGCGGCAATCCGCTCGATCAGGGGATCGTCGGGCACCCGGATGAAGTTTCCGGCGACCACGCTGACAGGCAGGCTGAAGCGGGCGGCGACGCGGTAAATCTCGTCTTTTACCGGGCAGGCGTCGGCGTCGATATAGATGCGTGTGGTCAAGGGAGCACAAGTTCCACGAAAAGGCAGTCATTTGCGGGTGGGCGATGTGGCGCTGACGCGGGACAGTTCCCCGCCCGTCGCCTTGCCTCGAACATGGTGACGGGTATCATCTCCTGCCAAGGCGAACACTCAATTTCGCGCAGTTTTCGGGAGGAATCATGACCAAACGGCTCGAACCGTACCGTGTTGAGGCCTTTAACACGGCCAAACAGTCCGAAAACAAGATGCATGACGATTCTGTCGCCCGGAAATTCGGCTTCAGCGGCGGATTGGTGCCTGGCGTCGACGTGCTGGCCTATATGATCCATCCGCCGGTGCAGCACTGGGGACGGGACTTTTTGGAGCGTGGCCTGATCGAGGCCCGTTTCACCAAGCCGGTCTATGACGGCGAGACAGTCGAGGTGATCGCCGAGGAAGCGGGCGAGGGGCTCGCGCTGAGCGTTGAGGGCGGCGGCGAGATTCGTGCGGCCGGGACCGCATCGCTGACTCAGCGGCCGGTAGTGCCTGCGCTGGACGATTTCCCGGACACGGCGGCTGTTGCGAAGCGGCTTCCAGTGGATGCCAATTCCTACGCGTTGGACAAGTGGCTCGGCACCGCGCCGCGGGTCTGGCCGGAGGATGGACTTGCCGAATATCTGGGTGAGGTGCGCGAGACCGATGCCATGTATCTGCGCGAGGGCATCGTGCATCCCGGCGTGCTGCAGCGGATCATGAACAAGGTGCTGGTGGACAATGCGCTGCTCGGGCCGTGGATTCACGTCGGCAGCAGGATGCAGTTGCTCGCGACCGCGAATACCGATGACGAGTTGATCGCGCGGGCGAAGGTGACTGCCAATTATGAGAAGAAGGGGCATCGGTTCGTCGAGCTCGATGCGCTCATCGTGGCCAATGGCACAACACCCGTGGCGCATTGCCAGCATATCGCGATCACTCAGCCGCGTGAGGTCGTGGCGGCGTAAGCGAGGCTCGTCATGGCCGGACAGCGCGAAGCGAGCTTCGCTGGATGTTCCGGCCATCCACGCCTTCCTTTGTCGCCAAGACGTGGATACGCGGGACAAGCCCGCGCATGACGGCGGGTGTGGTGCGGCGCCGATAGCGCGTCACGTCATTCACGGATTCAACTGTCAAACAGCCACTGCTCTTCAGACATGCGTCATCGCCCCCATTGTTTGCGGCGCGGGGGCGCCGTCGTCTCTTGCATTCCCGCCCCCTTGTGAGAGGGCGTGCGGAACGCCAGGTGCCCGTTGCACCCTTGGGCCTGATGCGATGCGGTCTTCCGCAATTGAGAGTGCATCAGGACTTTCGGAGGCGCCGAGCGATTGCCCGACGTTCCGCATGCGGTGTTTTTTCGGTTGCTTGCACATCTGCCATGGCGAACGGTCCCATCACCAAAATTAATGTCCCAGGGCGGAGGGACAGGGTAGCCGCAAAGCACTTGGCCGAACGCGTTTCGA
>NZ_FZOX01000004.1:0-2500 GCF_900188215.1 Tardiphaga sp. OK246
CGGCGGAGTCCTTGCGGGTCTCGTTCGATGGAAGCTTCGGCTTCTTGAGGCGGGGCCGGACGAAAGACTTCGGCGGTACACGTTTTGAACAAAGGTTAACACCATCGTTGTTAGCGCTGTGAAGCGCGGACAGCAGATTGGCTGAACTTCGGTTTGGTCGATTTAGTATGGTGGGACCTCGTCAATACGTTGTGATCAGCCGGTTTAAAGTTTCAAGTCCAACTTGAGAGTTTGATCCTGGCTCAGAGCGAACGCTGGCGGCAGGCTTAACACATGCAAGTCGAACGGGCGTAGCAATACGTCAGTGGCAGACGGGTGAGTAACGCGTGGGAACATACCTCTTGGTTCGGAACAACACAGGGAAACTTGTGCTAATACCGGATAAGCCCTTACGGGGAAAGATTTATCGCCGAGAGATTGGCCCGCGTCTGATTAGCTAGTTGGTGGGGTAAAGGCCTACCAAGGCGACGATCAGTAGCTGGTCTGAGAGGATGATCAGCCACATTGGGACTGAGACACGGCCCAAACTCCTACGGGAGGCAGCAGTGGGGAATATTGGACAATGGGCGCAAGCCTGATCCAGCCATGCCGCGTGAGTGATGAAGGCCCTAGGGTTGTAAAGCTCTTTTGTACGGGAAGATAATGACGGTACCGTAAGAATAAGCCCCGGCTAACTTCGTGCCAGCAGCCGCGGTAATACGAAGGGGGCTAGCGTTGCTCGGAATCACTGGGCGTAAAGGGTGCGTAGGCGGGTTTTTAAGTCAGAGGTGAAATCCTGGAGCTCAACTCCAGAACTGCCTTTGATACTGAAAGTCTTGAGTATGGGAGAGGTGAGTGGAACTGCGAGTGTAGAGGTGAAATTCGTAGATATTCGCAAGAACACCAGTGGCGAAGGCGGCTCACTGGCCCATAACTGACGCTGAGGCACGAAAGCGTGGGGAGCAAACAGGATTAGATACCCTGGTAGTCCACGCCGTAAACGATGAATGCCAGCCGTTAGTGGGTTTACTCACTAGTGGCGCAGCTAACGCTTTAAGCATTCCGCCTGGGGAGTACGGTCGCAAGATTAAAACTCAAAGGAATTGACGGGGGCCCGCACAAGCGGTGGAGCATGTGGTTTAATTCGACGCAACGCGCAGAACCTTACCAGCCCTTGACATGTCTATGACCGGTACCAGAGATGGAACCTTCCCTTCGGGGCATAGAGCACAGGTGCTGCATGGCTGTCGTCAGCTCGTGTCGTGAGATGTTGGGTTAAGTCCCGCAACGAGCGCAACCCCCGTCCTTAGTTGCTACCATTTAGTTGAGCACTCTAAGGAGACTGCCGGTGATAAGCCGCGAGGAAGGTGGGGATGACGTCAAGTCCTCATGGCCCTTACGGGCTGGGCTACACACGTGCTACAATGGCGGTGACAATGGGATGCAAAAGGGCGACCTCTCGCAAATCTCAAAAAGCCGTCTCAGTTCGGATTGGGCTCTGCAACTCGAGCCCATGAAGTTGGAATCGCTAGTAATCGTGGATCAGCATGCCACGGTGAATACGTTCCCGGGCCTTGTACACACCGCCCGTCACACCATGGGAGTTGGTTCTACCTGAAGGCAGTGCGCTAACCGCAAGGGGGCAGCTGACCACGGTAGGGTCAGCGACTGGGGTGAAGTCGTAACAAGGTAGCCGTAGGGGAACCTGCGGCTGGATCACCTCCTTTCTAAGGATGGATCTTCAGAAGCTTGCTTCTATCGATCCTCTTTTGAAACATCAGTGGCCAGACATTGGATCAATGTCTGAGCTGCATAGGCGGGACACCGCCGTCTTCGTTTCTCTTTCTTCGCGGACGAACACACGCTGGGGCGTGCTCGTGCTGCTTATTGGCGTTTGATCGCAAGGTCATGTCGATGAGCCGAGCGCAGTCCTTTGTTGTTAGGGCTTGTAGCTCAGTTGGTTAGAGCGCGCGCTTGATAAGCGTGAGGTCGGAAGTTCAAGTCTTCCCAGGCCCACCATATTTGCGCGCTTTGCTTTCAAGGCTGCTGCTCACGTCACGACATCGCATCTGCAAAACGCGCCATTCAGCGTTGAGCATTCGTCTTCTGGAACGGGGGCATAGCTCAGCTGGGAGAGCGCGTGCTTTGCAAGCATGAGGTCGTCGGTTCGATCCCGTCTGCCTCCACCAGAAACTTTGGTTGGATGGCGACGTTGAGATCGTAACAAACATTCAGTGTGTTCAGACAGTGCGCGCCATATGGGCAGCGCCTGATTTAGTCCGCGGTATAACTTCGCTTGTCGGTCTTACGAGATCGACTGCGGGATTTATGACATCGTAAAGAGGAGATCGTTCCGAGGTTCGGATCTGCAAGCAATTGCGGGTGCCGCAATCATAATCTCCAGGAATTGAGTGCGAACGCTTTGCTTGCAAAGCTTCCGCATGTTTATTCCTTTTCAACGAAGCTTGACCGCCTCGTTGTCGGTTCGATCTTACGAAGCAAACTGGTCTTTCTTAATCAT